>WRNU01000092.1 GCA_009776435.1 Betaproteobacteria bacterium | reverse complement strand
GTTCTCCCGTTCAAGGCCACGGCCTACCAGAACGGCAAGTTCATCGAAGTCTCGGATGACACCATCAAGGGCAAGTGGGTGGTTTTCTTCTTCTATCCGGCTGACTTCACGTTCGTCTGCCCGACCGAACTGGGCGATCTGGCCGACAACTACGCGGAATTCAAGAAGATGGGCGTGGAAATCTTCGGGGTGTCAACGGATACGCATTTCACCCATAAGGCATGGCACGACACTTCCGAGACGATCAAGAAGATCGAATACCCGCTGGTCGGCGATCCCACCCACGTCATCAGCAAGAACTTCGGTGTCTACATCGAGGGGGTCGGCCTGGACGAGCGCGGCACTTTCGTGGTCGACCCGAACGGCAAGATACAGATCATCGAGATCAATGCCGGTAACATCGGCCGTAGCGCGGAAGAATTGCTGCGCAAGGTGAAGGCCGCGCAGTACGTTGCCGCCCATCCGGGCGAAGTCTGCCCGGCCAAATGGAAGGAAGGCGATAAAACGCTCGCACCTTCCATCGATCTCGTTGGAAAAATCTGACGCGCCATGTCGTCCGTCCGGGCAGCGGACCTTCGGCCACTGTCCGGGCGGGTTTGAACACGGGTCTCGCGCAATCCTCGCCATTTATGGCGGAGTCAAGCGAGACAAAGCGTAACAGGGAGCCGAAGGCTCCCCAAGACCGTATCGAGAAATCCCCGGCCTTCAGGCCGGGGTGACTCAAACCCGCCCCAACCTCAACTTCCCGCAAGGAATTCATCATGCTCGATGACAATATCAAGACTCAATTGCAGGCTTACCTGGAAAAGATCGTCCAACCCATCGAGTTGGTGGCTTCTCTCGACGAGGGTGAGACTTCCCGCGAGATGCGCGAGTTGATCCGCGAGATTGCGGCGCTCGCCGACAAGGTGAGCGCGCGCGAGGACGGGCAATTCGAGCGCCGTCCGTCTTTTGGCATTGCCCGCCTGGGAGAGTCGCCGCGCATCCATTTTGCGGGGTTGCCGATGGGGCACGAATTTACGTCGCTCATCCTCGCCCTGCTGCAAACCGGCGGTCATCCGCCCAAGGCCGAGCCTGAAACGCTCGCGCAGATTCGCGCCCTGAAAGGGACGTTGCGTTTCGAGACGTTCGTTTCGCTCTCCTGCCACAATTGCCCGGACGTGGTGCAGGCGCTCAACCTGATGGCGGTGATGAATCCGGGCGTCAGTCATGTGATGATCGACGGGGCGCTGTTCCAGGACGAGGTGGAAGCGCGGGGAATCATGGCCGTGCCCAATGTTTTCCTCAACGGTCAGCCGTTCGATCAGGGCCGAATGGAACTTGCCGGGATTCTCTCCAAGGTCGATCCGGACGCGGCGGCGGGGGCGGCTTCGATCATCTCCGCCAAGGATCCGTTTGACGTGCTCGTCGTCGGCGCGGGGCCTGCGGGGGCGGCGGCGGCCATCTATGCCGCGCGCAAGGGTATCCGTACCGGCATCGTCGCCGAGCGTTTCGGGGGGCAGGTGCTCGATACGCTCGCCATTGAAAACTTTATTTCAGTCAGGGAAACCGAGGGACCGAAGCTGGCTGCCGCGCTCGAGGAACATGTTCGTCAATATGACGTTGATATGATTGCTCATCAAAAAGCCACTCGCCTCATCCCGGCGCCGCAGCCCGGCGCGCTCGCCGAGGTGCACCTCGAAAGCGGCGCGGTTCTGAAAGCGAGGAGCGTGATTCTGGCGACCGGCGCGCGCTGGCGCGAGATGAATGTGCCCGGCGAGAGGGAGTTCCGCGCCAGGGGCGTGGCTTACTGCCCGCACTGTGACGGCCCGCTCTTCAAGGGCAAGCGCGTGGCGGTCATTGGCGGCGGCAATTCCGGCGTGGAGGCGGCCATCGACCTTGCCGGGGTCGTTGCCCATGTGACCCTGATCGAATTCGACCCGGATCTGCGGGCCGATGCGGTGTTGCAAACGAAACTGGCCAGTCTTCCCAATGTGACGATCATCCGGCATGCCCAGACGACCGAAGTCACCGGCACGGACAAGGTCGATGGCCTCGTCTATCGGGATCGTACTTCGGGCGAGAGTCACAGGCTCGATCTCGAAGGCATTTTCGTGCAGATCGGTCTTTTGCCGAATACCGATTTCGTCAGGGAAACGCTCGACGTGACCCGATTCGGCGAAATCACGATCGATTCACGCGGACAGACTTCCGCGCACGGCGTCTTCGCCGCCGGGGACTGCACGACGGTTCCCTACAAGCAGATCATCATCGCAATGGGGGAAGGGGCAAAGGCCAGTTTGTCTGCGTTCGATTATCTGATCAGAACGTCTGTTTAATTTTGAATCCACCGCTTGTCATCCTGCGCGAAGTCGCAGGATCCATGCGGTGTGTGGATTGAAGCGACTTCGCTTCGCGCAGAATGACGAGGGAGCCATGATTGATCCGCCGCTCGCGCTCTACGTGCATTTTCCGTGGTGCGTGCGCAAGTGCCCGTATTGCGATTTCAATTCGCACGCGCCGCGCGACGGTGTCGGCGACCTCCCGTTTGCGGCCTGGGGCGAAGCCGTGCTCGCCGATCTGGAAACAGCCTTGCCGCAGATCGCGGGACGGAGCATCCATAGCGTATTCATTGGCGGCGGCACACCAAGCTTGCTGCCGTCCACCACGCTGGAAAAGCTGCTCGATGCCCTGCGCACGCGATTGCCGTTCGAGCCGGGAATCGAAATCACGCTGGAAGCGAACCCGGGAACCGTGGAAAGTTCGCGCTTCCGCGATTATTGCGCGGCGGGCGTCACACGGCTCTCGCTCGGCGTGCAGAGTTTCGATGACGGCCTGCTTGCCCGCATTGGCCGTATCCACGACGGGCGCGAAGCGCACCGGGCGCTGGAGGTGGCGCTTGCGCATTTCGGGCAGGTGAACGTCGATCTGATGTACGCGCTACCGGGGCAGACACCCGCGCAGGCATTGGCCGATCTGGAAATCGCGCTCGGTAGCGGCGCCCAGCATCTTTCCTGTTATCACCTCACCGTGGAACCCAATACCCCGTTTGCGTTCGATCCGCCCAATGATCTGCCCGACGAAGACGCCGTCGCCGAGATGGAGGAGACGATCGGAGATCGGCTTGCCGATGCGGGTTTTCAACATTACGAGGTTTCCGCCTTTGCCCGCGTCGGCTGTGAGTGTCGGCATAACCTGAATTACTGGCATTTCGGCGACTACCTCGGCCTCGGCCCCGGCGCGCACGGCAAGCTGATGACGCCCAAAGGCATCGTGCGCGAGATGCGCCACAAGCACCCTGCCCGTTATCTGGAAGGGGCGACGAAGTACGAGTCCGGTTTCATCCAGGAACGGCGTACCGTAGGCACGGAGGAGTTGCCGTTTGAATTCATGATGAACGCCTTGCGTCTCTCCAACGGCGTGCCCGCCACGCTTTTCACCGAGCGAACCGGCCTGCCGCTGGAAGTGATTGCCGAACAGTTGGAACAGGCTCGCCGCGCCTTGCTGCTCGCGTCCGACGCGGATCGTCTGCGCCCCACGGCGAGGGGGCAGCGGTTTCTGAATGAGTTGTTGCAGTCATTTCTGCCGGATCGGTAGCGTCGGGGACCCTCTTCCGGTCTTCAGAAGGAATATTTTCACTTTGGGAGTCGCCGGAATACGAGAATCTGTCATGCGACTTTGCTAAATAGTGTATTCATCCGCGTCCCTGGTTTTGTTATCGTCGAGTATCGTCTGGAGGGTAATACCGTCGAGATACGCATTCATCACATTTCCCAAACCTTGCCATACGGGAAGCGTTTTACAGAAACGGTTGCGCTCACACTGGTTCGGTTCATCTTTCATACAGGCGACCGGACAAAGCTTTCCCTCGGTGACTCTCAGGATTTGACCTACCGTATATTGATCCGGTTCTTTTGCAAGCGCATACCCTCCCTGATATCCCCTAGTCGTTCGCAGCATACCCGATTTATTAAGCAGCAAAATAATCTGCTCAAGATACTTTCTTGAGATACCTTGCCTCTGTGCTATATCATTCAACGTGATACGACCTTCACTCTTATGCTCTGCCAAATCCAGCAGCATTCGCAGTGCGTATCTTCCTCTTGTAGAGACCTTCATCGATGTTCCTTGATCTATTGGGTGAATTCTTTTTCCAGCCTGCCAAGCGCGTCAACCAGCGTTGCCTTCGGACAAGCGATGTTGATACGCTGAAACCCCTTGCCGTCCGCGCCGAATATCGTACCGCTACTGAGCCATAGCTTTGCGCCTTCCGTGATGCGACGGTCGAGTTCGTCCTGCGTCAACCCGTATTGCGAAAAATCCAGCCAGAGGAGATAGGTTCCCTCCGGCTCCACGAGTCGGATTTTCGGTATCCGGGTAGCCAGAAATTCCCGCGTGATCCGTATGTTTTCCGCCAGGTACGCATGCAATTCCTCCAACCACGCCCTGCCCTTCGTGTAGGCGCTTCGGCAGGCGACAAGGCCGAGCGTGTTCAACTGGCTATAGCCGCTGCGGCCGATTTCGGTTTTCAGCCTGTTCAGCAAATCCGTATTCCTGACAAAGAGGTTGGAAGTCTGCAAACCGGAGAGACTGAAGGTCTTGCTGGGCGCAGTAGCGATGATGGCGTTTTCGTTCAGCCGTCCAAAGCAGGTATGCGGATGCTTCGACCAGACGAAATCACAGTGAATCTCATCCGATACGATGATCACGCCTCGCTTCACGCAAATGCCGTTCAGCCTTTCCAACTCTTCTTGCGTCCACACCCTGCCGACCGGGTTGTGCGGGCTGCACAAAATGAACAGCTTTACGCCGTAGTCCGCGATATTGCGCTCGAAATCCTCGAAATCAATGCAATAGCGTCCATCCGCATATAGCAACGGATTGGTCACCAGTTTTCTGCCGTTGGTGCGGACAACCTCAAAGAACGGGTAATAGACTGGCGTCTGAATCATCACGGCTTCGTTCGGTTCGGTCAAGGCGCGAACCGCCTGCGTCAACGCAAAAACAATTCCAGGCGTCTTGATGATTTCGTGTCGCGTTACGTGATAGCCAAAACGCGAGCCAAACCAATCTGCGACCGCAGCGTAATAGTCGTCCTTCGCTTCGCTGTAACCGAGTATCCCACGGCTGACGACTTTTTGAATATCCGCCAAAACTTCCGGCGGCGCGGAAAAGTCCATGTCGGCAACCCACATCGGCAAAAGACCCTCCGGTTTTCCCCGCTCGAGGGCAAAATCGTATTTCAGGGAGTTTGTCCCACGCCGGTCGATGATGCTGTCGAAGTCGTAACTCATTTACATCGCCCTCGCCAGATCGCCGATAATATCCTCCACCGCCTCGATACCGACCGAGAGCCGAAGCAGTTTGTCGTCTATCCCCCGTTTCATGCGTTCCGCTTCAGGCACATAAGCGTGTGTCTGTGTTACCGGATAAGTCACCAGCGTTTCTACCCCGCCGAGGCTTTCGGCAAACAGGATCAGTTCCGTTTTGTTCAGGATGTTTTGCGCGGTTTCCACGCTGTCTGTCGAAAAACTGATCATCGCGCCAAAGCCTCGCGCCTGTCGCCGGGACAACTCATAGGCCGGATGCTCGGGCAATCCGGGATAATGAACCGTTGTGACTTTCGGTTGCTCCTTGAGCCATTGGGCGATAGCCATTGCGTTTTTCTGGGCTTTTTCCATGCGAATGGCGAGCGTCTTTATCCCGCGCGTGACCAGAAAGGCATCAAAAGGAGACAGTACGCCACCTATTGTATTTTTCAAAAAATGCAGCCTTTCACCGATTTCCGCCGATTTTGTAACGAGAAAACCGGCCAGCGTGTCGTTATGCCCGGCAAGATACTTCGTTCCGCTGTGGACGACAATGTCCGCGCCAAGCGCAATCGGATTGAAGAAATACGGCGTCAGAAATGTGTTGTCCACAATCAGAAGAATATCCCGCTTGTTTATCAACGCCTTTACGCCCGCAATATCGGTCACTTTCATCATGGGGTTCGTAGGCGTTTCAATGAATATTGCCTTTGTCGTTCCGGTCATCGCGGCCTCGATCGCCGACAAGTTGGAGGTGTCGACATATCGTATGATAATGCCATTTTTTATGGACACATGATCGAACAGACGGATAGAGCCTCCGTACAGGTCGTCCGTGACGATTATTTCGTCGCCGGGCGAGAATAATTCCATGAGCGTGGAGACGGCGGCCATTCCGCTTGCGTAGGCGGACGCCCCGACGCCGCCTTCCAGCGCGGCAAGCAGCTTTTCGACATGCTCGCGGGTGGGATTTTGCGTTCTGGAATATTCGTATCCTGTGCTGTGTCCGACGCCAGGATGGGCAAAGGTAGCGGATTGATAAATCGGAACCGTTACCGCGCCGGTAGAGTGGGATTCATCCCTGACGGCATGGATGCAGGCTGTTTCAGGCTTCATGGTTGGCGGCTCACACAATTCATATGTGTTTAATAGACTAAATCGAATCTCAACGAGGCGTCAAGCATCTGGACGGGCCCGGACTGTCCGGCCATGTTTAATCGGACTGTAACAATGCAACGCTACAGTGTGCCGGGTTTGCGCTTCAGTCTCAGGGCTTGCGCAGATCATCGTTGGCTTTGCCGCAAGCGTGCCAATTTTCAGTCTGAATATCCTATTGGGCTTTTGCCGTCGGTGGGAGCGCCAATTCAACTTGAGGAAAATCATATGGAAAAGAAACTCATCGCGCTGGCTATCGCCAGTTTGATGTCTGCCCCGGCTTTCGCGCAATCGAACGTGACCTTGTATGGCACGATCGACTTTGGCTTTACGTCGTTGGGCAGCAATGACGTGGATGGCGTCAAGGGCCGTAACGCCATCGACTCCGGTATCTCCAAGTCCAACCGTATCGGTTTCAGGGGAACGGAAGACCTGGGTAACGGCCTGAAGGCCGTGTTCGTGCTGGAGGAAGGTCTGAATGGCGATCAGGGCGCCATGTGGAAGACGACCAATCGCCAATCCTATGCCGGATTGACGGGCAGCTTCGGAACAATCGCCCTCGGTCGTCAGAACTCCCCGCAACACGTCCTCACCGGCAACGTCGACCCCTTCGGCAAGAACGGTCTCGGCAGCGCTGGCAACGTGTTGTTGCAGGATAAACGTCTNAACAACCTGCTTGCCTATATTTCTCCGAACTGGGGCGGTTTCAGCNTNATCGCCGGCTGGAGCTTCAATGGTACGAGAGCGAGGGCGAGCGGCACTCCCCTCGATTTTGGCGGTGGCGATGAAGCGCTGGAAAACGACGGGGATGTTCAGATTTGGGCAATCGTGCCGTCCTTCAAGTGGGATAAGCTGTTCGTGGGAGCGAACTACCACAGCGGCAAGGCAAAGATGGCTCATTCCAACAACATAAAAGCTCTTGATGTCTACGATCTGTATGCGTCGTATGACTTCGGTTTTGTCAAGGTAGGCGCCATGATCGGTCAGCGCGTGTCCAAGAAGGCTGCCACGGCCACCGACAAGGATGTCAAGCTCCAGCAGGCGATGCTCGGCGCGACCTTCAAGATCACTCCCACCGATTCGATACTGGCTTCCTACAACTATGCCAGAGAAAACAGCTACAACGACGGCATGGATGACAGGGCAAAGATCGGTCAATGGGCCATTGGTTACGAGCATGCCCTTTCCAAGCGCACGATTCTGTACGCTCAGCTTGCGATGCAGCAGCATAACGACGCATACAAGGATCGCGGGTTCCGTAGTATTTACACCGACTCTCAGGTGGGCAGCGTCGGCTCCAGCAACCTCAATGCTGACGTGACTCTGGGCTATCGCCGAGGTCTCGCCGTCGGATTCCGCCACGACTTCTGATCGCGGCTTTTTGAGTCACCCCTGCCTGAAGGCGGGGGATTCCTCGATACAATCTTGGGGAGCCTTCGGCTCCCTGTTACGCTTTCTCGCGCTTGTCTCCGCGATAAACGGCGGAGTCGAGCGAGACCCGTGTTCAAGATTCGGCCTGAAAAAGGACGCTTCAGGGTGGTCTTTTTCTTTTAGAGCGCCCTTTTTCTATTCGCTGTGCTATGCAACACTGCGTTGCACTGTGCTATACAGTGATTCCAATCAGTTGCCGTTTGGTGCCCAGAAGAGGACTCGAACCTCCACGCCTCGCGGCACTAGTACCTGAAACTAGCGCGTCTACCAATTCCGCCATCTGGGCAAGAGGCAGACACTATACGGACAACAAGAAAAAAGTCAATGACCAAGAAACAAACCCACATGGAATCGAGCAGGGTTCGGTGCGCCGATCCTTTTTTCGACCGTGAGAAGCAAAACTACGATTCACCGCTGCCCAGCCGCGAGTACATCATGCAGATCCTGGAGCGTGAGGGCGCGCCGATGGGGCTGGACGCATTGGTGCGCACGCTCGATATCCGAGACGATGAGCGTGAATTTTTCGAGCGGCGACTGCACGCGATGTTGCGCGAAGGACAGGTGATACTCAACCGGAGAGATGCCTGGTTGCTGCCGGACAAGGCGGATTTGATCCGTGGCCGGGTGCAGGGGCATCCGGACGGTTTCGGCTTCCTGATCCGCGACGACAAGGGAGAGGATATTTTTCTCGGGCCGAAGGCCATGCGCGAGGTGTTCCACGGCGACCGCGTGATCGCGCGCCTTGCCGGACAGGATCGGCGAGGTCGCGCCGAAGGCAAGATCGTGAAAGTGCTGGAGCGCGCAAACGTGCGTATCGTCGGGCGTGTGCTCGATGAGCATGGCATTCGGGTGGTTACGCCGGAAGACAAGCGCCTGACACAGGACATCCTCGTTGCGCCCGGCGGCAGGCGGGCAACGCCGGGACAGGTGGTGACGGTGGAACTGATCGGGCAGCCCACGCGCACCGCCCAGCCTGTGGGGCGCATCGTGGAAGTGTTGGGGCACTATGCCGATCCAGGCATGGAAATCGAAATCGCCCTGCGCAAGCACGAAATGCCGTTCGAGTTCTCGCCCGAAGCCCGCGCGCAAGCGCGCAAAGTGCCGGATACGGTGCGCAGGAAAGACCGTGCCGGGCGCGAAGACATCACAGGCTTGCCCCTGGTGACGATCGACAGCGAAACGGCGCGCGATTTCGACGATGCCGTTTTTTGCGAACGCAACGGGAAGGGCTGGCGGCTGGTGGTGGCGATCGCCGATGTTTCGCACTACGTGGAATCGGGGGACGCGCTCGACGCCGACGCGCGCGCGCGGGGCAACTCGGTGTATTTCCCTCGGCGCGTCATCCCCATGCTGCCGGAGAAGCTTTCCAATGGGCTGTGTTCGCTCAATCCGCAGGTGAAACGCCTGTGCATGGTGGCCGACATGAACGTCAACGCGCATGGAGAGATCAAGGCGTACCGTTTTTATCCGGCTGTGATCTTCTCCCACGCGCGCCTGACTTACAACCAGGTTGCAGCGGCGCTCTACGAGAAGGATGTTGAAGCCATTGCCTCGCTTGGGCGTTTGTTCCCACATCTCCAGGAACTCGACCGGCTCTTCCGCGCGTTGCTGAAGGCGCGCGCCCGGCGCGGGGCCATCGACTTCGAGACCACGGAAACGCGCATGGAGTTCGATGAAGCGGGCAAGATCGCGCAAATCGTGCCCGAAGTGCGCAACGACGCGCACCGGCTGATCGAGGAGTGCATGCTTGCGGCCAATGTGTGCGCTTCGGATTTTCTGCGCGGCAACGATCATCCTGCCCTGTATCGCATCCATGAAGGGCCGTCTCCGGAGAAACTCGAAAAACTGCGCGGTTTTCTCGCCGAATTCGGGGTGACGCTGGGCGGGGGCGATGCGCCGGTCGCCAGGGATTACGCGGCGCTGCTCGAAAAAACGCGCGCGCGCCCGGATGCGCAATTGTTGCAGACGGTCATGCTGCGTTCGCTACGTCAGGCCGTCTATAGCCCGGACAACGTGGGTCACTTCGGACTGGCGTATGACTCTTACACGCATTTCACTTCGCCAATCCGACGTTATCCCGATTTGCTGGTACATCGCGCCATCAAGGCCGCGCTGGCGGGTAAACGCTATTGCCCCGGCAACTGGGAGGAAATCGGCATGGCCTGCTCGCTGACCGAACGGCGCGCCGATGAGGCCACGCGCGACGTGGTGGACTGGCTCAAATGCTATTACATGCGGGATCGTATCGGCGAGACGTTTTCCGGCAGCGTGTCGGCGGTCGTGCCTTTCGGCATGTTCGTGACGCTCGACGATGTGTTTGTCGAGGGGCTGGTGCACGTCTCCGATCTCGGCAGCGATTATTTTCACTACGACGAAGCCCGCCATGAATTGATGGGCGAACGCACCCGTGTGCGTTACCGTCTCTCCGACCGTGTACAGGTGCTGTTGATTCGCGCCGACCTGGAAACCAGCAAGATCGATTTCCGCCTGCTCGCAAGCGAGGCACGACCGACCGAGCGCAAGGGCAAGACCGAGCGCGAGCGCGAGCGAGACCGAACCCTGACGAAGAGAAAAGAGAAGGGCAACGACAAGAAGCAAAATGAGAAAAAGGTCAGAAGCGGGGGTAAACGCCGTGGCTGAACCGAGCCGCCTCATCTACGGCTTTCACGCCGTGTTGGGACGGCTGCGGCGTAATCCGGAGTCCGTGTTCGAGCTTTATGTTTCCGGTCTGCGTCATGACGCGCGCGCGCGTGAAGTGCACGATCTCGCCGAATCGCTCGGGGTGAAAATGACCCGCGTCGAAAATGAACGGCTCGACGCCTTGGTTGGCACACGCCGTCACCAGGGCGTGCTTGCCCGCATTGATGCCCGTCAGCGCATGATCGTTCTCGACGAGGTGCTGGACTCACTTCCATCGCTCCCCGAACCGGCGCTTTTGCTGGTGCTCGATGGCGTGCAGGACCCGCATAACCTGGGCGCCTGCCTGCGGGTCGCGGACGCGGCGGGCGCGCATGCCGTGATTGCGCCCAGGGACCGCGCCGCCAGCCTCAACGCCAC
>WRNU01000091.1 GCA_009776435.1 Betaproteobacteria bacterium | reverse complement strand
GAAATCCGTCATGGTTCGGCCTTGAAGCTCTGAAGCACGCTTGAGCATCGAATGCAACTCGGTGCTGATCCTGGCTTCGAGACGGGCGGTGGCAGTCGTCGCAGGCATGATGAGACCCTCCTGCCAGCATTATACGGCAAGTTGCCGTACATGTTCAATAATCTACGATTTCAACGCCACCAACTCACGCACGAGCGCCGCAATTTGGGCGCGATAAATCGCGCTCCTACGAGTGACCATCAAGCCCCTCGTGACCATCTCCGCCACGGGTACGCTTGGGCTACACCTGCTATTGTTCAGGGCCGACTAACCAAGCCCTATTCGCATGGGCACTTTTCTTTGGAGGAAAATAACTGAATATATACTTTCCCCCATTTTTTATCTTCATACAATTGCTCTGTATAGTTATCTTCTGTGTACTTGCTGATAACTTTTATCCAGAAGGCGCGCGCTTGTTCCGCGTTGTAGAGTTGCTTAACGCTCCAGTTAACGTTATGTGCGTCAAAAACCGTAAAAGCCAGTCTTTGCCCAAGCCCCTGATTTCTATATTTTTTTAGGATAAAAAACTCACAAATATCATAAGGCTCTTTTTCAATATTTATGACTATAAAGCCGATTTTCTCATTGGCATTAAAAATAATATACCCTATATGGGTTTTGTTGATGGGGGTGGAAACGGGATAATGGCCGTTTCCATTTCTTTTCGCCCCCGTCAAAGGCGCAAATTCTTCCTCGTATAAATCGGAAAGTTCAAAATATATATCCATGTTTATATTTGAAATTTGCTTAATCATCGTAATACTGACTCCGGAAGAGTGATTGAGATAATGAGCATGTGTGATTCATGTTGACACATGGTAAAACTTACGTGTAAAGCATGCAGCGCAGCCGTTCCCGTAGCTCACGCTTCATCAATGGTTGCGCGTAAACGCCTACTCCACCAAGGCACGCACGAAATTCGGTAGCGCCAGCGCCGCGCCGTGCATGGCTCCGTTGTAGTACTGGAGATGCCGGATGCCGCGCTCTTGCAGTCGTGCCTCGACGGCTTCCATGGTCAGTTTGCGCGGGTCGGCGCGTTGCGAGCAGAACGCCATCAGCCACAGCCCGCCGTAGAGCGGGATCGACGTGAGGTAGGGGACGACGTGGTTGAAGGCTTCACGCAGCCGCAGCAGCGTTTCACGGATTTGCGCCGGGTTGGCAAGTGGGCTGGCGATGTGCAGCGTCATGATGCCGTCCTCGCCCAGACGGGCAGCACAGGCACGGTAAAACTCCGGCGTGTAGAGCAGAGTCGACGGGCCACCCGGATCGGTCAGGTCGAGCACGATCAGATCGAACGGCTCGACGCTGGCTTTGATGTAAGCGAAACCATCCTCGATTTTCAACGTCAACCGAGAATCGTCGAGGCTGCCGTGATGCACGCGCTGCAAATAGCGGCGGGCGATATCGACGACCGCCTGGTCGATTTCCACCAGGGTGATGTGTTCGATGCTTGGATGTTTGAACAATTCCTCAGCCGAACCGCCGTCGCCGCCGCCGACGATGAGCGCGCGGCGCGGTGCGTCGTGCGTAATGGCTGCCATATGGACGAGATTCTCGTGATAGAAAAACTCGTCCTTTTCCGATGTCATGAAATGACCGTCGAGCCGAAACAGGGTTCCGAACGATTCGGAACCATGCACCTCGACTTCTTGCAACCCCGAATGAAATGCCTCATGCCGTTTGGACGAACGGATGAAAAAGCCCCAGTCGGGCGTCAATAACTCTGTCAGGGTGTCTCCGGTAGCGTCCGGAGAAACCTGTTCAGACATCCCTGCTGCCCCGCAGGATTTTTTGAAAATGCGTGCGGGCTGGCTTGAAAACGGCTTCGATTATGTCGTAGAGCTTTTGCGCCTTGTCGGTGTTGTCGGTGGTGTAGTTACAGACGTACACGTCGATGGTGACGAAACCGGATTCTGGCCAGGTATGGATCGCCAGATGCGACTCGGCCAAAATCACCGTACCTGTGACGCCGTGCGGTTCGAATTGAAAAAAGCATTCCCCAACGGTCGTCAGCCCGGAAGCCTCGACGGCATCCAGGCAAACCTTGCGCAAAGCCTCGGCACGGTTGAATTCCGGCGTGTGGACAGGGCAGCTATACCATTCCCCCAACAGATGAATTCCGTCCATACGTCTCACCACCATCCATACGTTTCTCCTCTCCTGCAAAAAGACGCAGGCGTCGCTTGGAGCATAGTTGAACAAACCGCAAAGCGGTACGATTCCGCTATTGTATATTCCAATGCGGAACATCGCCAATCGTTTGTGCCAATTGGCGGCTAAACATGTGTCGAGCGTGAGTTTCCGCTCTCACTCTCCCGCAGGGCGGGAGAGTGTAGGCTCAAGGTCGCTGCGGCTTCTCGCGCTGGGCAATTTCGGAAGAAGAGTTGACTCGAAGAAGGTTGACCATGTCTCCAAGGATGTTCGCGCTTTCCACGAGAAGGACATCGCGTGCGGCCTTGCGTGCTTTTTCGGCGGCAAGTTCATTGGAGAGGCTGCGCTCGTTGGCGAGCAGGCCGTCATCGCCCACTTCATCCTCGTTCGGGTCTTCGCCGCCGGACAATTCTATGCTCTTGCCGCGCGCCTTGGCGCGGGCTTCCATGCGGTCGCGTTCGGCGCGCCGCGTGCTTTCCTTGAGTGAAATGGCCTTTGTTTCGCGCAAGGCTTTCAGGTCGGCGACTTTTTCCTTGAACATGAGAAAATCCCTGTCCTGCGCGACCCGTTGTTCGTGGCGCACGGCGAGTGCGGGCAGCAGGGTGGAGATGCTGCCTGCGCTGCGGAATTCGGCGGGGGCGATGCGCGTCCAGGGCAAGGCATTGTCGTAGGAGGATTCGCCGAAGCTCTTGGCGTCGAGTAGCGAAGGCAGGACGATGTCGGGGCTGACGCCGCGTAATTGGGTTGTGCCGCCCGAGACGCGGAAGAACTGGGCGACGGTCATCTTGAGTTCGCCGTAACGGCGCTGCGGGGCGCGATCCAGTTCGTCGAGGTCGATCAGGTTTTGTACCGTGCCCTTGCCGAAACTGTCTTCGCCGATCACGATGCCGCGCCCATAGTCCTGGATGGCGGCGGCGAAGATTTCGGAAGCGGAGGCGGATGCGCGGTTGATGAGCACGCCGAGCGGCCCGCTCCAGGTAATGCCCGGCGTGGAAATACGCTCGACGCGGGTTCGACCGCGCGAGTCCTGCTGGATGACGACGGGGCCGGTGTCGATGAAAAGCCCTGTGAGCGAGATGGCTTCGTCGAGAGAGCCGCCTGCATTGTCGCGCAGGTCGATGAGCAGGGCATCGACCTTGTCGCGCTTGAATTCCCCGATGATCCGGGTGACATCGCGAGTGGCGCTACGGAATTGCGCCATGAATCTGCGACGCGCTTCGGTATCCTGATAGAAACTGGGCAGTTTGATGATGCCGATTTTCCGGAGTTGCCCGTTGTCTCGAATTTCGCGTATCGAACCCGAAGCGGCCTGATTTTCGAGACGGACGGTGTCGCGCACGAGCGTGACGTAGCGGTGCGCGCCATCGAGCGGGGCGTCGGCAGGCAGGATGTCGAGCGCGACGATGGAATTGTGTTTGCCCCGGATGAGCGGAACGACTTCATCCACCCGCCAACCGGTGACGTCGGTCATGGCTGCCTTTTCACCTTGCGCGACACCGACGATACGATCGCCGACGTTGAGCTTGCCCGAACGGTGCGCGGGGCCGCCCGGAATAAGCTCGCGCACGATGACATAATCGTCGCGTTCCTGGAGCATTGCGCCGATGCCGACCAGCGACAGCTTCATCGAAATGGCGAAATCTTCCGCCGCGCGCGGCCCGAGGTAGTTGGTGTGCGGTTCCAGCGCGCCGGCCCAGGCGTTCATGAAAACCTGGAATACGTCGTCGCCGTTGAGTTTGGTCGAGCGTTCCAGCGCGTGGCCGTAGCGTTTGCCAAGCGTGCGGCGGATGGTGTTGTCGTCATTTCCGGCCAGCCGCAGGCGCAGCCAGTCATGTTTGATCCGCTTGCGCCATATCTCGCGCAATTCGTTATCCGAAGCAGCCCAGGGCGCTTCACTGCGATCCGGCTCGAAGCTCTCGTCTATGGTGAAATCGAAATTGCTGCCGAGTAATTCCTGAACGATGGTTCGCGTCTTTTTGACACGCTCGGTATAGCGGACGAACATGGCGAAAGGCGCTTCGAGCCGACCTTCGAGGATGGACTTGTCGAGCGTGGTGCGCGCCCAGGAGAAGTCCCGGATATCGGATTGCAGGAAAAACAGGCGCGCGGGGTCGAGTGCCTTCAGGTAACGGTCGAAGATTTTTGCCGAGAGCGCGCTATCGAGTGGCAGAGCCTGGTAGTGGTAACGCGAAAACAGGTGCACGGTGGCGATGGCCGCATCGGCATGGGCCCGAGTGGGGCGCGGTGATTCAGCAGGGGCAGGAGCCGCGAAAAACAGGCTCGCAGCAAAGAATCCTAAAAACCAGATCTGGCGGCGGGGTCTCATGGTGTGTCTGGACGGAAATGACCGTTCATCTGCAATGAAAACATGGATAAAACCACAGATCGAGGCGCTTTTGCGCGCCCCGATCCGGGAAGGCTTTCGTAGTGTAGCTGAATGCAGACAGTGTGAGCGTGGTTTTATCCACACGCGCCCACCGCTCCGCAGGCGGTGCAGAAATCGCAGCCGTCCTTGCGGATGACCGTGTGGTTGCCGCATTCCTTGCACGCCGAGCCGTGCATGACCTTGGGTTCGCTGTCGACTCGTGGCGACTCCAGGATGCCCATTTCAGCCACTGGATAGCCGTTTTCGTCGAGTACGCCGAGCATGGCATAGCGGTGAATGATGAGGCGGGCGATGTAGGCCACGGTGGACGGAAAGGTCTGCTGTTTGCGCACCCCCGGCACGAAGGCCATGAAGTCACCGAGCGGTTCGGGGTAGTCGAGGAGCTTTCTCAGTTTCATCCCGATCCAGGCCGGGTCCATCACGCGCATGTCGAGCGCCAGGACGCGGGTGAGACCATCGAGCGCCCGTGGGTAGTTGCCGGAGAGCCAGGCCGAATAGGGGCGGGTCACGCCGTCGGGCAGGGTGATTTCCTTGAGGCCGAGCACGAAATCCTCACCCGTGGCCGGGTTGTGGATGTCGACCGTCCAGGAAAGCGTGCCGTCGGTTCCGGTTCGGGGTTCTTCCAGGCTGAACAGCGTATCGAGCACCGGGGTCGGCCCTTCGTAGGAGAAGGCGCCGAGTTGTTCGCAACGGTAGTGTACGACCTGGGCGAAGGCGGATACCGATCCGGGGACGAGTTTTTTCTCGCCGTGGGGCGGGAAGGGCATCTCGAAGGATTTTTCGCCCACGGTGCGGGCTAGGGTGTCGAGCTTGAGCTTGAGCCAGGCATGGTCGTTGGCGCGCATGTCCATCGACAGCGTCTTGGCAACCGCTCCCAGGCCGCGCGGCTGGTCGGCGCCGTTCACCCAGACCTCGAACGGGAGCGCGCCGTTGAACATGTCGAGCGCCACGTCGACCTGCCCGACAAAGAGGGCGAAACCACCGGAGGGCGCGTCGATCATGTACGTCCAGGCCATGTTGCCGGCGGGCAGCACGGGACGACCCGGCCAGCGCAGGCTGGCGAGCACCGGGGCGGGCAGGCTCTTGATCGAGAGCCGACGATTGGCATCCGAAATGTCCACGTCCTGCGGTTTTTTCTGGTGATCGGCGGGCGCGACGGATAGTACCGGCGCGAGCACGCTGTTGGGCCGGTAGGTGGCCAGCCCCTTGAGGCCGGATTTCCACGCCGAGAGATAGAGGTCTTCAAAATCCGAATACGGGTAGTCTTCCGGGACGTTGACCGTCTTGGAAATGGAGGTGTCGACGTAGGGCGCGACGGCGGCCACCATGTCCTTGTGGGCGGCTGCGGAGATTTCCAGCGCGGTGACGAACCACGACGGCAGGTTATTGACGTTGCCGCCCAGGTGGCGGTAGAGCCGCCAGGCGTAGTCTTCCACGCTGTGTTCCCTAAAATCTCCGTCGATCGTGCGCTTCCTGCGCGTATAGGTATAAGAGAACGGCGGCTCGATCCCGTTGGATGCGTTGTCCGCAAACGCGAGGCTGATCGTGCCGGTGGGCGCGATGGACAGCAGGTGCGAATTGCGGATGCCGTGCTTGCGAATACGCTCTTTCAATGCGCCGGGCAGGCGCGACGCGAAATTGTTGCCGGAAAGATACATGTCCGCGTTGAAGAGCGGGAACGCCCCGCGTTCGCGGGCCAGTTCCACCGAGGCGGCATAGGCGCGGTCCCGCAGGTATTCCGCGATCTCGCGCGCCTGCTCGCGCGCCTCTTCCGTGTCGTAACGCTTGCGAAGCATGATGAGCGCGTCTCCCAGGCCGGTGAAGCCCAGGCCGATCCGGCGCTTGGAGCGCGCTTCTTCCTGCTGCTGTTCCAGCGGCCAGTGCGTGCTGTCGAGCACGTTGTCGAGCATGCGCACGGCGACATCGACAACCTTGCCGAACCCGTTGAAATCGAANGCGGCCNTTTCGGAAAACGGTTCCTGGATGAACAGCGTCAGGTTGATCGAACCCAGGCAGCAGCAACCATACGGCGGNAACGGCTGCTCGGCGCAGGGGTTGGTGGCCTCGATGGTTTCGCAATAGCCGAGGTTGTTGTCCTGGTTCATGCGATCCAGGAAAAGAATGCCCGGTTCGGCGTGGTCGTAAGTCGAGTGCATGATTTGCGCCCACAGGTCGCGGGCCTCGACCTTGCGATAGACCCACATCCCCTCATCGAGCGGGTATGCGCCTGCAGCCTTGACATCCTCGCCCGGCTCGGCCTTGTGGATGAGTTCGACCATCTCGTTCGCTTCCACCGCGCGCATGAAGGCATCGGTGACGCCGATTGAGATATTGAAATTCGCCAGATCTCCCTTGTCCTTGGCGTGGATGAACTCCTCGATGTCGGGATGATCGCAGCGCAGCACCCCCATCTGCGCCCCGCGCCGCGCGCCTGCCGATTCCACCGTCTCGCACGAACGGTCGAACACCCGCATGTACGACACCGGCCCCGAGGCGTTGGAAGCGGTTCCCCGCACCATCGCGCCCTTGGGGCGGATCGAGGAAAAATCGTAGCCTACGCCGCCGCCGCGCCGCATGGTTTCCGCCGCCTGTGCGAGCGCGGTATAGATGCCGGGTCGTCCGTCGACGGAGTTGGTGACGGAATCGCCCACCGGCTGCACGAAGCAATTGATGAGGGTGGCCGCGAGCGTCGTGCCCGCCGCGCTGTTGATTCGCCCTGCGGGCACGAATCCGCGCTCCTGCGCTTCCAGGAAACGCGCTTCCCAGAGCGTGCGTTTATCCTCAGCTTCGACCGCTGCCAGCGCGTGTGCCACGCGCTGACGCACTTCGTGCACGGTTTTTTCGTCCCCCTTGGCGTATTTCTCGATCAGGACTTCGGCGGAAATTTCCTGCGCGGCCAGCGTGTCGGCTGAGGGCTTGAGAGGGGTCTGGGATGTCGCGCTCATGGTGTCCTCGGTCTTGCGGATAACGGTGTGGGCAAGGCACGAAGCATACCGCCATGTCAAAAATTTTGCAAAATTATTATTTTGTTAATAAACAAATAGTTACGATTTTTAGTTGTGTGTCAAGAGAAATATTTCTACTAGATATAGTACCCTAAAGTAGATGGAGGTATAGCCCCCGAATCATCAAACGTGCTCTATTGTCGTTCGACTTCCTTGTTGCCGGAATCTTTCTGTTCAATCAACCGGAGTTGCTGTTTTACGATAAGGGTGCAGATTTCAGCCTTTTGACAGGCGGCATTCTTCTGTAACTGCGTGAACACGGATTTAGCCGTATCGAAGCTACTCAGGCGGCGATGCAATTCTCCGATAATCAACTGCGATGTCACGAACTCTGATGAGTTGTCTTTTTGCGTGGCGACGAGTTCCTGGTAGGCTTCCAAAGATGCCTTGGCGTATTCCTCGTACTGCTGTGGAGTGGCGGCTTCCCATGTGGCCTGGATCAGAACGGAAGCCCGTTCCTCCAGCGGATCGCCCAGCGTTTTTTGCAGATGTGCTATGCGCCAGTATTGTGCATGTTTTCGAAGAGTCTGGTATTCGGTCGCGGGCACATATTCAGCCAGTACGCGCACTTCCTCAGGCGTGAACTCCTTGTAGAGCACCAGTCCGTCTTCGGGGCATTCCGCCTGCGTCCAAGGCGAGGAGATCGGCCCTATCGGGCGAAAATCCAGCATCATGCCAAACGAGGTACCGGACGCGGGCAACAATTGTGTGAATTTCAGTCCGTTCAACGGACAGGTATTCTCCACATCGTGCGCAGTCAAGGCAAAAGCGCAGACGCTGAACCCGAGGAGCATGGATGCGATGAAGCATGCTCTTGTTTGTATTTTGCCGGGCTTATTTTTCTTCCACATGATGTGCTCCGTATGGTTGCTGCACTTGGCATGCCTTCACGCGCGCGTCCATCTGCGCTGCGCATCGGATGGCGCCGCCCCCGGATTACGCTTCGCTCTCAGCGCGAATCATTCCTGAGTGGCACATAGCCCACTTCCTCGATGAGTTGTTGTCCTTCGTCGCTCAGGAACCAGTCGTGCAGCTTTTGGGCGTTTTCGGAAAGCGGGCGGGCGGTCACCATGTAAAAGTCGTCCGTAAAGGGATAGGCGCCGTTGCGGATGTTCTCCACCGAAGGCGCAATGTTGTCGATTGCCAGGAGACGGAGACCAGGGATCGAATGCATGACAGTGGCATAAAAACGGAAGGAATAACCAATTGCATGATCCTGGTTGCGGTAGTCCGCGACCTCGCGGATGATTCCTGACATGTCTTCGTAGTATTCAACCTCTAGCGGTTTGCGCATTGGAGTCTCACGCATGACGTTGCGTAGCATGGCTGTCTGGCTGCCCGATCCTTCATTGCGTTGAAACGCCAGTATTTTCCCAGGCGCGCCGCCTACTTCCCGCCAGTTGTTGATTTTGCCGCTGTATATGCCTCGAATCTGTTCGATGCTCAGGTTTGTCACTGGATTGCTCTCATTGACCAGAAACACGAAGGCTTCTCTGGCGATGGGCGTGAGCGTGTAAGTGATGCCTTCTTCGGCAGCTTCCTTTACCTGTTCTTCGGAGGGAGCGAGGGCAAAAATAATGTCTGCGTTCCCGTCGATCAGTGCCTTGTACGCGGCAGGTGTCGTTACGCTGAGGCCCACGGCTTTTTTACGAGCGGTTTTATCGGCCTCGTTTCCCCGGTAGACAGCGTTTGCGGCGGCAGCATAAATCGGAATCAGCGCAACTGCGCCGTCCAGTTTCGGATAATCCCGGTCGATCTGAAGCGATGGCGGAGTTTTGGGAGAAACCAGTCTGGTATTTTCCGAGAAGGGAGCGTAGATATTTTTTAAGCCAAGGGGATTATCCCATAGTACCGGGTGTTTTGAATTCGGGTGCAAAACGCTGTGATATTGCACATAGCCTTGTGCAATGGAAACGAAAGTGAGAACGAGGAAGGATGCCAGTACGTAGAATGCCTTCTTGTTTTCCAGTGTCACAAAGCGTTTGCTTCGCCATGTTCCAACGGCAAAGCATGCAGTGAAAAACAGGTAAACAACAATGGGTAATGCTGGGATAAGCCAGAGCGCCTCCGAGAATATCAACACTGAAGAATAGTCCTCGTTGATAAAAGCGATAGAAGCGATGAGCAGCCAGCCGAGAAGGATGCAGAGGATGGGCGCGACAAACGGCCCGTAACGTGACAGGAATGTGTCTGGTAGCGTGGCTTTTTTTCCGAATCTGTAAACGATGTATGCCACTGCAAAAAAATGAAGGACGACCAATGACAGCTTCAATGGCAGCGGCCAGTGGGAACCATTTGCGAAGAGCATTCCAAGCAGAATCAGGCCGCCAATCAGCAACACCGGCAGGAGAATGAACGTCGCCAGAGACGTGAGAATCCAATATTTTTTCAGATCCATCGACAACGGCCCTTACGCTCCCTTCTCCCGCAGGGCAGGAGAAGGGACAGGCATGAAGCCCCCGTGCTCACATTACACACGAAGCCACGAAGCAGTCTCTCAAGACCGCTCCGAATAACATCGACCGCCACCCCGTTCAGGAAGGATTGATCTTGTGGAACTTGGCGAGCAGTTCATCCTGCGATTCTTCGTAGTCCGGGTCTTTGAGAATGCAGTCGACCGGACAGACTGCGATGCACTGCGGTTCATCGAAATGGCCGACGCATTCGGTACATTTTGCAGGGTCGATCACATAGACCTCGTCGCCTTGCGAGATCGCGCCGTTGGGGCATTCTGGCTCACAGACGTCGCAGTTGATACATTCGTCGGTAATCATCAGGGACATGTCGTTGGTTCCTTTTTTGAATCAAAACTTGCAGAGCTTGCGTTGCAGGCGTGAGAAGACAGCTTCGGGCACGAATTGGCTGACATCGCCGCCGTGACGGGCGATTTCGCGCACGACGCTGGCCGAAAGATAACCGTGTTCTTCGGAAGGGAGCAAGAACACGGTTTCCATTGTGGGATAGAGCTTGCGGTTCATTGCCATCATCCGGGCTTCGTATTCGAAATCGGCCAGCGTGCGTACTCCGCGCACGACGATCCGTGCTTCACGCTCGCGCAGGAAATCGACGAGCAGGCAGTCGAAGCCGGTGATTTCGACGTTGGGGACCGAACGCAGCACTTCAGCGGCAATTTCGACGCGCTCCGCAAGCGGGAACAAGGTTTCCTGACGGCTGGCGGCTACGGCGACGAGGATCTGTCCGAATATCGAGGCCGCGCGGCGCACGAGGTTTTCGTGCCCAAGGGTGAAGGGGTCGAAGGAGCCGGGGTAGACGGCGATGGTGTCTTTCATGCGCGGGTTGTCACGAAGGTGTTTCGGTGCGTTCGAGAAGCTGAAAATGAACCTGTCCGGCGCGGCCTCGCTTGAATACGCGCCATCCCCCG
>WRNU01000090.1 GCA_009776435.1 Betaproteobacteria bacterium | reverse complement strand
GGCGTGCCATCCGACGGTTCCTACGGCATCCCCGAAGGCATCATCTACGGCTTCCCCACCACGACCGAAAACGGCGAATACAAGATCGTCCAGGGGTTGGAAATCGACGCATTCTCGCGCGAGCGCATGACCAAGACGCTCAACGAACTGCTCGAAGAGCGCGACGGCGTGAAAGACCTGCTTGCCTGAAGCCTCTGCCGTATCCACATGAAGCGCGCAGCCTCTCGGGGTTGCGCGCTTTTTTTCTGGAGCCGGCAGCCCCCGGCGATTCACATGTTGCAACGGGAAACGGCTGAAACGCCAATACGCGACGAGCCTGCCGTCCCCACATCTATTTCTGGTATTTTGTCACGCCGTTCAATGTGACACTCTCCCGCCCTTCATGGCAATGACCGATAATTGGGCCGATACCCGTGGAGTCTGCCCATGTATTCCGCCCAGGAACTTGTCACTTACATCGAATCGCTTGCCGCCCTGCCCTCGGTGTATTACCGGGTTCGAGAGGAACTCGAGTCGTCGAACGGCTCCATCTGTGAAGTCGCGCGCCTGATCGAGGCAGACCCCGCGCTCACGACCGGCGTTCTGAAACTCGTCAACAGCGCCTTCTACGGCTTCAGTCGCAAAATCGAGAATGTCGAGCATGCCGTGCTCGTCCTGGGCTTGCGGCAGACGCACGAATTGGTGCTGGCCATCTCGGTCAGCAACGTGTTCGCCGGCATCCGGCCCCAATACATGGATATGAGACGGTACTGGATCGGCTGCATGATGACCGCGCTGACCACGCGCGAACTGGCGCACCTGACCTGTAATCCCGCCGCAGGCCGTCTGTTCATTATCGGCCTTCTGGCCGACACCGGGCATCTGGTGATGTACCAGACCGTGCCCGAACTGGCCGTCGAAGCCCAATCCGCCGCCGATGTCGGGGGCGAGCCGCTTTTTGAAGCCGAACGCCGCATCATCGGCTGCGACTCGGCGGAAGTCGGCGCGGCGCTGATGGACAACTGGAAACTGCCCACAAATTTCGCCGAAATCATCGGCGCGCAAATCACGCCACGGCTGGCCGGCAAGTATGCGGTCGAGGCGGGATTGCTCCATATTGCGCTCGCGGTCAGCAAGGCCGACCGCTACAACGAACCAAGCGAGCAGGCGCTCCAATGCATCGACCCACGCATCTGGGAGAGTCTCGGACTGAATTCAGGCAGCTTTCCACTCATCCGTGAAGCAGTCGAAATAAACCTGAGCTCATGCACCGCCATGTTCTTTCCCTGCATGGCCTGACAATCTGCCCGCTCCATCCACTCGTTTGGAGCTTGCGCTCGACCCGTGTTCATGGTATAGATGGAGGGTTTGTTCAACAGGGGAAGAGAGTATGTCGTACGTAGATAAAGTGCTGGGCGAGCTGATTGCCAACAACCCCAATCAACCGGAGTTTCATCAGGCGGCCACCGAGGTGTTGAACTCCCTCAGGCTGGTGGTCGACAACGACGACAAATACGCCAAAGTCGGTCTGCTCGAGCGTTTGGTGGAACCGGAGCGTCAGATTCTGTTCCGTGTTCCCTGGGTGGACGACCATGGAAATGTGCAGGTCAACCGAGCCTACCGGGTGCAATTCAATAGCGCCATCGGTCCATACAAGGGCGGTTTACGCTTTCACCCGTCGGTCAACCTGAGCATCATCAAGTTTCTGGGCTTTGAGCAGATCTTCAAGAACGGCCTGACCGGCCAGCCCATCGGCGGCGGCAAGGGCGGCAGCGATTTCGATCCCAAAGGTAAGTCGGACCGTGAAGTGATGGCCTTTTGTCAGAGCTTCATGACCGAACTCTCCCGCCACATCGGCGCGGATACCGACGTGCCCGCCGGCGACATCGGCGTGGGAGGCCGCGAGATTGGTTTCATGTACGGCCAGTACAAGCGTCTCAAAAACGTCTACGAAGGCGTTCTGACCGGCAAGGGGCTTACCTACGGCGGCTCTCTGGTGCGTACCGAGGCCACCGGCTATGGCCTGCTCTATTTCATGGACGAAATGCTCAAGGATCACGGGCAGTCCATCGAAGGGAAAACCATACTGGTTTCCGGTTCGGGCAACGTGTCCATTTACGCGACGGAAAAGGCGATTCAACTGGGCGGCAAGGTGGTCACGCTGAGCGACTCCAACGGCTGGATTTACGACAAGGACGGTGTCGATCTCGGCGTCGTGAAGGAAATCAAGGAGGTCAGACGCGGTCGTATCAGCGATTACCTCAACTACCGTTCCAGCGCCGAATACCATGAGGGCAACAAAGGCTTATGGCATGTGAAGGCCGACATTGCGTTGCCCTGCGCCACCCAGAACGAATTGCATCTGGACGATGCCAGGGCGCTGGTGAGAAACGGCGTGATCGCGGTGGGTGAAGGTGCCAACATGCCCACCACCCTGGACGCTACCGAGCACCTGATCGAGAACAAGGTTCTCTTCGGCCCTGGCAAAGCGGCCAATGCGGGCGGCGTGGCCACCTCCGCCCTGGAGATGAGTCAAAACTCCGCGCGGCTGTCCTGGAGCTTCGAGGATGTGGATGCCCGTCTGAAAGGCATCATGGAAGGCATTTATCACAATGCTGCCAATGCGGCCAAAGAGTACGGTCGCCACGACAACTTCGTAGTGGGTTCCAATATCGCTGGCTTCCTGAAAGTGGCTGACGCCATGCTGGCGCAGGGTGTTGTTTAATCCGGCGCATTTGGTAGGGGCGTTGCACGCAACGCCCCTATTCCGTCTTACTCTCCAAGCACGATCCGGGTATCTTTTTCGATAAATCCCAGGAAAAACACCATTGCCGCTTCCGACACGGCAACACAGCCTGCCGTGGGGCCGCCGGCAGCGACATGCAGGAAAATCGCAGACCCCTTGCCAGGCACGATGGGAGCGGTGTTGTAGTTGATTGCCGCCACGTATTTGTACTGCTTCCCGAAGTCCGCGAGCCGTTCGGCGGATGACCAGTCGGCATCCGGCATGCCCGAACGCGCCCACTGGTTGTAGAACTTCGAGTTTGGGTCGTCCACCCAGACATCGTTTGGAGAAATCCTCGTGTACGACAGCAACGCGCCGGGATCGTCGGCGTTGCCGAAAGCACGGCCAAATGTGAACACCCCCGTGGGCGTTGCGCCATCCCCTTCGCGCTTGTCCTTTCTGAAACCGCTCTTCCCAAGCCAGCCGTCCGTGCTGAAGCGCAAGGTCCAAACGCCGCCAACCCTGGCGTAGGCGCGCAGTAACGCCCGGTTTTTCTTCCCGCCCGTCCCATCGGCTTCGGTCACGACGACGACCCTCGCCGCGCCACCCGCGTGTCGATCCAGGATTTGTCGCATAGCGGCATCGACCGGCACGGGATCGCGTACCGGGAAATCGAAGAAGGTTTTCGGATACGGCTCGTTCTTCAGACGGTAGTGCCACCACTCCTCCCCCAACCGACCGAATCCGCGCGCTTCCATCGCCTCGCGCAAAATGGCGCGATTCGCGGCCTGCTCCGGAGCAATCCCCGCCGCGCCGTGATGCGAGATTTTTCCGAAGAGATCGAAGGGAGAACCCATATCGACTTCCTGCCCGCTTTTCAGGTCGAGCAGGGTCGAATCCACCACGCTGCCGCGCGAATGCCCGCTTCGCGCGGCAATGTACCCCTCCTTGAACAACATCGCCTTGTCCACGTCCGGATAAAACTGCGCCTTCATCCGTGTGTCGTTCACATCTTCGGCCCACCGGACGAAGTGCCGCACGGCCCTTTCAGGCCGATAAGCATCAAAAATCTTCAACCCGTAACCCTTTTTTCGCAAATCGCCGCTCACCGCCTTGAGCGCCGCAGCCGCCTCCACGCTCAAAATGGCTTGCGGCGCTTCATATCCATCGGCGCGCATCCCCATGAAATTATTCGTGCCGAAATAACGGATATCGAGCGTCACACCCAAAATCACGTCCTGTACGAACACAAAGTCCTTCGGCGGGTAAGCTGCATCATCCGCCCGCGCGAATTCCGCGCAGAGGCAAAGCAGCAAAAAAAACGCGGCGACGAGTGGATTTTTCAGGTTCTTCAGATTCATTTCTTTTTTCTGGACGAAAAATAATTGGCGGAGATACCGGAGGCCATCACCAGCGCCATCCCCAGGAATTCCATCCAACCCAGATGTTCACCCCATAAAACGACTCCGAACAGCGTTGCAAACACTACCGCCGTGTAGGTCAAACTTGCACTCAACAAAACCTTGCCGTGCGAATAGGCGCGGGTCATTGCCAGTTGCCCCAGCGTGGCAAACCCTCCCGTTCCGGCAAGCATGAAAAATCCCTGGACGGTAATCGGATTCAGGCGCGAAAAAGCAATCCAGACCAGACTCAACAACGTGGAGATGAGCGAAAAATAAAACACCGTGCGCGCCGCCGGCTCTCCGCGCTGTCCCAGGTCACTCACATCGAAATACACCATTGCCGTCAGAACGGCAGAAGCCAGCGCCACCGTCGCGCCAAACAGAATCTGTTCCTCGAACGATGGATGCAGCAAAAAAACGACACCCAGGAAACCCAACCCCAGAGCAGACATGATTCCCAGATTGAATCTGAGTCCGCGAAAAAACATCAGCATCAGCATCAGAAAAACAGGGGACGTGTAATTCAGCGTCACCGCCGTTGCCAGGGGCAACAGGGAAATGGCATAGAAATAAACCGAAAGCGAACAAAACCCGGTCACTCCCCGCTTCACATGTCTATGCCAATGCGGCGTCGCCAGTTGCACATTGCGCCAGCGCACCAATGCCAACATGATGAAAAGCATGATTACAGAACGATATAAAACGATCTCCGCCAGCGAATACCCTTCCCTTGCCGAGAGCTTGACGCACACCCCCATGCCTGCAAAGAAAAAACCGGCAACGATCATCCACAGAGATTGCATGACGAGGATTCAATGAGGAAATTATGCAGAATATGAACACCTTCAGGACGAAGGCTTTCCATTGTTATCGGGTCACCCCGTTACTCCCTCCGTCACGTTTTCGGCGTGCCATCTCCCTCGAGAGGGAGGCTTGTTCGGGAGAGCCTGCGGCTCCATAAACACTTCATGGAGAGAATTGCGTTCGACCCGTGTTCAAAAAGAAGAATTGCGGATTATATTATGGGGATTGCACTCAACGCATGTTCATCCATGAGCAAGATCCTCCTTACGGGTTCCAGCGGTTTCATCGGGCAGGCATTGGCCCGACGGCTCCTCGCGGAGGGGCATCGCCTGAGACTGCCGGTCAGATCGCCTCTTTCCTGGCAATCGGACAATGCGATGGTTTTCCCGTTCGATGGACTCGAAGCCACCACGGACTGGTCGGGGGCGCTTGTCGGTGTCGATGTGGTCGTCCATTGTGCAGGCCGCACACCTGACATGAACAAAACCGCCTCAGACGCGCTGGCCGAGTATCACCGCTGTAATGTCGATGGTTCCGTGCGGCTCGCCGGCCAGGCCGCGCGTGCCGGAGCGCGGCGCTTCGTGTTCGTGAGTTCGGTCGAAGTCTGTGGCGAACAGACTCAGCCCGAACAACCTTTTTCGATCGAATCCGTCCCCGCGCCGGTCAGCCCTTTCGCCGTCTCCAAACTCGAAGCCGAGCGCGCCCTGTTCGCGCTGACCGCGAGCAGCCGCATGGAAATCGTCATCATCCGCCCACCGCCTGTCTATGGACCCGGTGTGAAGGGCGATTTTCACGCCCTGATGCAGTGGCTCGATCACGGCAAACCCTTGCCGCTGGCGGGCGTCGAGAGTCGGCGCAGCATGGTTTCACGCAGCAATCTCGTCGATTTTCTGACGCACTGCATCCATCACCCTGCCGCCGCCGGACACATCCTGCATGTGAGCGATGGCAAGGATCTGACGCTTTCCACCTTGCTGTTCCAACTCGGCGAGGCGCTGGGAAAACCTCCGCGACTGACCCACATGTCCGCCTGGCTGCTCAAGAACCGGGCGCGTCTGTCCGGGCGGTACGCGCTGATCGAGCGTCTGAAAACCTCCATGCAGATCGATATCGAGCATACCCGCCGCCTGCTCAACTGGACTCCGCCTTACGAAATCGACGACTCTCTGGCGCAGACCGTAGCGCATTTCCGCAAACACCCGTAGTATTGACCTTGTGATATTACACCGCTGCACAGACGGCATATCTCCTTTATAGTCGCTCCGTATGCCTCCACGCATCTCGGTACACACCTTTCTCGTTTTTCTTTTCGACCTCCTGGCCGTTGTCGTTGCCTGGGCGGGCGGACTGTTGATCCGCTTGAATTTCGCATGGCCGTCCGAAGTCGGTTTCTACACGGTCCTGATTCTCGCAGCATTGCTTCCCATCCATGCCCTGGCGTGCTTCTGGGCGGGCCTGTACCGTGGCATCTGGCGGTTTGCCAGCGTGCCCGATCTCAAGCGCGTATTGCACGCAATTGCCATTTCGGCTGCCGGACTGGTAATGATCAAGGCGTTTTCCAGCTTTCCAGGGTCGACGCTGCCGCGTGCAATGCTCGTGCTCTATCCGTTGCTGCTCGCCACCATCATGTGCGGTGGCCGACTGGCCTGGCGAATGTGGAAGGAACATCGGATGTCCCGCAGCCTGCCCGCTACCAGAGAGCCGGTCGTCGTCGTCGGCGCGGGCGACAGCGGCAAGATGCTGGTGCATACGCTCGAACACCGTACCGACTGGCGGGTCGTTGCGCTGCTCGACGACGACCGTACCAAGTGGGGGCGGGAACTCTCCGGCATCCGTGTCGAGGGCGGCGTCGATGCCCTGCCCCGGACGCTGGAAAAACACGAGGCAACGCATGTCATTCTCGCCATGCCCTCTGCCCCGCCCGCCGCCATCAAGCGCGCCGCCAACATCGCCATGAGCGCGGACGCCAGGGTATACATCGTGCCAGGCATCGAGGAATTGATGTGTGGCCGGGTGGAAATCGATGCCATGCGCCCGGTCGAGGTCGAAGATCTGCTCGGGCGGGAGCCGGTGCAGATCAACGAGGCGCATGTGCATAAGGTTTTCGCCCGCCGCACGATTCTCGTCACCGGTGCGGGCGGTTCGATCGGCAGCGAATTGTGCCGCCAGCTTGCCAAGTTCGAGCCGAAAAAGTTGATCCTGCTGGAAACAAGCGAGTTCGCGCTTTATTCGATCACGGAATGGTTTGCTTCCCATCATCCCGAAATGACGATCATCCCGCTGATCGGCGACATCCGGGACGAGGCCCGCGTCGAGGAGGTTTTCTCCGTCTGGCATCCGCAGGCCGTCTTTCATGCCGCCGCGTACAAGCACGTTCCCTTGATGGAAACCGGCAACGCCTGGCAGGCGGTCTCCAACAACGCGCTCGGCACGCTCCGGCTTGCCAGTTGCGCCCATCGGCACGGCGCAGAACGTTTCGTGCTGATCTCCACCGACAAGGCTGTCAACCCGACCAACATCATGGGCGCAACCAAACGGCTGGCCGAAATGCTCTGCCAGGCGTTTTCCACGTTGAGCAATACCCGTTTCGGAATCGTGCGTTTCGGCAACGTGCTCGGCAGTTCCGGCAGCGTGGTTCCCAAGTTCCAGGCACAAATTGCCAGCGGCGGGCCGATCACCGTGACGCACCCGGACATCACCCGTTACTTCATGTCCATTCCCGAAGCGTCGCAACTGGTGCTCCAGGCCGCCGCCCAGGCGGGGAACGGAGAAATTTTCGTCCTCGACATGGGAGAGCCGGTAAAGATCGCCGACCTGGCGCGCAGCATGATTCGCCTGTCGGGATACACCGAAGCGCAGATTGCCATTGAATTCACCGGCCTGCGTCCGGGAGAAAAGCTGTACGAAGAATTGCTGGCCGACACCGAGCATACGCTCCCCACGCCTCATCCGAAGCTGCGGATCGCGCGTTCACGCCAGGTTGACGAATATTTTCTCGGCAATTTGCAAAACTGGCTGGAATGCTCCACCCCTCTCGACGATGAAACCGTGCGACGCAACATCCAGAAATGGGTCGTCGAATACACGCCATCACCGCCGAAAACCGACATACCGCTTTCCAGGGGCGTAGCGTGAATGAATTCCGGGGCGGCGAGAACACACCTTCCGAACCCGTGCGCAAGGTTCTTCCGGAACTGCCCTTGCGCCCACTGCTTGCCTGCCTGCTGACAAACGGCGTCATTCCTCTGGCCGGAGGCGATGAGTCCCTGACAAGGAAAGTCCGATCCCTCTCCGATGATCTGCTCGACTCGAACAACGATCTGGCGCATAGCGATCTTGCTCCGCGTCTCGAACAACTCGTCAGCCACATGGAGCGGGTCGGTTCGGAGCATCTGGCCGTGCGCGAGGCGTTGCTCAACCTGCTGCGCCTGATCATCGCCAACATCCAGGAACTCGTCATCGACGACAATTGGCTGCACGGACAAGTGCTCGCCATCACCAAAGCGTTTTCCGGCCCACTCGATCTGGGCACGCTCAATGATGTCGGCCAGCAGTTGCGCGAAGTCATCGACAAGCAAAGCCGCCTCAAGCGCGAACTCGGCGAAGCCCAGTCCCGCCTGAAAGCGATGCTCGCCGGTTTCATCGATCGCCTTTCGGCAATCACTGGAACGACAGATGAGTATAACGAGCTTCTCGGTCGCAGCGCGCGCCGCATCGGTGAAGCCAACAATATCGCCGATCTTTCGGAAGTTGTCGGCGAACTGATGCTCGGCACCCGTCAAGCCCAGGAATCGACCCTGCGCGCCGGGCAGGAACTGGCCGCACTGCGCGAACGGGTGGACAACTCCAACCGCGAAATCATGCGCTTGCAGCGTGAACTGGACGCGGCCAGCCGACTCGTGCGTCATGACCCGCTCACCGGCGTACTCAACCGCAAGGGGCTTGCCGAAGCGATCACGCGGGAAGTTTCCCGCACGCACCGCAAGAGGACGCCCTTGTGCATCGCGCTGCTCGATATCGACAATTTCAAGAAGCTCAACGACGCCTACGGTCACGGATTCGGCGACGAAACCTTGCGCCACTTCGCTCGTACCGTAACCCAGACCCTGCGTCCGCAGGATGTGGTAGCGCGTTACGGTGGCGAGGAATTCATCATCCTGCTGCCGGACACTCCACTCGACGCCGCCAGTTCCATTCTCACTCGCTTGCAGCGCGAACTGTGTGATCGGGTTTTTTATGCTCCCGACAACGAGCGCCTGTCCATCGCCTTCAGCGCCGGTATCTCCCTGTTCTTCCCCGATGAGGAACCAGAGACGACCATCTCCCGAGCGGATGAAGCCATGTACGCTGCCAAGCGAGCGGGCAAGAATCGTGTATTGAGTCACCCCGCCGTAAATGGCGGGGACGCCTCGGCACGATTCAGTGGAGCCTGACGGCGCCAAAAACGCTTGTCTCACTGATCTCGCCGCTCAATGCGAGGATTACGTTCGACCCGTGTTCACGGCAGCGTGAAATCGGAAAGGGTTGCCATCATCCGGCATTCACTACAATGAGGGTGTTTCCAGTCCGGGCGGTTCCCGATGTCCGAGAAATTCCCTCTCCAACCCCTGCTCGATCTCGCCAATGTCCGCATGGATGAAGTCACCCGCGCGCTCGGAGAACTGATTGCCTCAGAACGCAGCAGCCAGCAGAAACTGGCCTTGCTCCAGGGGTATCGCAGCGAATACAGCGAGCGTTTCATCGAAGCGGCGCGTAGCGGCATCGGTTCCGAGGCGATGCGCAATTACACCAATTTTCTCAGCCGCATCGACGAAGCCATTGAGATTCAACAGAAAATCGTCGAGCAATCGCACCAGCACACATCACAGGGCCAACAACAATGGGTGGAACAGCACACCAAGGTGCGCGCCTTCGACACCCTCTCCCAGCGTTTTCAGAGCGAGCTCGCCCGCAAAACATCGCGCCAGGAACAGCGTACCAGCGATGAGCACGCCAGCCGAAAATTCCGCGAACACCACGGCGACCCTTCCTGAGTAACCAAACACTCCTCCCCTGGCACATGTATTGCTTTAACCGCATGGAACACATGCAGACGAGGGCAATATCATGGTTACCCCGGTTTCCGGCAGCGCGCTGAATTTCTCCGCTTCCGGCGTGGCGGCAAACTCCAACCCCGGCCGCTACGCCGTCAATGGCGCGTTGAATCTCAGTTTTTCCGATCTTTTGCACGCACAGAGTCATTACGACTCCCGCGCACCCGCTCCGCTGGCGGACACTCGCCCCACGCCCACGCGGCCTTCGTCTCCCGAAACTTCGCGTGAACCCTCACGCACGCACGACTCCGCCTCCTCTCCTGCCCCCAGACCCTCGCCCCCTCCACAAGAGCCCGCGCGCGCAAACGACAGCCCTCGCAAGACAGAACAAACCCGGAAACAACCCGCCAAATCACAAGAACAGGCAAACACCGAGACCGGCAATTCCACCGAAAGCAGCGAAAAAGCTTCAGGAATCATCACAACCGGCGAGCGCACCCCTCAACCCCAACACGAAGATGCCGCCGTTTTGCCTGGCCTACCGGCAACGATTGCCGTTCTGCTGAACGGAATTGCCGGAGAAATCGCGGAAGACGTTCCAGGCAGCGATGCCGACCCGGAAGCATTCCGGGACGCATCCACGCACACGGGCCGTCCCCGGACTCCGATGACGGATGGCGGCCTCTCCACACGGGCCGCAACGCCTGCGGACGACTACACCATGCAAGGTGGCGAGGACATGGAAAACGATGCCGAGGGCCAAACGAAGCCGAACACATCGTCGCCGCAAGCAGGACGCGACTCCACCGCCCCGTCCTCACCACAAGGCCAGACCGTCGCGCCGTCCGGCACAGGCAACGAATCCACGGCTCGAATCAATGCCGCTTCAGTCGATACGGCCATGAATCCCGCGAGTGTGAATCCTGTCAGTGTGAATCCCGTCAGTGCAGCCTCGATAACCCCGCACGAGAACGGCGGCGCACGAACCGCGCCAACTGGAATCACGACAGGCGCCCCGGATATTTCCCTGCTGAACCCGCCACGGCTACCGACACAGGCGGG
>WRNU01000089.1 GCA_009776435.1 Betaproteobacteria bacterium | reverse complement strand
CCGTCTCGGTAGAGGTGGATCGCGTTGCCGTTGCGATCTTCAAGCCCGAGCAGATCGAGGGTGTGCGGGCCTTTTTGGCGCGCCGGGCCGAAATCGTAGTAAAGACTGCCGTCGTCCACTTCCAGGAGGTAGTGCCCGCCTGCGGTGCAGCACAGCCGCAGCCCCTCGACGGTGTTGGTGAAACTCTGGCCGGGTTTGAGGGCGGGGAACGGGACTTCGCGGCCCTGTTCGTCGAGGAACAGGGTGGGGTGCTCGCCAGGGGCATTGAGTTTGAGTTGCACGCAGACGGGGGTGCTCCAGCCTGGGCCGAGCAGGCCGATGCGGGTGTTCAGGCTGCTGTAGCGGCGTACCCATCCGAGCGGCAGGCGCGCGGGCAGCGTGAAATCGGTGTCGTCGCTGCCGTCGAGGATTTTTGCGCCGCTGGCGGCATGGACGGGGTGGCCTACGGTAGTGGGGCTGCCCGCCGTGGAAGCCCCCAGGCAGGCGATGCTGGCGGGGATGGGCTCACTGTCGCGTGTGCCGACCAACGCGGCAGAGGCCATCTTGGGCGTGGCGCGGGGCTGGTGCGAGGCGGGGACGGGAGAAGGAGGGGTTGGCAGGCCGAATCCGCTGCCGATGAAGACGTTGTGCGAGCCTGAAGTGGTCGATGCGCCACAGGCGCAGTAGTCGCCCTGGCGGTGCGCGGGAAAACCGTTGATGAAGACGTTGCTCGAACCCGTGGCCGAGCAGGACGGGTGCGGTGGAGGACAACAGGCGCAGACGACGAGATCTATCGGGGTGGCGCGACAAGCAGGCCGGTTGTTGATGAATACGTTCCACGAGCAGACAACGTGAACCCCGCTGTGGCTGGTAGTGTCGGCTAAGCGAGCGGCGGGCTTGCTCATGGAGTGTCAGGTTTCTTCGTCTGTTTGCGCCGGGGCGAACGCGGGCGAGGGAACGAAACGGGTCAACAATTCCACCCAGCGCGCGCGTAGTTTGTCATCGAACAGACGGCGTTCTCAGATGGGAAAGCCATCTTCCATCCATACCCATACATTATATGGTTATTTCTCCTCAAAGGAAGTGCTGAAAAACAAAGAGTTTTCTTGCGTTGAAGAGCAAATTTCCGTTGCAAAAGCCTTTTTTGTCTGTAAAGAGGTCATTTTGTGAGGGCAACAGGGGGAATTTCCCCCCATTTTCCCGATTCAGAACGCCTCTTGGGCGTTGAGTGCCAACAAGGGTCGCCTTGCCAGCACCAGATTGACCAGCGCGAAGCCGTCAGGCGTAGTCGCTGCAATTTAAGTGCCCATATCTATCTATAGCATGGAACCATTGTATGAGTACAGCATGCAACAGATAGCCGAGTCTGCTTGCGAATCCAGTTGTACTCTACAACGTCTCCAACCGCAACCGCGTCACCTTTCCCTGCACCGAATCGAGCGCCTCGATACGCGCGATGGCCGCCTCGGCGTTTTTCTCCACGGTCTGATGGGTCAGCATGATGATGTCGGTCTGCGATTCGCCCTCGCCCGCTTCCCGCTGGATCATCGCGTCGATGGAAATGTCGCTGTCGGCGAGGATGCGAGTGATGTCGGCAAGCACGCCGGGCTTGTCCAGCACACGCATGCGCAGGTAGAAAGAAGTCAGCGCCTCCCCGATGGGCAGCACCGGCACGTCCAGCACCTGATCCGGCTGGAAGGCGAGATGCGGCACGCGATGCTCGGGATCGGCGGTATGCAGCCGCGTGATGTCGACGAGATCGGCAATCACCGCGCTGGCGGTCGGCTCCGCCCCCGCGCCCTTGCCGTAATAAAGCGTCGCCCCCACGGCGTCGGCCTGTACCAGCACCGCATTCATCGCCCCTTCGACATTGGCCAGCAACTTGTTGGCGTGCACGAGCGTCGGGTGCACGCGCAGTTCGATCCCCTCCGGGCGCTTGCGCGCAATGCCGAGCAGCTTGATCCGGTATCCCAGTTGCCCGGCGTAGCCGATGTCGACCGATTCGAGCCTTGAGATGCCCTCGACGTGCGCCTTGTCGAACTGCATCGGAATGCCGAAGGCGATGGCGCTCATGATCGTCGCCTTGTGCGCGGCATCCACCCCCTCGATGTCGAACGTGGGATCGGCCTCGGCATAGCCCAGACGCTGCGCTTGCCTCAACACCTCGGCAAAAGGCAGCCCCTTGTCCCGCATCTCCGAGAGGATGAAATTGGTCGTGCCGTTGATGATGCCGGCCACCCACTCGATGCGGTTGGCCGACAAGCTCTCGCGCAACGCCTTGATGATGGGAATCCCCCCGGCCACCGCCGCTTCAAAGGCCACCATCACGTCACGACGGCGCGCGGCGGCAAAAATCTCGTTGCCATGCACGGCCAGGAGCGCCTTGTTGGCGGTGACGAAATGCTTACCGTTCTCGATGGCCGACAATGCCAGATCCTTCGCCAGCGTCTCCCCGCCGATCAATTCGACCACGATGTCGATGTCCGGGTCGCGCGTCACGCCGAGAGCGTCATCCGTGAGCTTCACGGCCCCATTGGTGAGACGCCGCGCGCGCTCGATGTCCCTGTCCGCCACCACGGTGATGCGAATCTCGCGTCCCGCCCGACGGGCAATTTCGTCCGCGTTGCGCTCGAGGACGGCATACACGCCGCCGCCGACAGTGCCGATGCCCAGTAGCCCCACATTGATCGGTTTCATGCAGTAATTCCGTTGTCATTTGTGAATCGGTAGAAGTCATTCCGGCCCGCAGCCTACTGCGTACCATGCTCCTTGCGATAGTGTTCGAGAAACCGCGCGATGCGCCCGATGGCTTCTCGCAAATCCTCTTCATACGGCAGGAAGACCAGCCGGAAATGATCGGGTCGCGGCCAGTTGAAGCCCGTTCCCTGCACCAGTAACACCCGTTCGGTTTCGAGCAGTTCAGTGATGAACAGTTGGTCATCCGTAATCGGATACATCCGGGGATCGAGCTTCGGAAACATGTATAGCGTAGACATGGGTTTGACGCAGGAGACCCCCGGAATCGCAGTGAGCAGTTCCCAGGCCAGATCGCGCTGGTGACGCAACCTGCCGCCTTCCCCGATCAACTCGTTGATGCTCTGATAGCCGCCGAGCGCGGTCTGGATCGCGTACTGACCGGGCACGTTCGAGCACAGACGCATCGAAGCCAGCATATCCAGCCCCTCGATGTAATCCTGCGCGTGTCGCTTGTCCCCGCACACCACCATCCACCCGGCGCGATATCCGCAGGAGCGGTAATTTTTCGACAAGCCATTGAGAATGATGGTCAGCACATCCTCGGAGAGCGCCGCAAGAGAAGTGTGCGTCGCACCCTCGTAAAGCACCTTGTCATACACCTCATCGGAATAGAGAATGAGACCGTGCTCACGCGCAATGGCGATGATTTCCCGCAACACCTCATCGGGGTAAACCGCTCCGGTCGGGTTATTCGGATTGATGATGACGATGGCGCGCGTATTGGAAGTGATCTTGCTGCGCATATCGGCCAGATCGGGCAGCCAACCCGCTCCCTCATCGCACAGATAATGCACCGGGCGTCCGCCCGAGAGCGATACCGCCGCCGTCCAGAGCGGATAATCGGGCGCGGGAATCAGCACCTCGTCGCCCGTATTCAGAAGCGCGTTCATCGACATGACGATGAGTTCCGAGACGCCGTTGCCGATGTAAATATCCTCGACATCCACGCCCTTGATCTTCTTTTGCTGCGTATAGTGCATCACCGCCTTTCGCGCGGCGAAAATGCCCTTCGAGTCCGAATATCCCGACGCATGCGACAGATTGCGGATCATGTCCCGCTGGATTTCCTCGGGCGACTCGAACCCGAAAGAGGCGAGATTGCCGATATTGAGCTTGAGGATCCTGTGCCCTTCGTCCTCCAGTTGTCGGGCGCGGGTCAACACCGGGCCGCGAATGTCGTAGCAGACATCGGCAAGCTTGGCGGACTTGAGAACCGCAGGATGTAAAAATTCACCCTCGGCAGCCGTCGTGGCCGTCCGCGTGGGGGAAGCCTCCGCTACCTTGTCCACCTGCGTTGCCATCTTCATGCTGGTTCTCCCGTAAAACGCCGTCCGGATGAATGGCGAAAGCCGTGTATTCTAGACCGCCTGCGGACGAGCGGCAATTTACGAATTCTCCAGGTAGTGTCACAGCTCGAACCTGCCCCCCCTCTCCCGACCCTTCGGCCCCCTCTCCCGCAAGGGGAAAACGTGAATTCACGCACGACACGGGTTCAAACCGAGGCACTACCCCTTTTCCCTCGATGGTTATGCAGCTTCCCCAATCGGCTACAATGATTGGTTGAAATGCAACGCAAGGGCTCGTGAGGTAAATGCCGAAAACCGAAGTAACCGTCATCAACAAACTGGGGTTGCACGCGCGCGCCTCGGCAAAGCTCGCGCGACTGGCAAACGGTTTTGCCTCCGAAGTCTGGCTGGAACGCAACGAACGCAGGGTCAGCGCAAAAAGCGTCATGGGATTGATGATGCTCGCCGCCGCCAAGGGCGCAACGCTCACCGTCGAGACCGTGGGGAAGGATGCCGACGAAGCAATGGCGTGCATCGTTGAACTGATCGCCAATCGCTTCGGCGAAGACGAATGATGAAAGCATAAGGAGAGCGCCGGGATGAGTTTCACCATACACGGCCTGCCGGTTTCCCAGGGCATCGCCATCGGTTACGCGCATCTGGTTTCGCACACGCTGCTTGAAGTCAATCATTACCAGATCGCGCCGCGCCACCTCAAAGCCGAGTTGGAACGGTTCGATAACGCCGTCGCTACCGTTGATGGTGAGTTGCTCGGGCTGAAAGCCTCGGCGATGGCCGCCCAGCCGCACAGCGAAGTGGGCGCGTTCATCGATCTGCAACGCATGATGCTGGAAGACCCCGTGCTGATCGAAGCGGCGCGCAACAAAATCAGTGAGCATCACTTCAACGCCGAATGGGCGCTGGTGCAGCAGATGGAATTGGTGGTGGAACAGTTCCGCCAGATCGAAGACCCTTACCTGCGCGAGCGCAAGGCCGACGTGGTGCAGGTCGTCGAACGTCTGGTGAAGACTCTGCTCGGCGATCCCGGCCCGCTCCCTCCGAAGCGCAAGGACGGGTTGGGAACCGTCATCGTCGCCCATGACCTGTCCCCGGCGGACACCATCGGCTTCAAGGATCACATTGCGGGATTCATCACGGACATCGGAGGCCCCACGAGCCATACGGCCATCGTGGCCCGCAACCTGGGCATTCCGGCAGTCGTGGGGCTGCGCCACATCCGCAACCTGCTGCGCGCCAACGAGCTCATCATCGTCGACGGCACGCGCGGCATCGCCATCGTCGACCCCGATGCATCCGTCGTCGAAGAATACCAGTTGCGTCGCTCCGAACTGGAACTGGAGCGTTCCAAGCTCAAGCGCCTGCGCGACACTCCGGCGGCCACCCTTGGCGGCGAAGTCATCCAGTTGATGGCCAACATCAGCGGCCCGCAGGACATGGCCCNGATCAAGGANATCAACGCNGACGGCGTCGGCCTGTTCCGTACCGAATTCCTTTTCATCGACCGCGACACCCTGCCCGACGAAGACGAACAATACGAAATCTACCGTTCCGTGCTCAAAGCCGCCTCCGGCAAACCCGTCACGGCGCGCACTTTCGATATTGGCGCAGACAAGACCCTGACCGGCAGCGCCAGTAACGAACCCAACCCGGCCCTCGGCCTGCGCGCGGTGCGCTATTCACTGGCCGAACCCAAGATATTCCTCACCCAATTGCGCGCTCTGTTGCGCGCCTCGGCGCACGGCAAGTTGCAAGTCATGGTTCCGATGATGGCGCACGCCGATGAAATCGAACAGACCCTTGATCTCATCGAAAAGGCGAAAGAGGAATTGCGCGAGGAAAAAATAAAATTCAACGAAAAACTGCCCGTCGGCGCCATGGTGGAAGTGCCCGCTGCCGCGCTGGCCCTGGGCATGTTCATCCGTCGGCTCGACTTTCTCTCCATCGGCACCAACGACCTCATCCAGTACACCCTGGCGGTCGATCGTGGAAACGAAGCGGTCGGGCGTCTCTACGATCCGCTCCATCCGGCAGTGCTGAAACTCATCTCCGGAACCATCCAGACGGCACAGCGCAGCGAACGGCCCGTTTCCGTCTGTGGCGAAATGGCCGGCAGTCCCGCCTTTACCCTGTTGTTGCTCGGCATGGGACTGCGTATTTTCTCGATGCACCCTGCCCGCATTCTTGAGATCAAGCAACAGATCCTGCGCGCCGATCTCACCGAGATCGTCCCCAGGGTGCAACGCATCCTCAAACTCGATGAGCCTGCCCGCATTCGTGAAGCGGTGGAAAAACTGGGGGGGTAACGCGCCACCCGCACAGGCTTTTTCGATACTGTATTGATTGTCTGGCCGATTTCTGTAGACGGACAGGCATCGACTCCCCGACGGCGAATTTTGCCGCTTTCCCGCTGGCAAGGTTCTTGCTGTTTCCTGGGCAGGAACGTTTTTCGGGGAAACATCATGGCAGGTTTGCTCAATATCGGGTTATCGGGCGTCAATGCCGCGCAGGGGCATCTGATCACCACCAGCCACAACATCGCCAATGCGAGCACGCCCGGTTATCACCGCCAGCAGGTCATCCAGAGCACACTGACGCCGTATTATTCCGGCGTGGGGTTTTTCGGCTCGGGCACGAAGATGGCGGCTGTGACCCGCGCTTACGACCAGTTTCTCGAAAACCAGGTGTTGAGCGCGGATACGCGCAGGGCCGAGTACGCGACTTACGCCGCGCAAATCCGGCAGATCGACAACATGCTTGCCGATCCTCTTTCCGGACTCTCCCCGGCGATGGACGCATTTTTTGCCGGGATGCAGGAAGTTGCTGCCGATCCGACGAATCTGGCGGCGCGCCAATCGTTGTTGTCTTCCGCGCAGGCGCTGGTGGGGCGTTTTCATACGCTGGATGAGCGCCTGACCGAAATCCGCGAAGGCGTGGAGTACGACATCCGCGCCATCGTCGATCAGATCAACACGCTGGCCAAAGGCATTGCCGAGCTCAATCAGCGCATCGTGGTAGCGCAGGCGGCAGGCAGCAACAAACCGGCCAATGATTTGCTGGATCAACGCTGGCAGTTGGTGACCGAGCTCAACAAGCTGATCCAGGTAACGACCAAGGAGCAGGACGACGGCTCGCTGACTGTACTCATCGGCTCCGGCCAAAGCCTGGTGATGAGCAATCAGCCCACCCTGCTGGGAACGGTGCCGAGTAAAAACGACCCGCAACGCTATGCGATAGCGATCATTCCGCGCAACGGAAGTCCCATCGAAATTCCCGAACGCCTGATTACCGGCGGACAACTTGCCGGGCTGCTCGAATTCCGGCGCGAATCGCTCGACAGTACGCAAAACCGGCTCGGGATGATCGCGGTGTCGGTTGCTTCGGCCATCAACAATCAACAAAAACTCGGCGTCGACCTGGGCGGCGCGCTGGGGCTGGATTTCTTCAAATTGTCCACGCCCCATGTCGTGCCCAACAACGCCGCCGTGGTGAGTTTCGATTTCGATACCGACCCATTCGCCGATGACATCTCCGGGCTCAGTCTCTTCACCGATGCCGATTATGAGTTGAGATACGATGGCACGAACTACGTCATCACCAACTTGAGCACCAAGGCCAGCAAGACTCTGACTTTGCCCGAGGACAGTTTTGAAGGATTGAGGATCGACCTTGGCGCATCCACACTCGTCGCAGGCCAAAGCGCGCTCATTCAACCCACTCGCTTCATGGCGCGCGACATCGCGCTGGCAATCAACGACCCGCGCCTGATTGCCGCAGGTTGCCCGATCATCGGCGATGTGCCGACCACCAATGTCGGAACCGGCAAGCTGTCGGACATCACGATGCACAACGTGGATGGGGTGCTCGGCCCCTGGAACCTGGAACTGGTGTACAACGGCGGAAACCTGACGCTCGCCATGACTCCGCCGCCGGGCGGCGGGTTCGGCATTTCTCCGTCGAATGCTTTCAATCCGGCGACCGATTCATCCGGGAAGACGTTTACCGTGACCGTTGCAGGCGGGTTCGAGTTCTCGTTCACCCTCTCGGGCGTGCCCCAGGACGGCGACACTTTCAACCTGCATCCCACGGAGGCAGGCGTTGCCGACAATCGCAACGCCAACCTGCTGGTTGCGCTGCAAACTGCCAAGCTGCTGTTCAACAACGGAGCGAACATGCCGACGGCCACGATGGACGGCGCCTATTCGCAACTGGTCAACAAGGTCGGCAACAAGACCCACGAAATGCAGACCAACGAACGCACCCAGACTACACTCTACGAGCAGGCATGCGAGGCGCGCGACGCGCTTTCCGCCGTCAATCTCGACGAAGAAGCCGCCAATATCATCCGTTATCAACAGGCCTACATGGCATCCGGCCGGGTGATGTCCGTCGCGCAACGCCTGTTCGACGAAATCATTTCCATCGCACGTTAGGACAGGAGACGATCATGCGCGTCAGCACCAACATGATCTACGACAAGGGAGTCGGCACGATCCAGCAATTGTGGTCGAGCCTGCTGCATGCCCAACAGGAAGTCGCCACGGGTCGCCGGGTACTCACCCCGGCGGACGACCCGATTGCAGCCTCGCGCGCGTTGGATGTCAACAAAGCGCGTGTCATCAATGCGCAACACAAGCTCAATCTGGACACTGCCACCGACAATCTCAGGCTGTTGGAAAACAAGCTCGCGGGCATGGGCGAAATCCTGCAATACATGCGCGAGGGCGCGGTGGGCGCGGGCAACGGCATCCTCACCCAGAAAGAACTGGACTTCTTCGTCATCGACATGCGCAGCCAGTTCGAGTCGCTGCTCACGCTCTCCAACACGCAGGACGTTTCCGGCAACTTTCTCTTTTCCGGCTACAGGGCGGACGTTCAGCCGTTTCAGGGCGCTTACGGAAACGTGCATTACGAAGGAGACCAGGGCACACGCACCATCCAGGTTTCCTCTTCGCGCTTCATGCCGGTGAGCCTGCCGGGTTCCGATCTTTTCGACAACACCCGCACGATGGCAGGCGCAATCAACGCCTTTGGCTCAACGGGCAACAGCGCCGGGGCGAGTGTCACCGTCGACTTCGTTCCGAGCCCTCCGGCGCTTGCCGATACCGGGCATCGCTACGAAGTCGGCTTCGACGGCACGAACTACAACGTCATCGAATACATACCGGGCAACCCCACGCCCGTGCCCGTCCCCGCCACGCTGGCAGGTTCCACTCTCAGCTTCAACGGCCTCGAGATGGATGTCAGCAACTTCACCGCTGCGGGCGACTCCTTTGAAGTGTTCGTGGCCTCGAAGAACGTTTTCACCAATCTCGGCATTTTCATCGACACCCTGGAAAAACCGGGATCGAGCGGGGTCATCAGCGGGGTCAAATTTGCCCTCGACAACATCGACCATGCGCTCGATACCGAACTGAGGGTACGCGCCCAGGTCGGCTCCCAACTGGTCGAACTCGAACAGTTGGACAACATCAACACCGACATGAACATCCAGTACGGCGACACCCTCAGCCGCCTGCAAGACTGCGACTACGCCGAAGCCATCTCGCGGCTCACCCGACTGCAAACCAATCTCGAAGCCTCGCAGTTGTCTTTCATGCGAGTCAGCGGGCTATCGCTCTTCAACTACCTGCAATGAACACGAATCGAACGCGAATTCTCGCCATTGACGGCAGGGTGACGCAAAACAGGGGAGGACAAAGCCATGAAGCGCCCCATACGATACGGCACACTCCTGCTGCCCGTCGCGCTTGCCGCGTGCGGTGGGTTGGGCAATACCGTGAAACAAACTGGCAATACCGTCATACAAACCGTCAAGGAATCTCCCGGCCCCACGGCGGGCGCGGTGGGCGGCTTGTTGATGCTGCAACAGCTCGGCTACCTCAAACCGGAATACCTTGCGGCGGGACTCATCGCCTACAGCATTTACGACCCCTTCGCGCCCACCTGGGAAATCCGGGTAACGGAGCTCGATGCCGGGTATTGTCGCATCGACCTCAGCATGAAGCGGCTTGCCACCGGCGGCGACGGCGAAGCGCGGCAGACGTTTCTTCGCGCCGCCCGCTCGCTCGTGGCAAAAGGCGGCTACGCCGATTTCGATGAGCTTCGCTACGAAGAGGGCATCGACTCCACCCGTCCTTTCGCCCATCGCATTGCCAGCGGGGAAATCCGGCTCGTGAAATCGCGGCAATTTCCGGGGTTGTAGAGGCGGTTGTTTTTGTGTGAGGCAGTGCGTGTAGATTGGGGTGAAAACCCCAACATAACAGCGTTTCCAAATGGAAAACTCATCACATACCTACACCCTATTCAGTTATTTCATTATCATTTTGTTGGGGTTCGCAAGCTCACCCCAACCTACGCGGGCTGCATTTTCAGTTGACTACAATTTGTAGCCAACTCACTACCCTCCTTTCTGAGCCGCGTTTTCAAGACACTCCAGTATTTGCGCCCATCTACACTGTCCGTAAGCACAACGCATACATCTGCAATCGAAAAATACCATTTTTCCGCTTCTGTATCCCAATGGGTACGTATTGATTTTTCTTCAAACAATTTTATGGATTTGTCTTTATCCATCCTATTCAGTCTCCTTGCGGTTGGTGTTGTAAAATTGCTAAAACAACTCTACAACAGCACCGCCGGACTGTCAATCAGAATATGAAAATATCATATACCGAGGATACCCCCGTAGCCTGGATAAGTGAAACGCCATCCAGGAAATGCTGATTCTCCGACGCAAGACGTTGCTGATCTGAGATTGAACACGAAGAACCCGTTGTCGCGCGTCCGGGAACACAGCGATGCGAAGAACGAACGGCGCTTCGTGTCGCTCGAAATCGAGCGCGGAGGCTCGGCTGTTGGGCGTTGTGTACACGCCACGCTGGCGGCGCAAATATGTTGACAAGCAATCCTTGATAATCGTAGTCTCCGCGTCACTTTTCTTTCGCCCCCATCCAAAGGAGGTTTTCATGTTCCGCAATTACCGTGAAGGAGTACCAGCGCTGATGCGCGCTTGACGGACATGAAATCCGGCTCGGGCGCGCATTCATGCCCCGAGCCAGGCCAAGAATCCATGTAGAAGCGCCGCCGTTGCGGCCAT
>WRNU01000088.1 GCA_009776435.1 Betaproteobacteria bacterium | reverse complement strand
TTGCTTTCGCAAGTCCGGGCTCCCTGTCTGGAACCGTAATCTTTTCGATCACGCAGGATGACTACATGGTCATCCTCCCGGATTGCCTGCTATCGTTCTCCCGACCCCCACCGAACGGGAGGCTCAGAAGGCGATAGCCGACGGCGGACAAATTCATGGGCTTCAGCGTTCTCTGCGCGGCAGCGAGGAACGCAAAGCGGCACGTGGAGCCGAATCGGCCCGTCTCGTGCTGTGCTATGGCGTGTCGCTGAATCATCATTTTTCTGTCCGTCGTGTTTGGGTTGCGAGAGAAGGGCTTGAGCCTCCGGGGTATGAACCCGGCACGTTGCCAACAGCGCCATCCCACTTCGTGATTGACGCGCAGTCTGCCTACACGATGTGACGAGGTCAAGTAGTTTTTGCAAATTTTTTTCATGAGACGCAAAAATGTTGTGCCAAGTACGCAACTAGCCTAGAATCGGTCCATGTCGAAATCTCCTCCAAAGCCCAAAAGGAAGGTCGTTTGGCGGGTTCGGGTCTTGATGGCCGAGCACGCAATACGATCGGTTTCTGAGTTGGTTCGCCGCCTGGAGCAGGTAGGCGTATCCATCTCCAACGCCCAATTGGGCCGACTCATTGACGGCCATGCAAGCTATTGGAACCAGGAAGTCATTGAAGGACTGATGGAGGTATTCAATTGCGAGCTCTCCGAGCTTCTCTGTTCGCGGTGAGGGTGCAAAACGAGATATAATGGGTATCCGTGCATATTTTTATGGATATCCAACAAGAAATGGGCACCAAGCGTTCATGCCTGATGCTCAAAACAAGGAAGGGGGTTGCATCCTCTCCCTCGTTGCTACGGTCGAAACCCCGGCCTTCACGCCGGGAGGCTCAAAAGAATGAAGTAATTCTATCTATTGCTATATTTGCAAACCATCTCTATGTGCTGTTTAAGGAACCTCTGCACAATCCCTCCTGTCATTGCAGCGCGTAGCGAAGCGAAATCGTTGCAATCCACACGCCGCATGGATCCTGCGACTTCGCGCAGGATGACAAGCAGTGGATACAGAGGTATACAGAGGTTTCCTGGTCGAAGGAACCAAAGATGAAAATTCTTCTTATCCAACCGAAAATGAACAAGCGCCCGATGGACACCGACCTCAAAATACGCATGGCACCTTCTCTCGCATTATTGACACTTATGAACTTAACGCCGAGCGAACATAAAACAACAATGATTAACGAAAATACGGAAGAAATTAACTATGATTGCGAAGCAGATTTAGTGGGCATCACAATAACATTGGACGTACTGCCACGAGCCATAAGCATCGCCGCAGAATTTCGAAAAAGGGGGGTTCCCGTTGTAGCGGGCGGCATCCATATAACTTGTTCACCGGCAGATTGCTTGCAGCACTTTGAGGCTATCTGTATCGGCCCTGCGGAAAGGGTTTGGACGAAAATAATCCAAGATGCAGAAAAAGGAAGTATTCAAAAAGAATACTGCGATATCAAATACTTTCGTGGCGATGAAATCGTATCTCCGGCGTATAGTCGTATCGAGGGTCAGAAGTATCTCTATTCAAATGTTGTTCTTACCAGCAGAGGATGCCCAAACCGTTGTAGTTTTTGTTATAACAGTTGTAAAAATAGACTCTACATAAGGCGTCCAATTTCTGATGTGATAAAAGATATTAAATCACTTGGAACCCGGCATATTCTTTTCATAGACGACAACTTTATCGGCGACCCAAGATATACAGGAAAACTTCTAAATGAACTTAAAGGCATGAACCTCATCTGGAGTGCCGCTGTGACAACTAAAATTTTGAATTACCCTGATTTGCTAGATCTGATGTCAAAGACAGGCTGCCAGAGTTTGTTTATCGGCTTTGAATCAATCAATACGTTTTCCTTAGAAAATGTAAACAAGGATAATAAAGTAGAACTGTATGAATCTCTTGTAGAAGCCATTCACAGCCGAGGCATCATGATAAACGCAAGCATGGTTTTTGGGTTGGACGGTGATGATCCCAGCACCTTTGACCGTTCATTGGATTGGCTGATCAAGATGAGGATAGAGACGCTGACCTCTCACATACTCACACCATATCCTGGAACAGAATTATACCGAAACATGGAAGCCAGTGGGCGAATTGTTGATCGCAATCTGGAAAAATATAATACGGCAAATGTTGTGTTTACGCCTATGGGCATGACGGCAAATGAACTCTACAAAGGCTACCGTCGGATGTATCGAAAATTTTACTCTTTCAAGAATATAATCCGTCGTTATCCCAAAAACAAGGCACAACGAAAACCTTATTTATTATTCAACTTGTTTTATCGTAAATTTGGATGCTTGACCTCCGCTATTACACGTATTATTCCCATGAGCGTACTGGGAAAACTTGCGGCAAGAATTTCATATAAAATGTGAACGTTTTTTTCATCCCGAACTCGACTGGAACGCGATCCTCGCCATTTATGGCAGGGTAAATGAGAAAATTGTTTTGCAGGGCAAACGCCAGTGGAGCCAACGCAGATTCACAATGACTCATGCTCGTGTACACTATGTAAGGTGCCGCGCTTGTTCAGGCCGTGTTCTCTACGCATTTTACATGGCATCATCATAGCGGAAAGGGGTTTATCCTTATGAGCTATTTTCTAGTCATTGTTCTTGCTGTCCAGACTGTTTTGGGAGGGTATCTGGGCTGGCGTTTCCGCTGGGCATTCGGCGTTGTGTTGCCACCCTGGCTTATGGCCTGGTACGTGTTCTGGCCGCTCGTCGCGCTGACTGTCATGAGCTTTCCGCTGGCATATTTTTTAAGCCGTCTGCTCAATGTGGAATTGCCGCCAGGGCTGCTTTTTGCCACCGCCGTCGTGTATGGCGCGTTGGCGATTGGATTTGCCACGGTATTGATTGTCGACGCGCTTGGCCTGATTGTCCGCCGTTTGCCTTTCTTGCAGTCTGCGTGCGGGTATGTCCGCCAGTATCCGCATCACCTCGGATTTCTCATACTGGGTATCGTCGCCGTTCAGGTCGTCTGGGGTCTTTACCGCGCGCATACGCCGCGTGAAACGCATCTTTCGCCGGTCGTTTACAAGCCGTTGAAAAACGGCGAAAAAAAATTGCGCATCGTTCATCTTTCCGATTTGCATGTCGGGCGCTACAGTTCCGCGACGCTGATGCAGGAGATGGTCTCTCGCGTCAACCGCCTGCAACCGGATATGATCGTTTTCACTGGCGACATCATTGATAACGCGATCCAGCCGTATTTCGATCAGGAGATGCCTCGCATTCTGGGCGAGCTCAAAAGCCGCTATGGCGTCTACGCCATCCTGGGCAACCACGAGTATTTCGGCGAATCGCCGAAACTCAACATCGACGCCTATACCCGTTCCAACATGCGCGTCCTGCGCGACGAGGTTCTTCACCTCGAAGAACCTGGTATTACATTGATCGGGCGCGACGACATGATACGTGGTTCACGTTTTCCTCCGGGCGCTTCGCCGGATGTCGTTGGCGGGCGGGCGCCGCTCGCCGCCCTGACGGCGCGCGCAGATCCGGCGACGCCGTGGATCCTGCTCGATCACCAGCCACGTGAAATCGACGAAGCCGTTGCGCAAAAAATCGACATACAGTTTTCCGGCCATACGCACGGCGGCCAGTTCTTCCCTATCGACATCATCGTCAAGTACCTGTACAAAAACCCGTGGAAACTGCTGACACAGGAGCATTATTCGCTGATCGTCTCCTGCGGTTTCGGCACTTGGGGCCCGCCGCTGCGTTATCCCAGCTACGCCGAAATCGTTGTTGCCGACGTTTCATTTCAGCCCGCCGATCCCTGATGCCTGTGTTTGGCCTCTTGGCACACATCGCCTCGGCGATCCAATAACAAAAAAGCCGCCGCCAGTCACAATGAAACCGGCAGCGGCTTCTATAGCGATCCCGAGTCGCCCCGGCCTTCCGACCAGGGATGCCTCGATACGGCTCAGGGCCGATTACTCGAACGGCTTGGGCCGTGGCGTATTGTTTTGCGAGGGCGGCAGAATCGGCAATTGCAGCTTGGGCTGCTCGCCCGTCAATGTCTTCAGGAAGGCAACGATCTGCGCGGTTTCCTCCGGAGTATAAGTCCTGCCGAGTTGCAGACGACCCATGATGTCCACAGCTTCTTCGAGCGTTTTGGCTGCGCCATCGTGGAAATACGGGTAGGTCAGCTCGACGTTGCGTAGCGTCGGCACCTTGAAGAAGAAGCGCTCAGCATCGTTCTTGGTGACGTCGGCGCGCCCCTGGGCCGTGTTGGCGGTTTTGTACGGCTCGAATACGCCCATTTTCTGGTACGAAGTGCCGCCGACCGCTTCGCCGTTATGGCAGGCGGTGCAACCACTGCTCTTGAACAACTCGTAGCCTTTGAGCTCTTCGGCGGTAATGGCTTTCTTGTTGCCCTTCAGCCATTGGTCGAAGCGCGAGTTGGGCGTCTTCAGCGTTTTTTCAAACTCGGCAATCGCGTCGGCAACCAGGTTTATATCCAGTTTTTTGTCGCCGTAGACCTTAGCGAACTCCGCACGATATTGCGGAATCGAATTCAGTACTTCAACGGCCAGCTCATGCGTGAAAGCCATTTCCTTCGGATTGGCAATCGGGCCGGAAGCCTGCTCCTGAAGATCCTTCGCGCGGCCATCCCAGAACTGAACGAAATTCAGGCTGGAATTCAGCACCGTCGGCGAGTTGATCGGCCCTTGCTGCCAGCGATCTCCGATCGAGGTCGGCAGGTTGTCCGACCCGCCCATGCTCAGATTGTGGCAGGAGTTGCAGGAAATGAAGCCCGACTTGGACAGACGGGGGTCGAAAAACAGTTTTTTGCCGAGTTCGACCTTGGCCGGATTGGTGATCTTGGCCGCAACGACCGGCTGGATCGGTTCGTTCTTGCCCTGTGCCACAACATAGGCCGCGCCCGCAACGCCCGTCACCACGATGGCGGCAGTAACGATATTGCGGACGGCTTGCGAGGCTCTCGTTGGTTTTGATGTTTTGCCCATGGAAAAAATCTCCTGAGTAATGGCAGCTCTGAGGCTGCCTGTTATGGATAGATACTGCTTCATCGCACGCCTATCCTGCGTACGAAAGCAGTTCCGGCATTCGCCGGTCGAAACGGGGTCGATGAGTCGTTCGGTTTCGTCCCAGTGCGCACCGCGCCTGCAGTTGGAGCCGAAAACGCTCCAACAACAGCCCTTGAGACATCTGAAAAACATCCTTGTTTTTGAAAGCTGCAGACAAATCCAGGCACTACATCAGCGCCCGCGCGGCGGATTTTAATGTCCACGCGATAGATTTTAAAGCTATTTTTTTACGTTTGCAATTGAAAAATATAATGATATCTGCAACGCTTGATTTATGTGTTGACTCATTTTTTTCCTGATCGTAATATACCTTCAGCGTATGTGAAGTTACATATCACAGACGTTTACGCGGACCGCATGTTCTTCAATGCACATGCGATTAACCAGGTCTTCCAGAGACCAAAGACAAGGAGGTGGAGTGATGGCTATCTTTACGTTAGGTGCTACGACGAGTCCCTTGATGGGTACCGTGACGAGCCCCTGTATAACTGGTATCGGTACGGTATTGAAAGGCGTACATACCGTGGCAGAAGGGTTGTTATCAACCCTGGCTTTGCAGCCCATTTTCTCGGTGATTGACGAACCGATTATTCATCCACTGTTGTGGTCGCCACTGGGCTTTTTGACAGGTGTACCTGTTGCCGAGCATCCCGACAGGTTGGGTTCGACGGATAACGTCTTTGAACAAATTGTACAGGGTCCAGGAATAATCCTGGAAGGCGTAGGCACTATTTTGCAGGGTATTGTTACGCCTGTGCTCGGACTTGTCGGTCTGTCTTTCGAAGGTTGATTGGCAGGACAAAACCCGGCTTCACATGGTCAGGCGTGTGCCTGACCAGGAGATGTCATCCGAACCCAATGCCCTGTCTCAGACAGGGCATTGTTGGTGCGTCCGGCATGGGCACACCATCTCACCACCACAGATGCCGACGCACCGAAATGGCCGTGCCCAGCCAACCCAGGGCTGCGGCAAGCCCGACGATCGCCAGCGATTCCTTCCAGCCGGGGCCGACCAGCAAAATCTCCACGCCATAGGTTTTAGCCACCTTCGCCACCGGCGCAGTCAGCGCAATGATTCCGCCCCAAACCGCCGCCAGGGCAATCAGGCCGCCGAGTACGCCTTGCAGCACCCCGAACCAGTAAAACGGTCGACGGATGAAACGGTCGGTCGCCCCGAGCAGGCGACTGATCTCGATTTCGCTCTTCTGAGTGAGAATTTGCAGGCGGACGGTGTTGAAAGTGACGATCACCAAAGCCACCCCGAGCAACACCGACAAACCCAGCATCATCACGCGCGCCAGTTCGAGCAGAGCGGCCAGCCGCTTGACCCAGGCCGAATCGAGCTGAACATGCGCTACACCCGGCCAGCCGCGCATCTTCGCCGACAAGGCGTCGAATAATGCTGGATCATCGCCCCGCAGGGTGACGACAAAGGCGTCGGGCAGGGGATTGAAGGTGATGCCCGCCAACACGTCGCCCAGGCCGCTGCTCTCCAATTGCTTCAGGGCGTCTTCGCTCGACACGAAACGGAACCCGGCCAGTTGCGGTTCGTCCTGAAGATTGCGCTTGATGGCGTCGATTTGCGCGGAATCGACATCGTTGTCGAGGAAGATGCTGATCTCTGGCGTGCCGGATATCCCGCGCGCCAGCGCGCTAACGTTGTCGAGCAGGATATAGCCGCCCGCCGGTAGCGCCAACGCAATCCCCATCACCAGCGTCGAGAGCAACGTTCCGAACAGTTGACCGGAAAGCCGTTCGAGGGCATGCGTAAACGCGCGAAAGTGAAGATAGAGCCAATTGCGCATCATTGCTCCGTGAGTTGCCCATGATCCAGGACGATCCGGCGCGGCGACCAGCGTCCGAAAAGGGAAGCGTCATGCGTTGCCACCAACACCGTGACGCCCGCAGTGTTGAACGACCCGAAAAGCTCGGCAATCTCGGACGCATAGGCCGGGTCGAGATGGGCGGTCGGCTCGTCGGCAATCAGGATCGACGGGCGGTTCACGAAGGCGCGCGCAATGGTCAGCCGCTGCTGTTCGCCGCCGGAGAGCCTGACGGGAAACTCCCTTTCCCACCCCGAAAGCCCGACGAGATCGAGCACCGCAGCCACCCGTCTGGCCGCCTCTCCCGGCGGATGACCATTGATGATGAGCGGCAAAAGGATGTTGTCATACACCGAACGGTCGAACAGCAGGCGATTTTCCTGCAAGACGAGGCCGATATTGCGCCGCAGATAGGGAATCGCCCGCCGCGACATGTTCGAGACGTTCTGCCCGTTGATCTGCACCGTGCCGGAACTCGGGCGTTCGATGGCCGGGATGAGCTTGAGCAGCGTACTTTTTCCCGCGCCCGTATGTCCCGAGAGCACCACCAGTTCACCGGGCGCNACCTGNAAACTGACCTCNTCGAGCGCCGTGTANCCGCCGGGGTATTGCTTGGTGACATTATCGAAAACGATCATGCTTTCCCGCCCTCCTCCTCCACGTCGAAGAGCGCGTCGACGAATTCGCGCGCCCGGAAGGGTTGCAGGTCGTCGATCCCTTCCCCCACTCCGATGAAGCGCAGCGGCTTCGGGCACTGGCGCGCGATGGCCGCCACCACGCCTCCCTTGGCCGTCCCGTCGAGTTTGGTCAGCACCAGCCCCGTCACCCCGACCGCCGCGTCGAACGCCTTCACCTGCATGAGCGCGTTCTGGCCGATGTTCGCGTCCAGCACCAGCATCACCTCATGCGGGCCGGAGGGTTCCGCCTTCGCAATCACCCGGCGCACCTTCGCAATTTCTTCCATCAGGTGAAGCTGCGTCGGCAGCCGTCCAGCGGTATCGGCAAGCACGATGTCGATGCCGCGCGCGCGCGCGGCGTTGATCGCATCGAAAATGACTGCGGCGGCATCCCCCCCTTCCTGCGCAATCACCGTCACGCCGTTACGCTCGCCCCAGGTCATCAACTGCTCACGCGCCGCCGCGCGGAAGGTGTCGCCCGCTGCCAGCAGCACGCTTTTGCCCTGATTCTGGAAATACTTGGCGAGTTTGCCGATCGAAGTCGTCTTGCCCGAGCCGTTCACCCCGGCCAGCATGATGATGTAGGGCTTGTGCCCCGACGCGTCTAGCCCCGCCTCCAGCGGCGTCACGATCTCCAGCAGGGCGTCGGCCAATGTTTGCCGCAACTGTTCGGCGTTCTCAAGACGATCCTTCTTCCAGCGCGTGCGCAATTCCCCGATCAGGCGTTGCGTGACATCCACGCCGCAATCGGCCATCAGCAACGTGGATTCCAGCTCTTCGAGCAGATCTTCGTCGATCTTGCGCCGCCCGAGCAGCCCCGCCAGTCCGCCGCCGAATTGCTGCCGGGTACGCGCCAGCCCCGACTTCAGGCGCTCCATCCAGGAGCGTTTCACGGGCGCGGCGGCCTCGGCAGGCGGCCCGTCGGCAGGAGTCTGCGGCGAAGAGATGCGGGCAGAATCGGCATCGGTGTGCGTATTGGTGCGAGGAACAGACTTTTTGGAGAAACCGAACATGAGAAATCAAATCACAGAAGAACAACGACGCACGCCCAAAACCTCTGGATGCGGCTATGATGCCGCGTTCAACACGGCGCGCAACAAATGCGCGGATTCTAACAGATGCAGGATTGCTCCATGTCCCCTGGTTTTTTCCTCTCTCCCTTGCGTCGCTCGCTCTGGTACCTGGCGGTCGCTCTCTGCGTGCCGATTACGGCACAGGCCAACCCGTTCGAGACCATGCTCGACAACGGCATGAAAGTGGTCGTGCGCGAAGACCGCCGCGCTCCTTCCGTCGTACACATGCTCTGGTATCGCAGCGGCTCGGTGGATGAACCGACGGGAGTCACCGGCGTCGCGCACGTCCTCGAACACATGATGTTCAAGGGCACGCGCAAGGTCGGCCCCGGCGAATTCAACGAGCGTGTCTCCGCCCTCGGCGGGCGTGACAACGCCTTCACCAGCCGCGATTACACCGCGTACTTCCAGCAGATTCCCCCCGCCCATCTCGGTGCGATGATGTCGCTCGAAGCCGACCGCATGAAAAACCTCGCCCTCACCGACGACGCTTTTTCGCGCGAAATCGAGGTCATCAAGGAAGAACGGCGGCTGCGTACCGACGATCGCCCGCGCGCCCTCGTCTACGAACAACTGATGGCGGCCGTCTTCCAGGCCCACCCGTACCATCACCCGATCATCGGCTGGATGACCGACCTCGAAGCCATGAACGCCGAAGACGCACGCGCCTGGTACCGGAACTGGTACGCCCCCAACAACGCCACCCTCGTCGTCGTCGGCGACGTCGACCATCAAGCGGTTTTCAAGCTCGCCCGCCAGCATTACGGCCCGATCAAATCCGCAAAGCTCCCCGCGCGCCGCATCAACAATGAACCCAAACAAATCGGCGCCAGGGCCGTCACCGTTCGCGCTCCGGCTGAACTGCCTTACCTCGCCATGGCCTGGCGCGTTCCATCCCTGAAAAATCCTCAAGCCGACCGTGAAGCCTACGCCTTGCAGATGCTGGCCGAAATCCTCGACGGCTACGATGGCGCGCGGCTCAACCGCCGCCTCGTGCGCGAGCAGCGCATCGCCGTCTCTGCGGGGGCCGCCTACGACAGCATCAATCGCGGCCCCGCTCTCTTCTACCTCGAAGGCGTCCCCGCCCCCGGCCAGAACGTCGAGGCGCTCGAGACCGCCCTGCGGGCCGAATTGCAGCGCATCCGCGACGAGGGCGTGAGCGAAGCCGAATTGAACCGCGTCAAGAACCAGGCGTTGGCCTCGCGCATCTACTCGCGCGACTCCCTCATGGGTCAGGCCATGGAAATCGGACAACTCGAAAGCGTCGGTCTGTCGTGGCGCGACGATGTCCGGCTGCTGGCGGGACTGCGCGCCGTGACCGCCGAGGAGGTGCGCGAAGTGGCCCGTCGCTATTTCGACGACGCCTCACTGACCTCCGCCCGGCTCGATCCCCTGCCATTGCCCGCCGTCTCGCCCAAATCTCCCGCCGCCCCGCCTGCCTCGCATCGGCACTGACCATTTCAAGGTTTTTTCGATATGCGCTTTCTTGCCACTTCCCTTTCGGCCTTTCGTCGCTTCGCGTCCCTTTCACGCTGCCTGCGTGCCCCGGCGCTGGCCTCGCTCGTCCTGGTCTCCGGCATCGACGCTGCTCAGGCCGCTCCCCGTATCGAACAATGGACGGCCCCCACCGGCGCGAAAGTCTTCTTTGTCGCCAGCCATGAACTGCCGATGATCGACATCCAGATCGATTTCACCGCAGGCGCCGCGTTCGATCCCACGGGCAAAAGCGGTGTGGCCGGTTTCACCCACGCGCTGCTCGATTCGGGTGCAGGTGAACTCGACGAGCAGGCCATTTCCGAGCGCGCCGCCGATCTCGGACTCCTCCTTGGCGGCAGCATGGGCGAAGACCGCGCCAGTCTCACCCTGCGCACGCTCTCGTCCGCGCGGGAACGCGACGACTCCGTGGCGCTGGCCGCCACCGTGCTCGCGCATCCCCGGTTTCCGGTCGAAGTGCTCGAACGCGAGCGCGTCCGTGCGCTGGCCAATCTGCGCGAGGCGCTCACCAAACCCGCCGTCCTGGCCGCGCGGGCCTTCAACGCCGCGGTGTACGCCGGACATCCCTACGGCAACAACAACGACGAAAAATCCCTCTCCGCGATCACCCGCGAAGACCTCGTTGCCTTTCATACTCACCACTACGGCGCGCGTAACGCCTCCATCGCCATCGTCGGCGACCTCGACCGCGCCGCCGCCGAGAAAATCGCCATCGCGCTGACCCAAAACCTGCCCGCCGGAGGCAAGATCGAACCGTTGCCCGTTCCCCTTGCGCCCAGGGAAGGCCAGGTCACACGTATCAGCAACCCTTCTGCCCAGTCTCACATCCTCATCGGCCAGCCCGGCATGAGCCGCGACGATCCCGACTATTTCCCGCTGCTCGTCGGCAATCACATTCTCGGTGGCGGCGGATTCACCTCGCGCCTCATGAAAGAAGTGCGCGAAAAGCGCGGTTTCGCCTACGACATTCACAGCTATTTCGAGCCTCGCCGCGTTCTCGGCCCCTTCCGGATCGGCCTGCAAACCAAGGGTTCACAAAGCGATCTCGCCCTCGATGTCGTGCGCGCCACCCTGACCGCCTTCATCGCCGAGGGCCCCACCGAAAAAGAACTACGGGCGGCGCGTGACAATCTCGTGAACGGCTTCGGCCTGCGGCTCGACTCCAACGCCAAGATTCTCAGCCACGTTGCCATGATAGGTTTTTACAACCTGCCTCTCGACTGGCTCGACAGCTACCCGCGCACGGTGAGCGCCGTGAGCCGTGAAGCGGTACGAGACGCCTTTGCCCGCCGCGTGCGCCCCGCGCATCTCGTCACCGTGATTGCCGGCGGGGACGGCGACAAGGGCGACGGCGCGGAAGCCCCCGCCAAGCCGTGAGCGGAAGCCGCCGGGTTCGCATCGTCGGCGGCGCATGGCGCTCTCGGCTC
>WRNU01000087.1 GCA_009776435.1 Betaproteobacteria bacterium | reverse complement strand
ACCCTGCTGGCCGCCTGCGAGATGCTGCGCGGCGGCATCACCACCTGCAACGACATGTACTTCTTCCCCGACGAGGCGGCCCAGGCTTTCGCCGAGGCCGGCATGCGCGCCGTCGTCGGGCTGATCGTGCTCGGCTTTCCCGGCGTCTGGGGGAGCGATGTCGACGACTACCTGCGCAAAGGGCTTGCCGTCCGGGACAAATGGCGCGGACACCCTCTCGTCGGTTTTGCCCTCGCCCCACATTCCCCATACGCAGTTCCGGATGCCGGACTGGAACGCGCCGCCTGTCTGGCCGCCGAACTCGACCTGCCCATCCACATCCACGTCCACGAGACCGAGAGCGAAATCAACGAGAGCCTTGCGGCCTTCGGCATGCGCCCGATTGCCCGGCTCGAACGCCTGGGGTTGCTCGGCCCCAATCTCACCGCCGTGCATGTCGTCCATTCCGATGAAACCGAACTCGCCCTGCTTGCCCTGCGCGGTTGCAGCGTGGCCCATTGCCCGGTCTCGAACATGAAACTGGCCAGCGGCATCGCGCCCGTGCCCGCCATGCTCAGGCACGGCATCAACGTGGGACTGGGCAGCGACGGCGCGGCCAGCAACAACCGCCTCGATCTGTTCCAGGAAATGCGACAGGCCGCACTGCTCGCAAAGGTAGGCAGCCTCGACGCCAGCGCCGTACCCGCGCATGCAGCCCTCTCCATGGCCACACTGGGGGGTGCGCGCGCGCTCGGTCTGGACGACATGATCGGTTCGCTCGAAATCGGCAAGCGCGCAGACCTCTGCGCCGTTGCGTTCGACAGCTTGTTTACGACCCCCTGTTTCGACCCGATTTCCCATCTGATCCATGTTTGTGACCGCCAACAGGTGTCGCATGTATGGGTTGACGGTAAAATTCGTGTACAAAACGGTGAAACACTGTTGCAAATCAGCTACAATGAATTGATCGCTATTGCATCACTATGGCAAACTAAGCTTGTTTAGCTGAGTTGGATTTCCGCTCAACAGAAGTCGCTGAATGCTCAATCAGATCATTCAGCATAGTTCCTGCGGCACTGTATCGCTTTTCACAACTGAGGAAACCATGACCAAACACCACAAGAAGCTGCTCGCGCTGGCCGCCATTGCCTCGTTCGGCCTGTCCGCTTCCACCGCTTTTGCGCAAGATGTCATCGTCGACGGCACGGGCGACATCCCCTACGCGATTGACGGTCGCAATAACGTTACCCGCAGCGGAGCCGGTTTGTGCTGGCGTACCGGTTACTGGACTGCGGGCGCCGCCGAAACCGCCCCGGCGGGTGAATTCCCGGTCGGATGCGGCTGCGACGAAGACATCGTCCCGAGGGAAAAATGCGAAGCGACTCCGCCTCCTCCGGTCGAGCCCCCCGTTTCGCCTCCCGTGCCGGGTCCGGACGTTGAAACTCCCAAGGTTCAGTTGAATGCTGACCTCCTGTTCGATTTCAACGAAGCCACTCTCAAGCCCGAAGGTCGTGCTGCCCTGGATGGCGTTGCCGCCCAGGCCAAAGAACTTCAGCTTGAAGTCGTCATCGTGACCGGCCACACCGACCGCATCGGTGGAGATGCCTACAACCAACGCCTGTCCGAGCGGCGCGCCGCTTCCGTGAAGTCCTACTTCGTGGGCCAGGGCATTGACGCCTCCCGCATCTACACCGAAGGCAAGGGCCGGACGCAACCCGTGACGGGCACTTCGTGCAACAACGTCACGCCGCGCAGTGCGCTCATCTCGTGTCTGCAACCGGATCGCCGCGTCGATATCGAAATCATCGGCACCCGGTAAGCCTGAAGCTGCACCGTTCCGCAAAAAACCCTGCTTTTGCAGGGTTTTTTGTTTTGTACCCCTGCTCTCGCAGGGTTTTGTGCAGCGCCTCTTGCGCAGGAGCGCGACTATTGCGTAGCCTGTAGCGCCTGCCCTCATCCGTTCATATCGAGAATCTCATGAACACTCTCAACACCGACCCCTCGGAACTGGACAAATTCAGTGATCTTGCCCACCGCTGGTGGGACCCAGCCTCCGAATTCAAGCCGCTGCATGAAATCAACCCGTTGCGTCTCGGCTGGATCGATGGGTTGGCGGGACTCCAGGGCAAAAAGGCGCTCGATGTCGGTTGCGGCGGCGGTGTGCTGGCCGAGGGCATGGCCACGCGCGGCGCGGAAGTCACCGGCATCGACCTGTCCGAAAAGTCGCTCAGCGTCGCCCGTCTGCATCTGTTTGAAAGCGAACTGAAAATCGACTACCAGCATATCTCGGCGGAAGCCCTTGCCGAGACGCACGCCGGGCAGTTCGACATCGTCACCTGCATGGAAATGCTTGAACACGTTCCCGACCCCGCCAGTATCGTCGCCGCCTGTGCGCGCCTGGTACGCCCCGGCGGGCACGTTTTTTTCTCCACCCTGAACCGCAACCCCAAGTCCTTCCTCTTTGCCATCATCGGGGCTGAATACGTGCTCAAACTGCTGCCGCGCGGCATGCACGACTACACCCGCTTCATCAAACCTTCCGAACTTGCCCGGTTCTGCCGCGATGCCGAACTCACGACCGCCGCCATGATCGGCCTGTCGTACAACCCCTTTACCCGCGTCTACAGCCTCGATCGTGACACCTCCGTCAACTACATGATGCAAACCCGCCGACCGGCCTGAAAAGGAGGTTGAATTCTCCCCCCGCTTCCCTCACAATCCGGGGCATGGTTGTAATTCCGGCGAGTTGGAGACGTTCTGGACAGGGGTTCGACTCCCCTCACCTCCACCCAAGCGCAATCCGATGAGTGTGTTTCGGTGGGGGTGTCCCGGTTTCGACAGGGCGAGCAAAGGCAAGCAGGCAACCCGAGAGGCGACGGACGTAATCCGCGCAAATCCTATAAACGCCAACGATGAGCGTTTTGCAGTCGCTGCATAAGCTGATTGCCGGGGCCGCTCGAGCCTTGTAACCCAAGACAGCCGGTGGGGACTTCGGTCCCCATCGTCATTTGAGCCGCCGCTACTCCGTCCGGCCACCTCCTCATTCATTTATTGCGCGGGTCGGAGGGAGTCACAGCGCATCAAAAGACACAGGCGAGAACAACGGTTCAGGTATACTCCACGCTTTTGCGCCCCTACTGACAGTCCCAATGGATATTCAAACTTTCATCGTCGCGCTCCTGCTTGGCATTGTCGAGGGAGTGACCGAGTTCCTGCCGATTTCTTCGACGGGGCACCTCATCATCGCCAGCAGCTTGCTCGGCGCCAACGACGAGATCGTCGACGTTTTCAATATCGTCGTCCAACTCGCTGCCATTCTCGCAGTATGGTGGGTCTTCCGAACGAGGATCGCCGAATTGACGGTCGGCATCCTGCGCAGGCCGCGCGACCATCGCAGCATGCGTTTCGTGCTGATGCTCTTCCTGGCCTTTCTGCCCGCAGCCATCCTGGGCGTACTCTTTCACAAACAGATCAAGCAGGTGTTGTTCAATCCCTACGTCGTTGCGGGGGCGCTGATCGTAGGCGGTTTTATCATTCTCATCGTCGAACGCTTCCTTAAGAATCGTCCCCAACAGGCGGACATCAACGACATCACCGCAAATACTGCAATCAAAATCGGCTTTGCGCAGGCGCTGTCGATGATTCCCGGCACTTCACGCGCGGGCGCGACGATCATCGGCGGGGTGGTTTTCGGACTGTCACGCAGGGCGGCCACGGAGTTCTCCTTCTTTCTCGCCATCCCGACCATGCTTGGGGCCACTGTGCTGGACGTCTACAAGAACTGGCATCTGTTCAGAGTGGAACACATCCCGTTCTTCGCGGTCGGTTGCCTTGCCTCGTTCATCTCGGCAATGTGGGCCGTGCGTTTCCTGTTGCGCTATATCTCCACTCACACCTTTGTGCCGTTTGCCTATTACCGGATCGTTTTCGGAGTGATCGTGTTTGCCACCGGGTATTACAACCTGGTGGAATGGGTTCCATAGAACTGAACGCACGGCGGTCATCCATGTTTGTCCTGTTCGAGGAAGAAGGCGGCTTCAAGGCTGGAACCGTACTGGTCGATAACGACAGTTCGCTCCAGGTGGAAAACTCGCGCGGCAAGCGGGTAAAGCTGAAGCGCGCCAACGTATTGCTCGAATTCCGCGAGCCAGCGCCCGCCGATTTGCTGACCCGCGCGCAGATCGCCGCCGCCGAATTCGATACGGATTTCCTGTGGAGCGTCTGCGGCAACGAGGAATTCGCCTTCACGGAGTTCGCCGCCGATTATTACGGCCACGCGCCAAATGCAGTCGAGGCCGCCGCGATGCTGTTTTCGCTGCACGCCGCGCCAATGTGGTTTCACCGCCGGGGCAAGGGGCGTTACCGCAAGGCTCCGGAAGACATCCTGCACGCAGCCAAGGCAGGCATGGAGAAAAAACGCCAGCAAGCCGAAGCCATCGAACGGATGCGCACAGAACTGGCGGCAAAACGGCTGCCCGCCGAGTTCGACGGCATGATCTCCCAATTGCTCTATCGTCCCGACCGCAACCGCATCGAGGTGAAGGCGCTGGAAGCGGCCTCTGTCGACACGGGACTGTCTGCGGCAAGATTGCTGCTGGAATGCGGGGGGCTCGCATCGAGTCACGACTATCACTACAACCGTTTCCTGTTCGAGCTGTTTCCGGAAGGCACGGATTTTCCGGCTTTCGATCCGCCCGTTTTCCCGACCGATCTGCCCCACGCGGAAGTTGCCGCGTTTTCGATCGACGACGCCTCGACCACGGAAATCGACGATGCCTTTTCCGTCACGCCTCAGCCAGGAGGCGGCTGGAAGATCGGCATCCACATCGCCGCGCCCGCCCTGGGTTTTACGCGCGGCTCCACGCTGGATGCCATCGCGCGCAGACGCCTGTCGACCGTCTACATGCCGGGCAACAAGATCACGATGCTGCCCGATGACGTGGTCTCGGTATTCACGCTCAACGCAGGCTCCGACCGCCCCGCCCTGTCGCTCTACCTCGACGTGCGGGCCGACCTGACCGTCGTCGGCCATGAGAGCCGCATCGAATTCGTGCCGATCCTCGCCAACCTGCGTCATCACGACATCGAGCCGATCTTCAACGAATCGACACTGACGAAAGGCGGGCCGGACTTTCCCTGGAAAAAGGAACTCACCCTGCTCTGGGATCTCGCCACGGTGCTCGAAGCCGGACGCGGCAGACCTTCGGAATACGCGAACCAGGTGGACTACATCTTTTCCGTCGACTGGGAACAAAACTCGCCGGACGGCCCCGGCGTGATCTCCATCGGAAAACGGCTGCGCGGCTCCCCGCTGGAAAAGCTCGTGTCCGAACTGATGATTCTCGTCAATTCCACCTGGGGGCGGCTGCTCGATGAGTCCGGCGTTCCCGGCCTGTACCGCGTACAGGGCGGCGGCAAGGTGCGCATGGCGACGGTAGCCTCTTCACACGAAGGGCTTGGCGTCGATTGCTATGCCTGGTCGAGTTCTCCGCTACGCCGTTACGCCGATCTGGTCAATCAATGGCAAATCGCCGCCGTGCTCAACAAAACCGCCCCGGCCTTCGCGCCCAGATCGACCGATCTGCTGGGGGCGATGCGCGATTTTGAACAGGCTTACGCCGAGTACATCGAATTCCAGCGCCGCATCGAACGCTACTGGTGTGTGCGATGGTTGCGACAAAACAATGTATGCACGACAGAGGCCGTCGTATTGCGCGACAATCTCGTTCGCCTCATCGACATTCCGCTCATTTTCAAGATGCCCTCTCTTCCCCCCCAACTTCCCGGCTCCAGAATCAGCCTGTCCGTCACGGGCAGCGACCTTATTGATGTCGAAGTCGACGCCCGCTATCTTGCCACCCTTGCCGAACCCGATCCAAAAGCGCGGGAAGAGGTGGAATATTGACAAAAACGAAACAAAATCCCCCTCATCCTCACCGACCGAATCGACCGCGACCTGATTGCTTGCGTAGAATCCAACCATGGCAATGAAGCTCCCTTCTTTTCTCACGCGATGGTTCTCCAACCGTCAGAACAAGCAGCTGACCGGCGGCTTTACCGTTTCGATCACGCTGCACGTTCTGGTGATGCTCATCCCGCTCACCGTGCATGAAATCGTTGCGGCACGCGCGCCCAGTCTCGACGTGATTCTCGTCAATGCCCGCCACGACACGGCCCCGAAAGCCCCGCAGGCGCTGGCGCAGGTCAATCTCGATGGCGGAGGCGACAGCAGCGAGGCGGTCCGCGCCGCTTCGCCGCTACCGCCACAGAGCAGTACGCACGAAGGCAATGACCTGTTCGACATGATGCGAGGGCAGCAATCGGCCATACGGCAAGTGCAACCGTCACAGGTTATGACCCAACAGGACAGTTCCGTCGCCATTGCCGCGCTGAAACCCCCCGAGGACAAACCCTCTACGCCACAGCCCACTCCCGGCGCGGACCTTGCGAGCACTGAGGCGATGCTGCTCAAGATCGAAGGCGAAATCGCCGAAAGAACCATTGCCTACAGCGAACGTCCGAAACGCAAGCAGATTGGTGCACGCACACAGGAATTCCGTTTCGCCCGGTACATCGAAGGCTGGCGCGCCAAGGCCGAACGCATCGGCGAGTCGCACTACCCGGCCGATGCGCGCGGCAAGATGTACGGCAGCCTGGTGATGACGGTTTCCATCAGAAAAGACGGAAGCATCGAAAAAGTCAACATTGCCCGTCGCTCGAAGTACCCCATCCTGAACGCAGCGGCGGAAAGAATCGTTCGCCTGGGCGAACCCTACGACGAGTTCCCCCCCGAGATCGCACGAGACACCGATATACTCGAAATCACCCGTACCTGGACGTTTACAAACGACAAACTCGCTGTAACGACAAAGTGACGCCCTTTCCTGCCATAATCCACGCAAAATCGCCCTGGATACACATCCCGGTGATGCTCGTCTGTTTTGTCGTGTTCGGAATGACTTCGGCATGCACGCCCAGCCACGACGCGACACTCGTCAATGCCCCCATTGACCGACCGAAAACCCTTGAGGACAAACCCTCTGCGCCACAGCCCATCACCTGCTCGGACGCTACGGACGCTGAGGAGATGCTGCGCAAGATTGAAGGCGAAATCGCTGAAAAAACCCTTGTCTACCGCGAGTACCCGCGCCGCAAACAGATCGGTGTGCGCACACAGGATCACCGTTTCGCCCAGTACCTCGAAGTCTGGCGTGCCAAGCTCGAACGCATCGGCGAACTGAACTACCCAGACGCCGCACGCGGCAAGATATACGGCAGCCTGGTGATGACGGTTTCCATCAAACATGACGGAAGCCTCGAAAAAGTCGTCATTGTCCGCCCTTCAAGGCATCCCATCCTGAACGAAGCGGCAGAAAAAATCGTTCGCCTGGGCGAACCCTACGACCCGTTCCCCCCCGAAATCACCCACGACACCGATATACTCGAAATCACCCGTACCTGGACGTTTACCAACGACAAACTCGCTACAACAACAAAGTGATGCCCTTTCCTGCCATAATCAATACAAAATTGCCCTGGATATATGCCCGCAATGGATCGCTATGCCCTCATCGGCCATCCCGTTGAGCACAGCAAATCGCCCCTCATCCATGCCGCGTTCGCCCGACAGACGCGGCAGAAGTTGAGCTATCGGGCGTTGCTCGCGCCGCTGGATGGTTTCTCCGATACCGTGCAAATGTTCCGCAAGGAAGGCGGACACGGGGCCAATATCACCGTGCCGTTCAAGATCGAAGCCTGTTCGCTCGCCACCCGCCTGACGGAACGGGCCAGGCTGGCCGGAGCCGTCAACACGCTCACTTTCGTAAACGACGCCGTCGTCGGCGACAATACCGACGGCATCGGACTGGTGCGCGATCTCATCGTCAATCTCGCCTGCCCGCTCGCCGGTCGCCATGTGCTGCTGCTCGGCGCAGGCGGGGCGGCGCGCGGAGTGCTCTTTCCCCTGTTCCAGACCAAGCCCGTTTCCCTGACCGTCGTCAACCGCACCGTCGAGCGCGCACAGGAGCTTCGCGCGGCCTTCGCGCCCTACGCCGGACAAACCGCTTTCACCGCCGGAGGCTTTCAGGACCTCGACGGATGGGAGTTCGATGTCGTCATCAACGCCACCTCCGCAAGCCTCGAAAACGAGACCTTACCCCTGCCCAACAGTATCTTTGCGCCCAATGCGTTCGCCTACGACATGATGTACGGCGACACGCCCTTCCTGGCCTGGGCGCGCTCGGCGGGTGTCACCCAACTCTCCGACGGACTCGGCATGCTGGTCGAACAGGCAGCGGAGAGTTTCGCCCTCTGGCGCGGCGTGCGACCGAAAAGCGCGCGCGTACTCCGCGAACTGCGCGAAAAGTCGGCGTCCAACGGTTGAAAAAGCGCGTTTTCCGCTGGTTGTGGCGCGGCCTGTTGCTGTCCATCACGCTCGTGCTCGGCGTGCAGCTCTGGTTTTTCGCCCACCTCTTTTACTGGCGCGACAACAACCCTTCCAGCACCCGCTTCATGCGTCTTGCGCAGTCCGAATTGCAGACCAAAAACCCGAAGGCCAGACTGTCCCACACCTGGATGCCTTACGAACGCATCTCCATCCACCTCAAACGCGCCGTCATCGCCGCCGAAGACAGCCGCTTTCTCGAACATGAAGGCTTCGACTGGGACGGCATCCAGCACGCGCTGGAAAAGAATCTCACCAGTGGGCAGGCACGGGCGGGCGGCTCCACCATCACGCAACAACTGGCCAAAAACCTGTTCCTGACACCGAGCCGCAGCTATCTGCGCAAGGGCCAGGAAGCGATCATCGCCAAGATGATCGAGGCGCTGTGGAGCAAGCGCCGCATCCTGGAGGTGTACCTGAACATCGCGCAATGGGGCGACGGCATTTTTGGCGCGGAAGCGGCGGCCCAACACTACTACAAAGCGTCCGCCGCCCGCCTCGGCCCGGCAGAAAGCGCCCGTCTTGCCGTCATACTGCCCAACCCGCGTCATTATGGACGCTCTTTCAGCCCGAGACTACAGAAGCGCGCCCTGCGTATCCGTTCCTACATGGGCAGCACGCATGTACCGTGAACAAATCCCATTGGAGCCGAAAGCAGGACGACTTTCGGCATTCTTCCGTCATCGAAACTTTTGGTGGTACTTGACGAACTCCTCCAGTTTGGCCTTTGCCGCGCCGTCCTCGATCACTTTACGCGCGCGCGCGATGCCCTCTTCGATGGTGTCGGCCACGTTGGCGGCGTAAAGCGCCACGCCGGAATTGAAAACCACGATGTCACGAGCCGGGCCGGGCTGGTTGTCGAGCACGGCGCGCAACATGGCGACGGACTGCTCGGTCGTCTCGACCCGAAGATTGCGGGTTCCCGCCATGCTGAAACCGAAGTCCTCGGGATGGATGCTGTACTCGGATATTTTGCCGCCCTTCAACTCGCCGATCATCGTCGCCGCGCCCAGACTGATTTCGTCGACGCCGTCCAGTCCATGCACCACCACCACATGCCTGGCTTCCAGCCGCTCCATCACTCGCACGAGGATGCCGACGAGATCTGGATGAAACACGCCGATCAGCGCGTTGGGGGCGTCCGCCGGATTGATGAGCGGCCCCAGGATGTTGAAGATGGTGCGCACACCCATCTCGCGCCGCACGGGGGCGATGTTCTTCATCGCTGAATGGAACCTGGGCGCGAACATGAAACCCAGTCCCGTGTCGGCAATGCAGTCGGCCACCTGCTCCGCGTCCAGTTCGAGATTGCCGCCGAGTGCTTCGATGGCGTCCGCCGAACCGGATTTCGAGGACACGCCGCGATTGCCATGCTTGGCAACACGCGCCCCGGCAGCGGCAATGACGAAGGCGCTGGTGGTGGAGATATTGAAGGTGTGCGAACCGTCGCCGCCCGTTCCGACGACGTCGATGAAGTTGTCGAAAGGCGGAGGCACTTTCACCTTGGTGGCCATCTCGCGCAACACGGCGGCTGCGGCGGCAATCTCCCCGATGGTTTCCTTCTTCACCCGCAGGCCGGTGAGAATGGCGGCGGACATGACCGGCGAGAGCTCGCCCGCCATGATCTGACGCATGAGATCGAGCATCTCATCATAGAAAATCTCGCGGTGCTCGATGGTACGTTGCAGGGCTTCTTGCGGCGTAATCATGTGTTTTCCCGGTTCAGAAAGTGATGAATGAGCAACATGGTCGGTTTCTCCTCAAAGCCGTGTATCCAGGCCGCTTTCGGCCATTTCCGCCGCGCGCAGCATGCCACGGGCCTTGTTCTGGGTCTCCTTCCATTCGCCCTCGGGGGTGGAACCGGAAACGATACCCGCACCGGCCTGGACGTGGATTTGCCCGTCCTTGAGCACTGCCGTGCGGATGGAAATCGCCAGATCCATATCGCCGTGAAAGCCGATATAGCCGACAGCCCCGGCATAGACGCCACGCTTGACGGGTTCGAGCTCATCGATGATTTCCATCGCCCGCACCCTGGGCGCGCCGGAAACGGTTCCCGCCGGAAAGTTGGCGCGCAGGACATCGAACACGTCCAGCCCGTCTGCAAGGCGGCATTCGATGTTGGAAACGATGTGCATCACATGGGAGTAACGCTCGATGACGAATTCGTCGGTGACTTTGACGGAGTCGGTGGCCGCAATCCGCCCAAGATCTTCGCAACCGAGATCGAGCAATTGGAGGTGCTCGTCGCGCTCCTTTTCGTCGGAGAGCAGTTCTTCTTCCAATGCCTTGTCTTCTTCCGGGGTCGCGCCGCGCTTGCGGGTCCCGGCAATGGGGCGAACCGTGACGTTGCCGTCCTGGAGCCGGACGAGAATTTCGGGCGAAGCGCCGACGACGTGGAAGTCGTCGAAATTGAAGTTGAAGAGGTAGGGCGAAGGATTGAGGGAACGAATGGCGCGATAAAGGGCGACCGGATGGGCGGCAAAGGGCTTGCTCATCCTTTGGGAAAGCACGACCTGCGAGACTTCGCCGTCGTCGATGTTTTGTTTGACGCGGCGCACGGCAGCCTTGAACTTTTCTTCTTCAAAGCTGGAAACTGCCGGAACGGCGGGCACGCAAACATCGGCAGGAATGCGCACGGGATCGCGCAGGCAGGCGAGGAGTTCGGCGAGCCGTCTGCCGGCGCGGCGGAAAGCGCCCGGAACGTTGGGATCGGCATAGACGACGAAAGTGAGTTTGCCGGAGAGATTGTCGACGATGGCAAGCTCCTCGCACAGCAGGAGCAGGCTGTCGGGCGTGCCGAGCGGGTCGGGCGGACAGGAGGAAGCCAACTGCGGCTCGATGGTGCGCACGGCATCGTAGCCGAAGTAGCCGACGAGACCTCCGGCGAAACGCGGCAAGCCGTCGCGCGGCGGAACCTTGACGCTGCGCATGAACTCGGCGATGAACGAAAGCGGATCGGCCTCATCGCAGCGCTCGATGAGGCGATTGCCGGTCAGCAGCAGGCAGGAGCGGCCATGCACTTCGATGCGGGTGGGTGAAGCGAGGCCGATGATCGAGTAGCGCCCGAAACGCTCTCCGCCCTGCACGGATTCGAGCAGGAAGGTATGGGGTTCGTTGGCGAGTTTCAGGTAGATGGATAGCGGCGTATCGAGATCGGCAAAGGTCTCCAGCGTGACCGGGATGCGGTTATAGCCTTCGCCTGCAAGAGCATTGAACTGCTGTTCATT
>WRNU01000086.1 GCA_009776435.1 Betaproteobacteria bacterium | reverse complement strand
TTGAGCAAAAAATTGAGGCCGCTCAGGTAGGAACGCGGCAAGGCGCGCGACTCCTGCACAACCTGCCGGATGTCGATACGCGCCGCCAGCCACCCGATGACGAAAAAAAGCGGCAGCGCCAGTAACCACCAGAGCTCGATGTCCATTGCCTTCAGAATGGGCCGGTTAGACGCGCGGCGTCATCCGACGCCTGTTCGGCAGCGTGCTCGGCACGGGCGAGTTGTTTGCGCAAACGGGAAATTTCATGCCGCTGCCGCAACAGCGACGTGATCGTGGCCGTCACCCCCATCAGCGCGCCAACGGCAAATGCCACCAAAATGATGAATACCAGTTGGAAACTCCACGACTTGCCGAAAAAGAAGCGCAATTCCACGACGTGATCATTCTTGACCGCGAAGCCGAACAGCAGGACGAACAGGAGGAAACGAATGATCCAGACGAGCGCACGCATGAGCGGTATTATCTCCGAGCACATGACAAAAAGGAAGGCAACACGGGCTGCCTTCCGATTTTAAACACACGAAGGCCGCCTGGGGCACGCCTTCGACCACGCTCAAACGACAGCGATATCGACCCGTTCCCGCAATTCCTTGCCGGCCTTGAAGTGAGGTACGCGCTTTGCGGGCACCTGCACTTTTTCGCCGGATTTCGGATTGCGGCTGACTCTCGGCGGACGATAGTTCAGCGCAAAACTGCCGAACCCACGGATTTCGATGCGATGCCCGTTTACGAGCGCCCCGGTCATCGCATCGAGAATCATCTTGACCGCACAATCGGCATCCTTCGCCACCAACTGCGGAAAACGCGAGGCCAGTCGGGAAACCAGCTCCGATTTGGTCATGTTCGATAACCGTTTATTGTTTCTGTTCATTCAACTTGGCCTTGAGCAGCGCACCGAGGTTGGTTGTGCCCGTTGAGGCGGCATTCTCGGAAGCAAGCTTGTTCATGGCCTCGGTCTGTTCGACCTGATCCCTGGCGCGGATCGACAGGTTGATCGAACGGGTCTTGCGGTCGACATTGATGATGGCCGCCTCGATCTCGCTGCCCTCCCTGAGCACCGTGGTCAGATCGTCGACCCGTTGCATGGCCGCCTCGGAAGCGCGCAGATAGCCTTCCACGTCGTCGGCCAGCACAATCACCGCGCCACGCGCCTCAACCGACTTCACCGTCCCGCGCACCACGGTGTTCTTCTCGTGCGTGGCGATGTAGTTGGTGAAGGGATCGCCTTCCAGTTGCTTGACGCCCAATGAAATGCGCTCGCGTTCCACGTCGATGCCCAGCACCACGGCCTCGACCTCGTCGCCCTTCTTGAAGCGACGCACGGCCTCTTCGCCCGCTTCGCTCCAGGACAGGTCGGACAAATGCACCAGTCCGTCGATGCCGCCTTCCAGCCCGATGAACACGCCGAAATCGGTAATCGACTTGATCTGGCCGCGTACCTTGTCGCCCTTCTTGTGGTTGATGGCGAAATCGTCCCACGGGTTGGAAGCGCACTGCTTCATGCCGAGCGAAATGCGGCGGCGATCCTCGTCGATTTCGAGAATCATCACCTCCACCTCGTCGCCAAGCTGCACGACCTTGGTCGGATGGATGTTCTTGTTCGTCCAGTCCATTTCGGAGACGTGCACCAGACCTTCGATACCCTGCTCCACTTCGACGAACGCGCCGTAATCGGTAATGTTCGTCACCTTGCCGAACATGCGCGTACCCTGCGGATAGCGGCGGGCGATGCCGACCCACGGATCTTCGCCCAGTTGCTTGAGGCCGAGCGAGACGCGGTTCTTGTCCTGATCGAACTTCAACACCCTGGCTTCGATCTCGTCGCCGATGTTGAGCACTTCCGAGGGATGGCGCACACGCCGCCAGGCCAGGTCGGTGATATGCAGCAAGCCGTCGATGCCACCGAGGTCGACGAACGCGCCGTAATCGGTGATGTTCTTGACCACTCCCTTGATGATCGTTCCTTCCTTGAGCGTGGAAAGGAGCTTATCGCGCTCCTCGCCCATCGACTCTTCGAGTACTGCGCGGCGCGAAACCACGACGTTATTGCGCTTGCGGTCGAGCTTGATGACCTTGAATTCGAATTCCTTGCCTTCATACGGCGAGGTGTCCTTGACCGGACGCATATCGACCAGCGAACCCGGCAGGAACGCGCGGATGCTGTTGGTCATCACCGTCAGACCGCCCTTGACGCGGCTGGTGACGACCCCTCTGACCAGTGAGCCTTCGTTGAGCGCCTTTTCGAGATCGTTCCAGGCCGAGATACGTTTGGCCTTGTCGCGCGACAGGCGGGTTTCGCCATAGCCGTCTTCGAGGGCGTCGATGGCCACATGTACGAAATCGCCGAGTTGGACTTCGATTTCACCGCGATCATTGCGGAATTCTTCGACCGGCACATAGCTTTCGGATTTCAGCCCGGCATTGACGACCACGAAATTCTGGTCGATGCGCACNACNTCGGCGGTGATGACTTCGCCGGTACGCATTTCCTGGAGGGCAAGGCTTTCTTCAAACAGNGCGGCAAANCTTTCTTCGCCGGATTGGGTTGCAAGGTTGGTGGATGACATGAAAGTAGAATGAAAGGTTGAAACCGCTACGGGGCGGCAACCGGGACAGTTGAAATGAACACGCCGGAAGCCGGCAACCTTTTCGTTACCGCCCCCCGCGCACCGGGTTGTTCAGCCGGACATCCCACAGCTCGCCCGACTCCCCCCGAAAGGTACCAAGCAAAACCGCATCCGGCTATCGCAGGGACGCAACCGGGCGTCCGACATGCGAACACTACGCAAAACCTGCGTAGTGAGTTCTCCATTTTAACAGTCGCTCCATTTCCAATCAACCGTAAAAATTTGGATTGTCAGGCGAATCAACTACCTTTGGGAACCTCTGCATAACGCTGCATCCGCCGCTTGTCATCCTGCGCGAAGTCGAAGGATCCATGCAGGGGGGTGGATTGCAGCGACTTCCTACGCGCTGCAATGACAGGTAGGGTTGTGCAGAGGCTTCTTCGTATGACGTATCAATATATTATGCTAATTGGGTAAACCGTCGTTCTCCCCTGATGTAACAAGACGGGATTGCGTCTGAACTATCCGGATTCATGCTCTTGTGTCGCCGATGTAATTTCATGAGATGATAACGGGAAGATTGACTATTCCACTCTGGAGACGATACGACATGAAAAAAACGGCTTTCCTGCTTTCCACGGTGATGGTGGTTACATTGTCCGCCTGCATGAATCCTCCGCCACGCTCCGGAGATCATATGTTGAGTAGTCAGCAATTCATCCCGGAAGAAACGGAGCAGATCCAGGCCTTGAGCGATGCCGGGAAAAGTTTCACCGTCGTCATCACCGTACCGGCTGCTGACAACATGCTCTCCAACGGCGTAGTCATCGGCGCCCTGAAGATGGGCAGCGGTTCCGCCCCGGCCGATTCGCTGTTCGCCATTTTGCGGGATGAAAATGAGCAGGCGGTTGCCATCGTAGGTAAAAGTGATGCACTGACCATCGCCACCATCGAAGCCGCAATCCAGCAACTCGACGGCAGTTCCACGGCCACAACCATACTGTTCGCAGGCAAATCCAAATCCGTGGCGCAACTACAGCGGGTGACGGACAAGGCAGGCGTGCCATTTGAAGGGGTGGTCCTTTCTTCGCCGCAGGGAGAAGAGCAGCCGCAGAGTGAAGAGCAACCGCAGGAAGAGAACCAACCGCAGGGTGAAGCCCCGTAGCGTGTAGGTTGGGGTGAGCGTAGCGAACCCCAACGTATGTGCATACCAAAATGATAATACCATATTATATGTACATCCGTATATCATACGGTTGTTTTTCCCTCCAGCGTTGGGGTTCGCAAAGCTCACCCCAACCTACGTACCTCTTCTCGACGTTGCTTGATTTGAACCGCAACCGCCTGAATCAAGCCGAGCCGCCAGGCGGCGTCGGCTTGAATGATTTGTTATTCCAAACCAAGATCAATGATCCCGAAGCCGTCAAGAATAAACATATACACTATGAGTACCACAAACATCACTGCTAAACAAACCAGGCCAATCCACAAAACACGCCAGATAGACTGGGAGGTCAGAAACGGAGATTCCTCAATTACTTGTTTTGTTAACTGATTTTTTTCTACAATCAATCTCGTGATGAGGGCTGTGATAAAAGGAATAATCAATCTTGGAAAGTTCTCGGGAAGAAATGCTAAAATTACCAGAAGCAGGAGGAGAATAATTGCTCCAAAGAATATGGTTTTATTTGCGCCGTCTACATTGCCGAGAGCCTTGAAGTTGTGATGAATGAAAACGACTGACGCCAGCGGTCCAAATAGAAAGCCTCCCGCTGATGCCGGACCTGGAAAGTAAACAGGCTGCATGTCCCTCAAGACCTCTTTCGGGTCTGAAACCGAATCACTGGTCTGGGATGCGGGCGCTGCGTAGGGGTTTTCTGTTGTCATATATCCTCCTGCGGTGTCGACCATCAAAAGCCAGGCAGCGGCCGAACGCTGTCTGCCTGGGCGTAATGTAGCAAATGTAGCCTGGAGAAGCGTAGCGCCGTCCAGGGGTAGTGGCATCTAATGCGCAGCATCGCAAATATTATATCAGCGACGCTTCGCGCCGGAGAGTCGGGATCCCTGGATGGCGCTTCGCTTATCCAGGCTACGTGTTACGTGCGCTTTTTATCCTTATACGGAATCCCGTTTTCTTCACACCATTCTCGCGCAATCTCGATAAACGCCTGTGTCTTGTATGCGTACCATTTGTCAGTCATATCCACGCGATGCAGCGTATCCTTGAACCGCCTGAACGCGCCCTTACCCTCCAAGGCAACCGATAACAATTCCTGCTTGCGCGCATCTTCCACATCTTCGACGAATTTCCGCATTATGCTGTACTCATCAATATCGAACTGGGAAGGCAAGCAAACATATTTGTCTTCCTCAAATTCATCCAGGTCAATAGCCTCGTCTGAGTAGTGCTCACTGTAAAACACAAACTCACCTGTTTCCATATTGTAGAAGATGGAGCTTTCGTTATTGATCATCTCCATTTCTCCCGCAACATCTTCGAGATATACGGAAACCTTGACTTTTTCGGTCATGGAATTCTCTCCGTCTTTCACAATCTGTAGATCAGGATAGGGTGTGCATGCGAACCCCAACGTCGCTACCACCCCGGCGCTTCGGGTCGACCTGCCGCTGCTACCACCCCGTCAGGCTTCGCCTGCCACCCCTCCACAGAGGGGAATTACCCCCCTGCCACCCCTCCACGGGAGGGGAATCTGATGATACCAGTCCAGCACCTTTGCCACGGCTTCATCGACACCCAGATATTCAGTGTCCAGCAACAGCGCGTCCGCTTCCTGCTTGAGCGGTGCAACCGGACGGGCGCGATCACGCGCGTCCCGCGCTTCGAGATCGGCCTGAATGACACTCAGGTTGGCGGGTTCATTACGTTCCAGCAATTGCCGGACGCGACGCTCGGCGCGAACCGCAGGGCTTGCCGTCAAAAAAACTTTCAACCGCGCGCCGGGAAACACCACGGAACCCATGTCGCGCCCGTCTCCGACCAACCCCGGCGCGCAATGGAATGCCCGCTGCCGGAATAACAACGCCTCGCGCACTGCCGGTAGCGCCGCCACCTTCGATGCCCCGGAAGACATCTCCTCGTGCCGAATTGCCTCACCCACTTCCCTGCCATTCAGACGCACGCCGTCGGCGTGAAACATCACATCCAATCGGGCGGCGATGGATGCCACGCCCGCCTCGTCTGCCCAATCCACGCCCGCTTCCCGCGCAGCCAGCGCAGTGAGGCGATAGAGCGCACCGGAGTCGAGATAATGAAACCCGAGCGCGCGCGCGACCCGCGCAGAAACCGCCCCCTTGCCGGAAGCCGTTGGACCGTCGATGGCAATCACCGGCGCAGGCTGTGCAACGGCTCCAAAACGATCGAAATAATCGGGAAACGTTTTCGCCACGCAACCGGGATCACGAATGCGCAACGGCACGCCGAACGAGGCGAGCGAAAAACACATCGCCACGCGATGATCGTCGTAAGTGTCAATAACTGCGGGCTGAAGTGGATGCGCCGCGTCCGGCGGAACGATCTTCAAAAAATCCGCCCCCTCCTCCACCCGCACGTTCAACTTGCGTAACTCGGCGGCCATCGCGGCAATGCGGTCGGTTTCCTTCACTCGCCAACTGGCGATATTGGCAAGCGTGGTTTCCCCTTGCGCGAACAGCGCAACGACGGCCAGCGTCATGGCCGCGTCAGGAATATGGTTGCAATCCAGATGAATCCCTCTAAGCGGCTTGCCACCGGTAGGCCGGGCAGCAGAAATCCAGTCCTCGCTTTCCGTAACCGTCGCTCCCATTGCCGCCAGCGCATCCGCGAAACGCACATCCCCCTGGATCGCGTTCCTCCCCACGCCTTCCACGCGGACGGGATTCTCCACGCTCGCCCCAATTGCCCCCAGGGCAAGAAAATAGGATGCCGACGAAGCGTCGCCCTCCACCTGATAAACGCCGGGCGAGCGGTAACACGCTCCGGCAGGAATCGAAAACGCCCGCCAGCCCTCCCGTTTCACGGTCACGCCGAAACGCGCCATCAGGTTCAACGTCAACTCGACGTAGGGTTTGGAAATCAACTCGCCATCGACCTCCACCGTGGTCTCCACTCCGGCGAGCGGCAATGCCATCAACAGGCCACTTAGAAACTGACTGGATACATCTCCGCGAATCTTCACCACGCTGCCGGGCCGAATATCGGCGGGACGAAGCAAAAGCGGCGGAAAACCTTCTTTTTCAAGCGATTCGATATTCGCCCCGCAGGTCTTGAGCGCGTCGACCAGATCGCCGATAGGCCGCTCGTGCATCCGGGGCACACCCTTCAACACGTACTCCCCGCCCGCGAAAGCCAGTACCGCCGTCAGAGAACGAAAAGCCGTTCCTGCGTTGCCAAGAAACAACTCCGCCTGCCGCACGGGAAACCGCCCACCGCAGCCCGACACCCGCAAGTCTCCATCGTCTGTTGCCGACATCAATACGCCCAACGCTGCAAGCGCCTCCCGCATCCGCGCCGTATCATCGGAATCGAGCAAGGCGCGCAATTCCGTCTCCCCTTGCGCAAGCGCAGCCAGGAGCAACGCGCGGTTGGAAATGCTCTTGGAGCCGGGCAGCGCCACGCTGCCGGAGGCGGAAAGCATTTGGGGAAGGTCGAGGAAAGTCATCGCTCAGTCCCGGATATGCCAGATTTGCGGGTCGATTCCGGCAAAGGTTTGCTGATAGCGCGGCGCGGCGCGATCCTCGTTGGTGACATTGCGAATGTGAATGGCGAGGATTCGTTCCGGATGAGCCCGGAAAATATCGGCGTAGATTTCAGGGTCGTTTTCGCCGGAATCGCCAATCAGGATGAACTTGCGCCGAGGATAGGTCATCAACAGGCGGGCAATGACATTTTTTTTATGCGCGATGGTTGTTTTTCGCCCAGCGTAGAGGGTGCGCTTCGAAGTGGCCTCGCGCAGATGAAGAACACCCGGCGGGAAACGCCCATCCTTCAGAAATTCCGATAACGCCGGATGAAGCTGAATGGGCGAGGCAGAGAGATAATGGAAAAACGCATGTTGTTCATTGCGCGCCATTTCCGAATACCACTCGGCCATTCCGGGAACCGCCCGGAAAGGCTCCAGAAAAGTATTGCGTACCAGGGTTTTCCTGTTCAGAACGTTTGAAATCTTGATGGTGTCGTCAATGTCGCTGACAATGGAAACGCCTTCCGCAGGAATGATCTTGGCATAACCTTCCTGGCCATGCGCCGGATGTCTGGGGGCTTCCAGTGTCCAGCGAACCGAACCGAAACCGCTTGAGCCATTCTCCCATTTGACCCACTCGCGCTCAACGCGCAATCTGGCATGCGTGCGCCCGGCGCCTTTGGTGCGCGGCAGCGTGAAAAGCTGGTCGGCCAACCGCACCCTGAGCCGCTTGCCGCGCTCGGAATCCGTGCGGAAATAGCGTGTCCTCTCAAAGAATAAGGCTTTTTGCTCGGGAGGTAGTTTGTTGAGATCGACCCCCAACCAGGAGGTCAGCGCAGAAACGGCAAGACGTTTCGATTCTTTCTCGAATACCCAGGCATCGACATCGACACCGAAAGAGCCATCCGCCCGTTCCACGGCAAGGCCCGGCAAAAACATGACATGTTCATCCGATTTCAGTCTGCCTTCCCGTGCAAATGCACCAGCCATGACGGTGATGCATATAAAAAACAGTAACCCTGACCAGAATTTTTTCCTGTTGAACATTTATTTGAGCCAATCCCGCAAAACCTGTTTAATGATAAAAAACACCAATAGGATGCCAGCCGGCACGACGTAGATCAAAAGCGCAGTTCCTCCGAGTTCATAGAGAAACACCAACGAGATGCCGACCGGCACAACGTAGCGCAACACGTTGAACCACAGGGTAAACGCACGCTGTTTCAGGCGTATTTCGTCCACGACGATCACCTTGCCCAGTCTCCATCCTACGTAAATGGCAATGGCAAGCCCGGAAAGCGGCATTATAAAGCGCGTAGCAAGATGATCCAGCACACCGAAAAGGTTGCGGTCGAAAATCCTGTACTCCGACCAGTCGTTGAACGACAGGCAAACCGCCACCCCCAGCAACCACACCGGCAGCGCCGTTGCCCATGCCGCGCGGGCGCGACGAATGCCGTACCGTTCGGTGAGCCAGGAAACGAAAGGCTCCAGCAGCGAAATGGCCGATGTCCAGGCAGCAAAAATGACGAAAAGAAAGAAGAGCGTGGCAAACACCCGTCCGCCAGGCATGTGGGTGAAGGCAAGCGGCAAGGTCTTGAGCATGAGACCCGGCCCGGTGTCCGGCGTCAGATCGAAGCCGAAAGTCAACGAAAAGATGGCCGCCCCGCAAAGCAACCCAATGAAAACGCCGGCAACCACGATCCACACACAGGTGTTACCGATACTCGTCCGTTTGTCGAGATAAGAGCCATAGGCCATGATGGCCCCCATTCCGAGGCTCAATGAGAAAAAGGCATGCCCCATCCCGTCGAGCACGACGCCGGGCTTGATCGCCTCGACTTTGAGATTGAACATGAAACGCAGCGCCGTCGGCATGTCGCCAACCGCCGCGCCCCACAGGGTCAACAAGACCAGGATCAGGAAAAGCAGCGGCAGCATGATCTTGTTGGCGGTCTCGATCCCGCCTATCACGCCCCGCGCCACCACGCCCGTGGCAAGAATCATGAAAATTGTGTGCCAAAAGCTCAGGCGCAAGGGGTTACTCATCAGTTCGTCATAAGCCGCCACTGCTGCTTCGGGCGTACCGACCTGTACACCCTCCACGAGCGAATGCCAGAAATAGTCCACCATCCATCCGGAGACCACGCTGTAAAACGACAGGATCATCAATGCGCCGAAGATCCCGACCCATCCCAGCAAGGCCCACCACGGAGAATTGCCGGACTCCCTGGCGGTGTTGAGCATGGCAACGACCGGATTACCTCGCCCTCGCCTGCCGATGAGTATTTCCGCCATGAGCAGCGGCAAACCGATCAGGGCGACACAGGCCAGATAGACGACGACGAAGATTCCTACGCTGCCCTCGCTTGCGCCAGCGATGTAGGAGAACTTCCAGATATTGCCGAGTCCGACGGCAGAGCCGATGGTAACGAGGATGAAAGCCCAGCGATTGGACCAGGTAGAGCGAGAGGACGTGGATTGGCTCATGAGAAAACCCGCGCGCTTGGGTCAAGAAAAGCAGAAAACCAGCGGACAGATTGTACCTGCCGCCCGCGCGTGGATTGAATCATTCCTGGTCGTGCGGTATCTCTACCACGGCGTGGCGGCGGCGATTGCCGCGCCACAGGTAGCAATGGACGAACCCCGGAAAGGCAAATACGAGGAACAGGCAAAACGTCGCCGCGTAGAATTGCCAGCCTTTCGGATAAACGGCGCCATGAGCGTTATTTTCCAGCAGGAAGGCCAGACCGCCGACGACGAGGTAAAGCGCCAGCAACTCCAGGAATCGCCAGCCGAACCCTTTGCGCCCCGAAGGGTGAAGCCAGATAAACAACACGCGCTCGAACAGAAAAGGCAGGTTGGCCGCCACACAGGCAAGACCAACCACAATCCAGACCGTGGTAAAACCCGTCATATGATGTTCTTTCCCTTTTCGATCAACCGGCAAACGCCATGTTCATGGCACCCTGGCACCAATTCAGCAGCGCGCCCGGCATGAGTCCGAGCAGGGCAATGGCCACGCCGTTGAGCGAGAGCATCACCTGCAACTCGCCCGAGGCTTTGAGCGGGGTACTGTCAGCCGGCTCATCGAAATACATGAATTTGACGACGCGCAGATAGTAGAAGGCGCCGATGAGCGACATCGCCACCGCCAACACCGCAATCCAGAGATGTCCAGCCCGGATCACTGCTTCGAGCACGGAGAACTTGGCAAAGAAACCGACGAAGAAAGGAATGCCCGCCATCGAGAACATCACGAAGAGCATGAGCAGCGCAAACCAGGGGTTGCGGCGATTGAGTCCCTTGAAATCCTCGATGCTCTCGGCCTCGAACCCATCGCGGGAGAGCAACACGACCATGCCGAATGCGGCTAAGGTCATGAGCGCATAGGCAATGGCGTAGAACATGGCGCTGCTGAAACCCGCACCACTGCCAGCGAGTAACCCCAACAGCATGAACCCCATGTGCGAGATGCCGGAGTAAGCCAGCATGCGCTTGATGTTGCGCTGTGCCAGCGCCGCAAAATTGCCGAGAATGATGGAAGAGGCGGCAACGAACATCAACATGGTTTGCCAGTGCTCGATGAGGCCGGGCAATCCGCCCGCCAACAGACGCATCGCCATTGCGAAAGCGGCAAGCTTGGGCGCACTGGACAGGATGGTCGTGACGGCGGTCGGCGAACCCTGATAGACATCGGGCACCCACATGTGGAAAGGCACGACACCCAACTTGAACGAGATGCCGGCAACGAGGAAGACGAGACCGAAGAGCAGCACTGTATTGTTGGCTCCATCGTCGAACACGGCTTGTTTCACCGCAGACAGTTCCAGCGAGCCGTTCGTTGCGCCATAGATCATCGACATGCCGTAGAGCAGCAGACCGGAAGCGAGCGCCCCCAGCACGAAATATTTCATCCCTGCCTCGGTGGATCGCACCGTGTCGCGGTCGAACGCCACCAACGCGTAGAGCGACAGCGACATCATTTCCAGGCCGACGTAGAGAACCAGCAGATGGTTGGCAGTAATCATCACCATCATGCCGAGCGTGGTCAGAAGCGCAAGCAGGTAATACTCGGGGCGGTCGAGCTTGCGCTCGGCGAGATAGCCACGCCCGTAGAGCAACGCGATCATCATCGAGAAATACACCATCAGCTTGAGAATCCCGCCCGGCTGATCGCGCACGAACATGTTGTTGAAGGCAAGTTCTCTGCCTTCATCCAGGGTAAAAAACGTGATGAAGGCCGCCACGATCAGCGTGAACTGGGCAAGCGAATAGGCCAGGCCGCGCGCAATGCCTCGGGCGAAAGCCGTCGCCAGCATGATCATCAGGATCATGATCACGACGAAAATTTCAGCCGTCGCCGAGTAAAGACTGGAAACTTCAAAGTTCATCTTTCGATCGTCCGTTGTCTGGCTACACCTGCGTCAGAGAGGTAAT
>WRNU01000085.1 GCA_009776435.1 Betaproteobacteria bacterium | reverse complement strand
CCGCTGGTGAGCGTCGAGCCACGATTATCCCCGGAACGCCCGCAGGAAGTCTGGAGCTACGAGGCCGCTCCCAGCCTGCGCGTCACGACGGTTTCTTCCCTCGAAAACATGCTTGCCGTCGACCCCCGGCAGGCGGGGGTGCCGACGGAGTGGCTGTCGTTGCCCGCTTTTGCGCTGAACCCTGGGGCGGTTTTCCAGATCGAGGAACGCTCCCGTGGGCAGAACGAGCGCGAAGGCCAGCGGCTGACGTTGAAGCGTGTGATGTGGCAGGATTCTTCCGGCAAGGCGTTTTTTGCGCGCGATCGCATCGAGGGAACCATGCGCCAGGGTTGGCGGTTCGATGTGGCTTTGCCTTACACGCTGACGCGCGCGGACAGTCTCGGGAGTCCCGCCGGGGCTTCCAATGACTTGTCGTCGGCGCTGTTGGTGACACAGGGTGCGGACAAGAATCTGACCGGCGTGGAATGGCGTCAGGCGAACGTCTCGCTCAACGCGGGCGTGCGGCTGGCAGCGGGGACGTTCAGCCGCGTTCCGGCGACGGGCTGGCAACAGTCGTTCGACAGCGTGGAGACGCACCTGCGCCTGCCTTTTGGCTATCGGTTGATCGCTGCGCCAGGCGCGGATCGCGTCTCGGGCGACGTATGGGTGGAACGCTGGACGGTTCTGGATATTTTTCTCGCCGCCTTCGTCGCGCTGCTGGCCTGGCGTTGGCTCGGCAAGGTGGGTGGGGTGGTCGCCGTGGTTTATCTGACGTTGGCGATGCAGATGCCTTACGCGCCTGTGCAAACCTTCGCTGCCGTCGTCATCCTGGCCCTGCTGCGCCGCGCCGTGCCGGAGGGGCGTCTGGGCAAGGCGCTGCGCGTCGGAGAGGGCATTGCGATGGTCTGTTTTATCGGCGTGGCGCTTGTGTTTATTCCAATACAACTGCGTACCGCGTTCCATCCACAGCTCGAAGAAGTGGATTTGTCGCTGTTCAAAACGTGGTCGTCTCCTCAGCACCTTGGGGTTCCTGGTGCCGCGAAAGGGAAGGCTGCTGCGTCCGATGAAGGAGAGATTGACGAAGCGGAAATGGCGCCTGAAGCTTTGGAACAGGCTTTTCCTGTTCCAGAAGTTTCTTCTCAACCTCCCCCTCCAATGCCTGCTGCCGCCCCTGAATCCATGCCGCCAACGGCTCGAAGAATATTGGGGAGGACGGACGCTGATGCCGCTGAATCCAGGCCGTCGAAGCCGGAACCCGGTTCTGGAGTCACCGTGTACGGCACGATCGATTACGGTTATGCCAATTTGGCGCGTGAACAGCGCCAACGCTATGCCCAATCCACCGTCACGCAGACCGGCGACGGCGAACCGGCTTGGGAATTGGGGCATCACTACCAGTTGCATTGGTCCGGGCCCGTCAGCGAAACGCAGAGCGTGCGCCTGCTGATCAGCCCGCCCTGGTTGACCAGCTTGCTGCATCTGCTGGTCATCGCGTTGTTGGGTTGGTTCATCTGGCGTTCGATCCTCGAGGTCTTCCCCTGCCTGAGCGCGTCCTCGTCGTGCACGCTCCCCCCGTGGAAACAACCCCGCCCGGATTCACCGTCTCGCGTGTCGGCGGCGCTCTTCGCGTTGTGCCTTGCCGGTTTTGTTGCTGCCGGGCTGGGTGTTTCCGTGCCTGCCGCCGCTGCGCCCGGAGGCGTGTTTCCGCCCGATGAGTTGCTGAAGGAACTGAGAACCCGCCTGCTCAAGGCGCCCGCGTGCGCGCCTGCTTGCGCCGATGTTGCCAGCGTGCGCATGGATGCCGAAGAGTCCCGATTGAAAGCCGTGCTCGTGGCGCACATCGAGGCGGCGGGTTCGCTGGCGTTGCCGGAACCGGATCAACACATGACTCTGCGTGGCGTGCGCGTCAACGGTGAAGCGCGTCCAGTGCTGCGCCTCTGGGGGAGAAACTACGTTGCCCTGCCGCGCGGCATCCATCACGTTCAACTCGAATACACGATCAGCGGCGATGCCGCTTCGCTCAGTTTTCCGATTCGCCCCGCGCAGATCGAATTTGGCAGCGCGCATTGGCAGGTCGATGGGATCGACGAGGATCGTCTCCTGGGCGAGACGCTCAATTTTCTGCGTGCGGACACTGCCGCGCTTTCCGTTGACCGGGAGCGCGCCGACGCGGCTTCCTCGTTGCCCGCACAACCGTTCCCGCCTTTCGTGCGTGTGCAGCGCGACCTCGTTTTCGGCCTCGACTGGAACGTCCATACCCAGGTGACGCGCATAGCGCCGGGGGAGGGCGGCTTTACTTACCATGTGCCGCTGTTGCCCGGAGAGCACATCACCACCCCCGAGGTCAAGGTACAGGACGGTCGCGCCTCGGCGGTTTTTTCAACCAGGACCCATCAGACTCGCTGGACGGCGCGGCTGGACGAGACGAAGAAGAGCATCGAACTGCTCGCTCCGCCTCTGACGGATCATGCGGAGGTCTGGCGCATTACCGTGAACCCCTCCTGGCATCTGGAAATGAAAGGTGTGCCGGTGGTGCTCTCCAGCAACGGGCAGGAAGTGGTTTTTGAATTTCATCCCCTGCCCGGCGAAAGGCTCACGCTGACCCTGAAGCAACCTGCCAAGGCCGAGGGCGAAACCCGCGCCATCGATCGTGTGGAATTGGAGCACCAGGCAGGTCGACATGCCAGCGATGTCAAGTTGGGATTCAGCCTGCGGGCGAGCCAGGTGGGCGAGCATCTCATTGCCTTGCCGCAGGAACTGGAAGTGCTCGAAGTGCGGCGCGACGGCGCGCCCCTGAACCTGCAACCGCGCGAAAAAGAACAGGGTCAGCACGAACTGAGCCTGCCCGTCGGGCCAGGAGTACAAACCTACACCCTCCAGCTGCGCCGTCAGGGGGGCATCGGCCTTATCACGTCCAGCCCGGACATCGGCCTTGGCCTGCCAACCGCCAATATCGACTTGCGTACCGTCTTCGGCGAAGACCGCTGGATTCTTGGCGTGAGCGGCCCGGCGGTCGGCCCGGCGGTGCTCTATTGGGGCGAACTGCTCCTGGCGCTCCTGCTGGCCTTCCTGCTGGCGAGGAGTGGCGTCTCTTCGTTCAAAGGCTGGCAGTGGTTCCTGCTCGTGCTGGGGTTTTCCACTTTCTCGTGGATGGCGCTGTTCACCATCGCGCTCTGGTTGATCGTCATCGACTGGCGTGTGCGCAGTGAGTCCTGCCGGAACTGGTCGGCAGGCAGGTTCAATGCCATGCAGGTCGGTATCGTCATCCTGACCGTCGTGATGCTCAACGGACTCATCGGCAACGTCGTGAAAGGGCTGAACGGCGTACCCGACATGGGCATCAGCGGCTACGTCACCCGTGGCAACGATTTGGCGTGGTTTGCCGACAAGAGCGATTCGTTGTTGCCTGTCGTCAAGGTATTCAGCCTGCCCATCTGGGTCTACCGCGTACTCATGCTGGCCTGGACGATCTGGCTTGCAGCCGTCCTCATTCGCTGGTCGAGCCGGGGATTTTCCGCGTGGATCGAGGGGGGCTGCTGGAAGAAGGATGTCCCGACGCCTGTTGCTTCCGAGGCGGCGGCCGAGGGCGAGAAGCCTGAACAGGAATGAAGAGGAGGAAAGCGAAGTGCAGATAACGGCTCAAATGATCGGCGAGTTGATCGACCGCCGGAATGTGTCGATCGTGGGGTCTGTCGATCCGGACGGGTTCCCCAACATCAAGGCCATGCTCGAACCGCGCAAGCGTGACGGCATCAGGACCTTCTGGTTTACGACCAACACATCCAGCATGCGCGTGGCGCAATTTCGCGCCAACCCGAAGGCGTGCATCTATTTTTTCGACCGTGACACTTTCCGGGGCGTGATGCTACAGGGCAGCATGGAGGTATGCGAGGACGCGGCCACGAAGGAGATGATCTGGCGTGAGGGAGATACGCTCTATTACCGGGGAGGCGTGACGGACCCGGATTATTGCGTGCTGAAGTTCACCGCCGCTTCGGGGCGCTATTATGCGGAACTGTCTACCCGCAGTTTCGAGGTAGAGTAGGCGCGGAGGGTTGAAGCGGAGCCAGCCGCGCGAAGTGATTCGGGGATTGGTGTTTTTCGCGGGAAAAGCACGAAAGATCCAGGCAGCTCATCGGGAGAATGAATGGACAAATACCTGCTCAGTGAGCGCGATATTTGCACCAAGTTCATTACGCCCGCCATCCAGCGGGCGGGCTGGCAGCCGCATCAGTTCCGCGAGGAAGCATGCGTAGCCTGGATAAGCGAAGCGCCATCCAGGGATTCTTGCTTTCCGACGCGGAGCGTCGCTGGATGAGAGGGATGATCCCAACCGCTACAAAACTCCAAAATTGCCAATTCAAGATTGGCAATGCTTCGCATGGACAAAGCCATCCCTGGATGGCGCTTCGCTTATCCAGGCTACACGCTGATTACAAATAGAGCCTGTCGGCCAGTCGTGTCACCGAGTCCATGCGCTCATGGAAAATCGCCACGATCGACGCGGGCGTGTTCTCTCGTCAATTGTGGCTGTCCTTGGCAGCGCCAACACCACGTTGTAATCGTGGTCTAAATCTATTTGATTATCCGATATGTATTTTTATACGGAAAGTGTGAGAGAATACGCGCGGGGCGGACGTGAGAAAGCCCCGCTCACGACGGGGCTTCCGCGCTAATCACCGCCCCAAAAGGAGGTGATTAAAAAGTGAAACCTTGTTTCGAGAAGGGTTTCAAGCGCCTTGTTAGGGCAGTTCTAATTATAGTCCTGCTTCTGTATTGCGACAAGAGCTTGTAATCCGCCCCTTGCAGCACCCCGCCCTCTGCTCAGGCAGGGGGCGGGCCGAAAGCAACGTAGCGGCGCGCCTGCACAGCGCCCCATTGCTTGCGCGTGTCGGGCTTGGTATCAGGGTACCAATTCCCAAACGTAAATGTCGACACGCCGATTCATGGCGCGTCCTGCCGCTGTGTTGTTGGTGCTGATTGGCTCATACGAACCGCGCCCGTCGATGGCGATGCGTCTTTCCGACACACCACGATCCGCGAGGTAATCCCGCGTTGAGGCGGCGCGATTGATCGATAGCGGATCGTTGATCTCATCGCTGCCGGTATTATCGGTATGTCCGACGACCGCTATCTGAGTGGCCGGATGATTCCTCAGAGTAGCCGCGAAGCGGTTGAGGATCGGCCTCATGTTAGGCTTGATATCGTAGCGTCCTGTATCAAACGAAACATCAGCCGGAATCGCCAGTCTGAGCCGGTTATCCTTTGTTCGCGTTACTTTGATCCTGGTTCCCCGTGTGGCCCGTACCATGTCCTCCTGTTGCCTCTGCATGTGCCTCGACCAGTGGTAGTTCCTGCCTGGAACGATGACCACTACGGGAGCCTGTCTTCGCGTAGGGGCATGGGTATGCGCACGCTCTCTCCTGTGCCTGTTAGCCTGGGCGGTAACAACGCCATTGACAGGGTCAATAGCCGCACCCGCCTCAACTGAACGTTCCATCTCGTTCATATTGGCGTAGGCGGGGAAATTCAAGGCACAAAGAACGACGGCAAGCCATGTGATAACGATTCTGTTCATGATGCACCATTTATGATTAAAGAGTAACCGGGTGAAAGAATCAGCGTTGGTCAGGCAAGGCCCGAGGCCGTAGCCCGCGTAGAGGTTGAGTTATGCTTGCAAACCCCGACGCCGCCATCTTACTCTTTTTTGCATACACTGAGAAATTTGCCGATAATCGGGTAGTGCCTCAGTTTGAAATTTTCCCCTGTCATTGCAGCGCGAAGCGAAGCGAAGTCGCAGAATCCACACGGCCTATGGATTGCAGCGGCTACGCCTGACGGCTCCGCGCGCAATGACACGTTGCGACTCAACTGAAGTCAAAAGTAAACAGCGCCGTGCGGCTTTCGGGTTCGTAGAACAGCAGGGTAGTAAGGTCATCAGCATTGGCCACGGGGAAAAATGGCCTGCCTTGGTAGGTGAGTTCTATGCGGTCATTTTTTTCGTCGTCGATGAGTGTGAAAGCGCTCGGCGGGGCCTCCGTTACCCAGTTGCCAGCCCAGAAATCTCCGCCCAGATCGTCTAGCCAGTCCTGCGGTCTGCTCTCCTCACCATCGCCGTACATCGGGTCGTTGGGCAGGCGACCATGTTTTTCAAAGTAGGCGCGTGCTTTGGCATAGTCTTCTTTCTTCTGCGCCGCGTATTTTTCCTCGTCAGGGTGGATGCGAGGCGGAAAATACCCTTCCTGACCCAGGAAGCGATAGCGGTTGTCCTCAGTCAGTTGCAGGGCAAACCAGTTGGAAGATGCGAACTCGTTGTGAAATTGCTCTGTGCCGTCGCCGATATAACCCTCGTAAGGCCCCACAGGGCGCAGCATATGCACTACGGTGCCTGCCAACTCGGGCCGTAGAATGCCCAGGTCAATGGAGAGTAAAGGCAGCAGATGGTCGGCCAGCCATGGTTGGTCATCAGTGAAAATATTTTCCGGAAACGGGATAAGCCCAGGTCAAAGCTCATTGATTCTGGTTTCGTGAAACACGCTGAAATCTCCTGAATGTGATTAAACGGGAATTTTGCGAGGACGAGCCTAACGTAAAAGCCATGCGTCGGCCAGAAAGGGCCGTCCGGCTAGAGCGTAAAGTCAGGTATAGCACCCATTCAGTGCGCAACTCATGAGGCATAACTGCTACGCACGCTGGTGCGAGATGCAACTGCGAAGCTACACATTGAACGAACGTAGAGCAAGAGGTGGAAAACGTGAAAGCGGCATGATCTTGATCACCCAACGCCAACCATCAGCCGCGAGCGTCTTCATTCATTGGTTGCATGGTTTTGTTGGGTAACTACTTACGGATGATGAGCTGGCCATGCCTTCGTAATGACCATGTGGTTACAAGAAGTAGAAGCTCGAGCAGCACAAGGTAGATCACGAGCCAATATACGGGGAGGAACTCATTGGAGTTTTGGATGGACAAACTCGCAATCACGAGTGCTATGTACGCGAGAGGAATCGTTGCGACGGCGAAGGCCAGCCCGATCATGTGGCCATATTTGTAGCTGTTCTTGGTCTTGCAGTAAGGGCAGAAAATGCGAGTCGGCCACATGGATTTGAACACGCTCCAGAAACCTATCTCCTGCCCACACTGATAACACGTCTTCCCACTCATGGTTATGCCTGACATCAAAACAAAACGACAGCCCCGTCGCAGGCGGGGCTATCCGGCTTGAGCGCAAAGTTTGAGACAGCGCCCATTTATTCATGTTTGCCTCATGTTTGCCATTTCAGTCCATATGAGGCATCTCACGAAAAATCAACCCTCGATGGTTGGGTGAGTAGCGCAGATCTTACCGATCTGCGCGGGTTTTCGCATTGACCTGGTTGAGTACAATCAGGCGGTCATTGTTTTATGGCAATTTGACCGCTATTTATGATGACTTTGTCGACAGAGGCATGGATTTGTCCGCGAAGTTCCGCGTCCTGAATCACCATGGCAAGCTCGCGCACAACCAACGCTACTAATATTTGAGTTGTGGGCCGCTTTCCCCAATCCGGGTCTTCCCAACGACCGTTAAACCAGTCTGTAATGCTAAGGATAAAGTCCATATCTTCCTGTGATCGCATGTGAGCTTCCTCCCTTAAATTAGCCAGGCAAAACGGGCGGCCTTGCTACGCCCAGTGCACAAATGTCACTTGTATGTGACATTTGTGTGTAACACCCTGCACGCATGATACTACAGCAATGCTCTTCAGGTAGAAGTTTCGTGCAGCACGCTTTTGGACTCGGCGCTTAACTACCAATGATAAGCAGCCTGCGGACAGGCGGGTCTGTTTGAACGCAATGTCATGCACAGCGCCCATTCAGTGCGCGATTTGTGGAGCATAACATCTTCGCGTGCAACTACGGACTAGGTCGCGGGCTTTGCCACAAAGGCTTGCTTTCCATGTTGATCAAACCTCGCTCTTCAGAGCGGCGCGAAGGCTGGGTCCGGCCTGCACGCAGGGCTACGACTGTGGCGATGGGTGAGGGGGGAACTCCTTTCTCGTATTTCACTGTGCTAGATCGGGACGCCAAATCGTGAACGGGTGTTGAACCCCTCATTTTTCGCTGAGGCTCTTGACAAGCCAAACCTCTATCATGAGAATGAGAATTATTCTCATCATGATCGGGGGATTGTCGGATGTCGCGCTCACTTTTCAAGTGCACAGTGTTTTTTCCTTCTCTTACGCTGTTTGCCGCATTCTCGGCCCCGGCCATGCAGCCCCTGATTACCGATGACGTGGATACACTGGGTTCAGGAGGCCATCAACTCGAAGTGGCGTACAACTGGGATCGTACCCGGTGGAACGGAGAGACTGAACGGAGGGATTCCCTGCCACTTACCTACACCTATGGGCTGTCCGAGGCTGTTGATGTTTTTGTCGGTATCGACTACTCGCACGTTCGGATTTCCGGCGAGCGCAGCAGCGGCTTCGGCAATACGGGGATCGGGTTCAAGTGGCTGTTTTTTGAGAGCGAAGCTTCCGGCACCCGTTTGGCTCTCAAGCCGGAGGTGCTGTTTCCCGTCGGTTCGGGGCGCGAGAGAAGGGGATTGGGTAGCGGCAAGACTTCCGGCAGCCTGACTCTGATCCTGAGCCAGAAAGTACCGTTCGGTTCGGTGCATTTCAACGCCGGTGCGGGACGCGAGCGATACCATTATTCGGACGATAACACCACCAACAGACATTTCTCCGTGGCGCCTGTCTGGGATGTTTCCGAGAAGTGGATACTGGCATTGAACGCAGGCATTGATCTGGCACGTTCTGGCGAAGATACAGTGCGTTCGAGGTTCGCTGAAATAGCCGCCATCTATTCGCCTGGCCAGAATCTCGATCTAGCGGTCGGGTACATCCGGGCGTTTGACAGCAGGCACCCAAGGGCGATGCTCCACGGCGTAACCACCGGCGTGACCTGGCGGTTTTGAGTTTCGATGGGCGTGGATCGGGCTATGGATGATCTGCGCGCGCGCTCCCTCGTGCGCGGGAACGGTCGTCTCAATGTCAAGGATCAGGCACCTGGGTTGAGGGGGTTGCGCCATCAGTTGGTGGGTTCCTGGCGGCGTGACTCAAAAACCCAGGCAAATCTCCCCTAAAAATCCGCCGTATCGGGATCGGGGCCGATACGCCCTTTCGGGTCGTCGAGATCGTTCAGCAGGGCAATATCCTCGGCATCGAGCCGGAAATCGAACACATGGAAATTTTCGCGGATGCGCCCCGGATCGACCGACTTCGGAATCGTGACCAGACCGTTGTCGAGATGCCAACGTAGCACAATCTGCGCTGCCGTTTTGCGATGCTTTTGCGCAGTGCGCAGAACCCGTTCGTTGCGCAGCAAGGCTCCTCCTTGTCCGAGCGGACTCCAGGACTCGGTGACGATTTCGTGTAGAGCATGAAACTCACGCAGGGAACGCTGCTGAAAATACGGGTGCAACTCGATCTGATTGATCGACGGAACCACGCCGGTTTCATCCAGCAAACGGCGCAGATGCGGGAGCTGGAAATTGGACACGCCGATCGAGCGCGCACGCCCCTCTTTTTTCAGTTTGATCAGCGCGCGCCAACTGTCGAGGTATCGGCCCCGGTGCGGCATCGGCCAATGGATCAGATAAAGATCGACGTAATCGAGCCGCAGCCGTCGCAGGCTCTCGTCGCAAGCGCGTAACGCCTCATCGTACCCCTGGTGGCTGTTCCATAGTTTGGTGGTCACGAAGATTTCCTGGCGCGGCACGCCCGAGTGACGCATCCCATCACCGACCCCCACTTCGTTGCCGTAAATGGAGGCCGTGTCGATCAGGCGATAGCCTGCCGCAAGCGCAGCGGAAACGGCAGAAGCGGCTTGTTCTTCCAGGATTTGCCAGGTGCCGAATCCAAGTTGCGGAATCTGCGATCCGTCATTCAGGGAAAGAGTGGGTTGCTTCATGGCGATCTCCTTGTCTTCATCAGTGAAACGACCTCGATCGTTCCGCCACATGCTGAAACGATAACATGTTCCAGGATTATTGGCGAGCAACGCCTTGCAGCGAATGATACATCCTCCAGGCTAAATTGATTTTGTGATACCATTGAAATGTCAATCAACAGCAGTAAACCAGGCGCTGCCTTATGCTTGTGGCTCCTGGGTTGCATGGAATGTTCTGGAGAAAAAATTGATTAAGCGAGGATTAACCATCATAGGGGCGCTTTTATTATTAAACGCAGCAGTGATGGCTATCGTGGCTAACTTCCACTTTGGCGTAATTGCGCTGGGGCTTTTTTCTTCCGCTGTTTTGGCATACGGCATCTTTTGGCATAGACTGGTTCGGATAAGGTGGCTTCGCATGGCGTTCATCGGTGTCTGTTTTATCCTCGTTCTGTTTTCCGGTTTCCTGGCCGTTTATGGCAATCGGGACAATGCACAATATGATGAAGACGTGGTCATCATCCTGGGCGCAGGCATTCGAGGTGAAAAAGTAGGCCCTTCCCTGGCGCTGCGGCTGGATAAGGCAGTGGAATATCACAAGAAAAACCCAGGGGCGCTACTGATCGTTTCCGGCGGCAAGGGCACCCAGGAGCATATTACCGAAGCGCTGGCAATGGAACGCTACCTGCTGGAGAGGGGAGTCCCGGTCGAACAAATCGTCAAGGAAGAGAAATCCACCAACACCTATGAGAACTTTCTTTTCTCCGGTGAGTTGCTGAAACAGATATTTCCACAGGGATGCTCCACCGTTTTCATTACCAGTGACTTTCACGTTTATCGCGCCGAAAAAATGGCCCAAACCACAGGAATTACCGTTCGTCACATTGGGTCGAATACCGGTTGGTACAATATTCCAGTAAATTACATACGGGAAATACCGGCAGTCATAAAAACCTGGGTTCTGTCGCCAGGCTGAATTCCACGAGCCGTCAGCCCGCGTATCCGAAAAATTCGCGGTGGCCGCGCATTTCCTCCAGGCGTTCGATGAGAAGTTTGAAATCGTCCTCGTTATCGACCGGGTTGAGCACTGCGGCATCGACGACGAATAGCGGCGATGTTTCGTACTGGAAGAAAAAATCGGCGTAATGCCTGGCTACCTTTCCGAGGTAGGACTCGTTGATCCGGCGCTCGGAGTCGATGCCGCGCTTGTGGACGCGCTCGGCCAGCGCCGAGACCGGCGCTTGCAGATAGATGACCAGATCCGGCACGGGCAACGAGGGCGGCTTCATGGCCTCAAAGATTTTCTCGTAAAGAACCAGTTCGTCCGGCGCGAGGGTGAGTTGGGCAAACAGCGCGTCTCGCTCCAGCATGAAATCGGAAACGATGTACTGGCTCTCGCCCATGCCCTCGCTGGCCAGGGCGGCGAGTTGGTCAAAACGCTGAAAAAGGAAAGAAAGCTGCGTCGGCAGCGCCCAGCGTTCGGTGTTCTGGTAGAAGCGGGCAAGGAATGGATTGTCCTGTGGCCGTTCAAAAATCGGTCTGGCTGCTGGAAGATAAGTGGTCAGACGTTGCGCCAGGGAGGTTTTTCCCGCACCGATCGGACCTTCGACGGCGATATAGCGTACCTTTTCAAGCATCGTGAATACCGTACCGCGTTAAAACGCGGATATCTGATCTGATGAAAATACCCGATGCTAACAAAAAAGCCGCTCCGATAGAAAACCTGTGAAGACGTGTTCGGCCTGTGCCACGCCAATGAACGGGCCTTGTTGCAGGTCGCACCCCAGGGCGAGCAGGAAAGCCTGTTGCGCCCTGTTCTGTACGCCACGCGCCATGACCCGGATGCC
>WRNU01000084.1 GCA_009776435.1 Betaproteobacteria bacterium | reverse complement strand
GATGGCGGGATGACTCGAAAGCATGGCATGAAGAAGCAAGAAGCAATGAATCCGTGGAGAAGGGCGTTCCTGCGCGTCGGCCTTGCCTGCTGTGCGCTGCCGTTGATCGGCTGTGGCAACGGGTCGCGCTTTCACAATCTCGACATCAGCGGCGCGGACTATGGGCGCGATTTCGCGCTCCTCGACCCCGATGGCAACACCCGGCGGCTCTCCGAGTTCCGGGGCAAGGTCGTGATGGTGTTTTTCGGCTTCGTACAGTGTCCGGACGTGTGTCCCACCGCGCTGCAACGCGCCGCCGCCGTGCGCCGTCTTCTCGGCGCCGATGGCGAACGGTTTCAAATCATCTTCATCACCCTCGACCCCGAACGCGATCTTCCCGGAGTCCTGCGTGAATACAGCGCCGCCTTTGACGCCAACGTCATTGGTCTTTATGATACGCTGGAAAAGACACGAGAAACGGCGGACGCCTTTCGGATTTATTTCCGCAAAGTGCCTACCAGTTTTGGCTACACCATCGACCATACTGCGACCAGCTACGTGTACGACCCGGAGGGCCGTTTGCGGCTGGCGGTGACTCATCAGAGCACTGCTGAGCTTATTGCTGCCGACGTGGCGCTTCTTCTTGACCCATTGTCCACCACCGATAAGGAAACCCGATGATGAAACAGCACCTGTTCATGGCTCTTGCCGTGATGCTCTTTGCTGCTCCTGCCGTTCATGCCCAGGTCAGCATTACAGAACCCTGGGTACGCGCGACCGTTCCGGAACAAAAAACCACCGGCGCCTTCATGAAAATCACTTCTCCGGTCGATGCCAAACTGGTGGATGTACGCACGACCCTGGCCGGACGGGCGGAGATTCACGAAATGGCCATGATCGGCGACACCATGAAAATGCGCCAGATTTCGAATCTCCCTCTGCCTGCGGGCGCAACGGTCGAACTCAAGCCCGGCGGTTTTCATGTGATGCTGTTCGAGCTCACCGTGCAGGCAAAAGAAGGAAACATCGTACCGCTCACCCTCGTGATCGAGGCCGGGGGCAAGCAGGAAACCGTGGAAGTCAACGCGGTGGTGCGTCCCTTGAACAAACCCGCGCATTGACCGGCTTGCGGACATTCATCACCCGTGTCACCATCGCGCCCTCGCGTAACCCGACGGCGTTACGCGAGGACGCGAGGCTTGCAGGAGGTGTGGCAGAGTGGTCGATTGCACCGGTCTTGAAAACCGGCGACGGGCAACCGTCCGTGAGTTCGAATCTCACCGCCTCCGCCAGTAACGAACCGCTATCCCGACATTGGGCGGAAGATAACCGTATGGCCCTCCGCCCTTCGGGCATCCCTCCAGGCAGGGGAACAAGGCGGGCTATGGCGCCTTGATCAGCATGCCGTCTACGAGCGGGACTCTTTCGCCTGCCCCGTCGCGTCGGTAAAAGTCCACCGGAACCGACAGTTGGACCACCTCACCCCTATCCGAAATGGCCGCCCGCCGCACGTCGAAATGCAGGTGCGGGCCGTGGCTGTAGCCGGTATTGCCGGAGTAGGCAATGGCTTCGCCAGCGAGCACTTGCTGGCCGGGTTTGACGAGTACGCCGCGTGGCGACAGATGCACGTAATAGGCGACGCTGCGGTCGGCGTGCATGATGCCGACGAAGTTGGCCTTGCCGCTGAGCGACGGGTCGGGTCGGCCTACGGTGAAGGTATCCACTATGTCGACCACGACGCCGTCTCGCGCAGCGGTGACAAGCGTGCCTTCGGCAACGCCAAAGTCGAAAGCGTACCGGGAGTGATCGTTGTTGTGGGTGATGAGGGTGCCGGTTCCGGGTTTGCTGGTGGGACTCTGCACGACGAGAAACGGCTCGCCTTTGCTGAACGGCAGGAGGTAGCGGGCGTACCCGTCGGGCGGCATGAATGCGTCACCGGGCTGGAACGAGTATCGGAGACTGAAACGTAAGGGTTCCCAGCGTGTTGCCGGGGTAATCTGGGCGATGTCGTAGCTGGAATAGGGATTGACGACGAACGTGACGGGCAGCATTTTGTCCGAATCGAAATTGCTTCCATCCAGTCCGAAAGAGACGGTGATCGCCGCCGCACTGCTGTTGACGGCGACGAACCGGGTCCTTTGCGGAGATTTGTATGCGTTGATTCGGAACGGATATTTGTCATCGCCTTCATTCCGGGCTGCCGCAGGCGGCCGGTCGGGCGGGAGGAAATCCTGATCCTGTGCAGCCGCATGCGGCCAGACGAGTAGTGTCAGGACGAACAGGACGATTCTCGTCGCCGGGAGTTGCCGAACGGATACGTCCAGTGTCGAGGGCATCGGCAGGCTCATGGCATCTCGCACAGGCAATGCATGTAGATGTGGCGTGGATCGTTCCAGAGTGCCAGCGATTTGAGATCGGCGGCAAGGCGCACGAGGAGGTCGTTGGTTGGAGAGGATCTGGCAGCGGCAGGATTTTCGTCGTTGTCCGTGCCGAATATCTGCTTCAACAACTGGCGCATGGGTGGAACGCTCTGCGTCGGCCAGGTGACGCTGTAGCTCCTTTCCTTCAGTTTGGCGCGACTGGCAGCGGAGAGCAGCGCGGCATCGAGTCCCCCCACATGGTCGACGAGTCCCAGATCGAGCGCCTCCTGGCCACTCCAGACCCGGCCCTGGGCGATTTTATCGACGGCGTCGGGTTCCATTTTGCGCGCCTTGGCGACGGTTTCGAGAAAACGGCGGTAGGTGTGTTCGACATTCAGTTGCAGGGCTTCGGCCACTGCGGGGTCGAGCGGGCGACGCGGATCGAGCGCGGCGGCCAAGGGGGCGGTGGCGACGCCGTCGACGCTCAACCCCAGCTTGCCGAGCGGATCGGAGAACTCGGGAAACATGCCCCAAACGCCGATCGAGCCGGTCAAGGTAGCGGGTTCGGCAAAAATTTCATCGCTCCCTGCTGCGATCCAGTACCCGCCGGAGGCCGCCAGAGAACTCATCGAAGCGACGACGGGCTTACCGGCTTCACGGGTAAGTTCGAGTTCTCGACGGATGACTTCGGACGCTCCGGCGCTGCCGCCGGGGCTGTCGATGCGGATGACCAACGCCTTGATCCGCTTGTTTTCGCGCGCCTGGCGGATCAGGCGGGCGAAGCTGTCGCCGCCGACGGAGCCGGGCGGTTGTTCACCGTCGACGATGGTTCCCTGTGCAACCAGCACGGCGATTTGGTCGAGCTTCTCGGGGCGGGCGCGGCGAACTGCGGTGAGGTAGTCGCTGGCGTTGATATGGCGGTAATCCTTGTCGGCGCTGTCGGCGCCGCCAAGACTCTCCTTGATCCGCGCACGCCATTGATCGCGGGTGGAAAAGCGGTCGATGAATCCGGCGCTCTGTGCGATGGCGGCGGGATCGCCCTTGGCGGCCTTGAGTGTTTTGAGGTAATCGAGGGTGTACTGGTCGAATGTCTCGGGGGTCAGCTTGCGTGCGGCGCTGATCTCGCTGCGGATGTGCCCCCAAAGCCCGTTGAGAAGCGTCAGACTTGCCTCGCGGTCTTCTTTCGACATGTCGTTGCGGGTAAACGGTTCGCCGAAGGATTTGTATTCCCCGCCACGGAACAGGTGCACCTTGACGCCGAGTTTGTCGAGTGCGCCCCGGTAATACGTGGGAAATCTTGCCAGCCCTTGCAGGAGCACATGGCCGTCGGGGGCCAGATGTACTTCATCGGCGATGGAGGCGAGGAAATACTGGTTTTGGTTGAAGTGTTCGCCGCGTGCCAGCACCTTCTTGCCCGAAGTCTTGAAATCGGCGATGGCTGCGCGCAGTTCGCCGAACTTGGCAAGACCGCCGCCTTCGATTTTGTCGGTTTCGAGCACGATGAGCTTGATGCGTGAATCGTCACGGGCGGCGCGTATGGCTTCGAGCAGGTCGGGCAGCGGCGTTTCTTTCTGCTGCTCGTCGGACAGAGAGCTCAGGGAGAACTCGAAGGTGGCCTGTTCGACCAGGGTGCCGACAGGCCGCACGAGCAGTGCCGCCCCGGCCTTGGGCACGGTCGGCCCCGGATGCGCAATGGCGGCAATGACCATTACGATGATGAGCAGCAGGATGAGGTTCATGGCAACACGGCGCGCGCCGTCTATGAAAAGCCAGATATGGCGCAACAAACGGGCAATGAATTTGAGCATGGGGAACCTTTTTCTGTTTTTGAGTCACCCCTGCCTGAAGGCAGGGGATTCCTCGATACGGTCTTGGGGAGCCTTCGGCTCCCTGTTACGCTTTGTCTCGCTCGACTCCGCCATAAATGGCGGAGACAAGCGCGAGACCCGTGTTCAGGCAAACAACCCTGTTACCGGCAACAGCAGCAAAAGCCGGTTGTCTGGCGCGGGGGCGAATCCAAAACGCGCATAATAATCTGCCGCCTGTTCATCAATGGCATCAACGAACAAGCCGATGCCGCCTGCCTCGACCGTGACGCGCCGTGTCCGCATGAGCGCATCGGTCAACAACAATTCGCCCAACCCCTTACCCTGGAATGCCTTGTCAACTGCAAGTCGTCCCAGACGGACACCCGGAATCCGGCGCGGCAGCTTCTTGCGCCAGACATCGGGCAGGTAACGCGTTTCGAGTTCGGCAAGCGTCAGGGCATAATAGCCGCAAATTCGCCTGGAACCGTCCTCGTGTGTCGCAACGAAACTCTTCGATAGCCCCTTGTCCTGATGTTGGCAGGCGACCTGCCGCAGCCAGATGTTCAACTCCGGGCGACCGCATTCGAAGCCGTGCCGGTCATGATTGCGGGTCAGGGGTTGTATCCGCATCGCTTTGCACGGTTTCGTGGTAACGCGCCATTGCTGCCTTCAGTCTGGCATTGGGCGGGTTTTCCACGAGTTCCAGCAGCCAGTTCCAGTCGCGCGGAGACAGGCGAATCACGTCTTCCCGCTCGATGACGGCTTGAGCCTCCTTGAGCGCGGCCTGAACGAGAAACTGGTTGACGGTGGCGCCCGTCAACTCGGCGGCGCGGCGCAGCGTCTCGTAGACTTCGTGAGGAACACGCGCGCCAATGCGGCTCTGAATCGTAGCGGGGGTTGCCATCTTGGACTCTCTGATCTCGACCGGAAATAAACTCTAACACATGCCGCCATTTTGGCGACATGTGTGTTCGATCCGGGATTATCGACCCGGCTTTGGATCGTGCGCTGCGTAGAGATACACAAAGGAACCTCTGAACAACCCTCATGTCATTGCAGCGCGTAGCGAAGCGAAGTCGCTGCAATCCACACATCGCATGGATCCTGCGACTTCGCGCAGGATGACAAACAGTGGATACGGAGTTGTTCAGAGGTTCCCGAACGGCTGACGGATGGTGGATTCCGTCCTACTGAGGCCGCCGGAAAACGACATCCCATACACCGTGCCCGAGTCGCAGGCCGCGATGCTCGAACTTGGTCGGCAGCCGGTATGCGGGCCGGGGCGCAAAGCCGTCGGCGGTGTTTTCCAGCGTGCTTGCCGAGAGGGTTTCGAGCATCCATTCGGCGTAGTTTTCCCAGTCGGTCGCGCAGTGGAGATAACCGCCGGGAGCGAGTTTTATCGCTGTGAGATCGACGAAGTCGGGCTGTATCAGGCGGCGTTTGTGATGACGAGCCTTGCGCCAGGGGTCGGGGAAAAACACATGCACCCCGGCCAGCGCGCCGTCGGGGATCATGTCGCGCAACACCTCGACGGCATCGTGCTGGACGATGCGCAGGTTCGTGATATTGCCTTCAGCGATGAGTTTGCACAGCGCGCCGACCCCTGGGCCGTGCACTTCGACTCCGAGATAGTCGATTTCGGGGTTGGCTGTGGCGATTTTCGCCGTGGTCTCGCCCATGCCGAAGCCGATTTCAAGGATTTTCGGCGCGGCGCGACCAAATGCCGCCGTGAGATCGAGCGGCTCCGGTCGGTATGGAATGCCGATTTTCGGCATCATTTCATCGAGATGGCGGCATTGCGCGGGCGACATGCGCCCTTGGCGCAGCACGAAACTGCGGATCGAGCGGCTGGAGAAGCGGTGCGCGGGCAGGGGGATGGAGTCGTTGTCGGTGTCGGTTTCCGTGGCGGCGCTGCGCGCAGTCACGTTCATGAACCGATCAGCCCCGTGAGCGGCGAACTGGGATCGGCCACGTAGGTTTTTTTCGGCATCCGGCCCGCCAGCCAGGCTTCGCGTCCGGACTCGACCGCCTTTTTCATCGCGCCCGCCATGCGTACCGGGTCTTTCGCGTGGGCGATGGCGGTGTTCATCAGCACGCCGTCGCACCCCAGTTCCATCGCAATCGTGGCATCGGAGGCCGTGCCGACCCCGGCATCGACGATGACGGGCACGCCGATCCGTTCGATGATGAGCGCGAGGTTCCACGGATTGAGGATGCCCATGCCGGAGCCGATGAGAGAAGCCAGCGGCATGATCGCCACGCAACCGATGTCTTCGAGCATTTTTGCCTGGATAGGATCGTCGGCGCAGTAGACCATGACCTGAAAACCTTCCCTGACCAAGACATCGGCGGCTTTCAGGGTTTCGGGCATGTTCGGGTAAAGCGACTGGGCCTCACCCAGCACTTCGAGCTTGACCAGCGCCGCGCCGTCGAGCAGTTCGCGCGCCAGTCGCAGGGTGCGCACGGCCTCATCGGCGGTAAAGCAACCGGCGGTATTGGGCAGAATGGTGAAACGCCCTGGAGGCAGAAAATCGAGCAGGTTTGGCTCGTTCGGATTCTGGCCCAGGTTGGTGCGGCGGATAGCCACGGTGACGATTTCTGCGCCGCAGGCATCGACTGCCGCGCGCGTCTGGGCGAAGTCCCGGTACTTGCCGGTTCCGACCAGCAGGCGGGAGGTGAAGTCTTTACCGGCGATTGTCAGAGAATCGTTCATGTTCGGGCCAGGATAAATGGATGGGGTAAAGGAAAATCAGCCGCCGCCCACCGCAGAGACGATTTCCAGTGTATCGCCTTCTGCAAGAAGGGTATCGGCGTGGCGCGCGCGTGGCACGATCTCGCCATTGCGTTCGACGGCCAGACGCATGCCCGTCAACTCGCGTTGTTCGAGCAGGGCCGACACGCTGGAGCCTGTCGGCAGGGTTTCGGGCTGTCCGTTGACGGTGATGTGGATCATGCGGTGGATGATACTTCGGAACGGGTGGAGCAACTTGTAACGATACAATACAATTATCCGCTCGATCACAAAATCCGAAGGGGGCAGGGGAACGGCTGATGCTACAATCCTCCTCCGGAGAGCGTTCGCGCCTCCTCCAAGGGGTCAGAGCGGGTGTAGTTCAATGGTAGAACGGTAGCTTCCCAAGCTGCATACGAGGGTTCGATTCCCTTCACCCGCTCCACGCAGCCGATAGCATGCAGGTTGGGATGAGATCAGCGAATCCCAACGTTTAGCCGCTTGAAGTAACGGCGCTCGCAAACCACCGCCGGTTTGCCGCGCCGTTCATGTTTTCGGGCGCAGGCCAGACGAAAGGAATCGAGGACACGATGCAAGCCGACCGCACACTCCGCCAACTGCTCACCCGCCGCATCCTGGTGCTGGATGGGGCGATGGGCACGATGATCCAGCAGCGGGGGCTGACGGAAGCCGACTACCGGGGCGAACGCTTCAAGGATCATCCGAAAGAAATCAAGGGTAATAACGATGTGCTCGTGCTCACACGGCCCGATGTCATCGGCGATATTCACCGCGCTTACCTGGAAGCCGGGGCGGACATCATCGAGACTTGTTCGTTCAACGCGACCCGTGTATCGCAGGCGGATTACGATCTCTCGGAGATTGCGTATGAGCTGAACGTGGCAAGCGCCCGGCTGGCGCGTGCGCTGTGCGACGAATTCACCGCGCGCACGCCCGATAAACCCCGCTTTTGCGCGGGCGTGTTGGGGCCGACTTCGCGCACGTTGTCGATTTCGCCGGACGTGAACGATCCGGGTTTTCGCAATATTGAATTCGAGGCGCTTGCCGACGATTATTTCGACGCGGCGCGCGGCCTCGTGGACGGTGGGGCCGACGTGCTGCTGATCGAAACGATTTTCGACACGCTGAACGCGAAGGCAGCCGTCTTTGCTATCGAACGCCTGTTCGACGAACGCGGCCAACGCCTGCCGGTGATGATCTCCGGCACGATCACGGATGCCTCCGGGCGCACGCTTTCAGGGCAGACGGTTGTGGCCTTCTGGCATTCGCTCATGCACGCGGGGGCGCTTGCCTTCGGTTTGAACTGTGCCCTTGGGGCGAAAGAACTCCGGCCTTACGTGGCGGAACTCGCCGCCCACTGCGGGAGCTTCGTTTCCGCCCACCCGAATGCGGGGTTGCCGAATCCGCTCTCGCCAAGCGGCTACGATGAAACGCCGGAAGCACTCGCCGCCGAGATCGGCGACTGGGCGCGGGCCGGGTTGGTGAATATCATTGGCGGTTGCTGCGGAACCACGCCGGAACACATCGCGGCAATCGTTCGCGCGGTGGAGGGTGTCGCGCCGCGTCGCTTGCCGGAACCCGCGCCCCGGCTACGGCTCTCGGGGCTGGAAGCATTCGAGGTCGACAAGGAAAGCCTGTTCGTGAATGTGGGCGAACGCACGAATGTGACCGGCTCGCGCGTCTTCGCCCGCATGATCGGGGAAGGCCGTTACGAGGACGCCCTCTCCGTGGCGCGGCAGCAGGTGGAAAACGGGGCGCAGGTCGTCGATGTCAACATGGACGAAGCGATGCTCGACTCGGAAGCGGCTATGACGCGCTTTCTGAAACTCGTCGCCACCGAGCCGGACATCGCCAAGGTGCCGATGATGATCGACTCCTCGCGCTGGGAAGTCATCGAGGCGGGGCTGCGTTGCATTCAGGGCAAGGGCATCGTCAATTCCATTTCGCTCAAGGCGGGCGATGCGGAGTTTCTGCGGCAGGCGCGGCTTGCGCGGCGCTATGGCGCGGCCATCGTCGTCATGGCGTTCGACGAGACGGGTCAGGCCGACACGCTCGCGCGCAAGATTTCGATTTGCCAGCGCGCTTACGATTTGCTGGTCGGGCCGCTGGCCGAAGGCGGCGCGGATTTTCCGCCCGAAGACATCATCTTCGACCCCAACATCTTCGCCATTGGAACCGGCATCGAGGCGCACGACAATTACGCCAACGATTTCTTCGAGGCGGTGCGCTGGATCGGGGAGAACCTGCCGCGTGCGCATACCTCCGGCGGGGTCTCGAACGTGAGTTTCAGCTTCCGGGGGAACGACACGGTGCGGGAGGCCATCAACACGGTTTTCCTCACCCACGCCATTCGCGCCGGACTGACGATGGGCATCGTCAACGCCGGGATGCTCGGCGTCTACGACGCGCTCGATGCCGATCTGCGCGAAAAAGTGGAAGACGTGGTGCTGAACCGTCATCCCGGCGCAGCCGAGGCGTTGATCGAGTTTGCCAAAACGATGAAGGAGGCAGGCAGGGCGCAAGGCGCGGGGCCGAGTCAAGACACCGCCTGGCGCGACGCGCCGGTGGAGGAACGGCTCAAACACGCGCTCATCAAGGGCGTTGCCGATTTCGTCGTCGCCGATACCGAAGAGCTTCGCGCCCGGCTGGAAGCCGAAGGCAAACCCCCGCTCGCGGTCATCGAAGGCCCGCTCATGGCCGGAATGGAAGTCGTCGGCGAGTTGTTCGGCGCGGGCAAGATGTTTTTGCCGCAAGTCGTCAAATCTGCGCGGGTGATGAAGCAGGCCGTGGCGCATCTCGTGCCCTTCATCGAGGCGGACAAGGCACGTAGCGGCGGAGCAAGCAAGGGCCGTATCGTGTTGGCCACCGTGAAGGGCGACGTGCACGACATTGGCAAGAACATCGTGGCCGTGGTGCTGGCTTGCAACGGATTCGAGGTGATCGACCTCGGCGTGATGGTTCCCGCCGACAAAATCCTGGCGGCGGCGCGTGAGCATGAAGCCATCGCCGTCGGCCTGTCCGGCCTCATCACTCCCTCGCTCGAAGAAATGTGTGGCGTTGCCGCCGAAATGCAGCGCCAGGGCTTTTCGATGCCGCTCCTGATCGGTGGAGCCACCACGAGTCTCGCTCATACCGCCATCAAGATCGCGCCCCATTACGCGCAGCCCGTCGTCTACGTGCCCGATGCCTCCCGCGCCGTCGGCGTCATCGGCGCGTTGCTTTCCAGCACCGGCACAAACGCCAGTGAATTCCGGGAGCGGCTTGCCGCCGACTACGCCCGCGTGCGCGACAACCATGCCAACATACAAGCGCGGCCCCGTGTGTCGCTGGAGACCGCGCGGGCCAACGCGCTACGCCTGCCGTGGGGGCCAACCCCCACCTGCGATTGCCACGCGCCGCATCCCGCGCCCTACACGCCCCCTCGCCCGCGTGTTTCGGGAAAAATTGTGACGCTCGATGTCGATCTTGCCGTCCTGCGCGATTACATCGACTGGAGTCCCTTCTTCCGGACGTGGGACTTGTCCGGGCGTTTCCCGCAAATCCTCGAAGATGGGACGGTCGGCGAAGCCGCGCGGAGCGTCTATCGTGACGGCCTTGCCATGCTCGACGAACTCGTTGCCGAAAAATGGTGTCGGGCAAAAGCCGTGTTCGGTCTTTTCCCCGCCAACAGCGTGGGTGACGACATCGCGCTTTATGCCGACGAAGGCCGCACAACCCCCGTGCTGGTCTGGCACGGACTGCGCCAGCAACGCGAACACACGCCCGGCAAGCCCAACCTGTGCCTTGCGGACTTCATCGCCCCCAAAACGTCCGGCATCGAAGACTGGTGCGGCGTTTTTGCGGTCACGGCGGGGTTGGGCATCGAAGCCAAACTGGCCGAATTCGAGGCGGCTCACGACGACTACCGCGCGATTTTGTTCAAGGCGCTGACCGACCGCCTTGCCGAAGCCTGCGCGGAATGGCTGCACGAGCGCGTGCGCAAACACGACTGGGGTTACGCCGCCGACGAGGCGCTTAACAACGAAGCCCTGATCCGCGAGAAATATTCCGGCATCCGTCCCGCTCCCGGCTATCCGGCCTGCCCCGACCACACGGTCAAGCGCGCCCTGTTCGCGCTGCTCGACGCCCCCGGCAACGCGGGCATGGGCCTGACGGAGTCGATGGCGATGACCCCGGCGGCGAGCGTGGCGGGCTTCTATCTTTCGCACCCCGAAAGCCGCTACTTTGCGGTCGGCAAAATCGGCCCGGATCAGTTGGAAGACTGGGCCCGCCGCGCGGGGATGGATCTGGAAGAGGCGCGGCGCTGGCTTGCGCCGTTGTTGTGAAGGTGAGTAATTCCCTGTACGAATTCCTGAAGGAAAAAATCAGGTCGATACGCTGACTCAGTTACCCCCCTGTCATTCTTCGACTTCGCTTCGCTACGCGCTGCAATGACAGGGGGGTTGTTCAGAGGTTCCTTGGGCGCGGTGAGAATAGACTTGTTGCGCGACCCTCGACAGCTATTTCGATCATGCCGCAGCGGAAATCCATCGTATCGAAGGGTGATGAGGTAGGATAAAAGCCTCGCTATGCAAGTGAAAGACATGTTGTTGGATCGGCTTCACGTTCAGAGAAATCAGATTGCCGCGTTGGGTGAGCAATATGGCGCGCGTCGGATTCGCGTATTCGGGTCGGTTGCGCGGGGAGAGGAGCGTCCGGACAGCGATGTGGATTTCCTGGTCGACTTTGATCGCGGTTACGATCTTTTCCGCCAACGCCTGCCGCTCGCGAGACAGTTGTCCGAATTACTGGGGCGGCGTGTCGATCTGATACCCGAACACGAACTGAACGTGCATCTGCGTGAAAGCGTTTTACGGGAATCCGT
>WRNU01000083.1 GCA_009776435.1 Betaproteobacteria bacterium | reverse complement strand
CTCGCGAGACAGTTGTCCGAATTACTGGGGCGGCGTGTCGATCTGATACCCGAACACGAACTGAACGTGCATCTGCGTGAAAGCGTTTTACGGGAATCCGTAGAGCTATGAGCAAACCCTGGCAACCCTATGCCCAACACATCCTGGACGCTATTGCCAGAATCAGGCGTATTCAAGCGCGCGGTGACATCATCCAGGATGACGTTCTCTATGATGCCACGCTGCGTAACCTGCAAACACTATCTGAAGCCACGCAACTCCTGCCCCGGAGGAAAAGGAGCGCTATCCGGAAATTCCGTGGCGCGACATCAGCGGTTTTCGCAACATCCTTGTACACAACTATCTGGGAACCATTGATCCTGTAACCGTTGTCGGCGTGATCGAACAGCATCTTGATCCGTTGGAAGCGAGTATTCAGGTCATGCTTGCTGCTGAATCGCAGCACCGCCGGAGTACGTGACGGTTGTGACCACGCTTTCAGGATGGGTAGTAAGGAACCTCTGAACACCCCTCTGTCATTGCAGCGCGTAGCGAAGCGAAGTCGCTGCAATCCACACACCGCATGGATCCTGCGACTTCGCGCAGGATGCGGAGCTGTTCAGAGATCCCCTAACTCTAATTCTGCAACATCGACTTCGGCACGACGAACTCCACGCGCCGGTTTTTGGCGCGCCCCTCGGGATTATCCGCGCCGCCGATTTCGTTGTCGGCGACAGGCTCGGTTTTACCTCGCCCTTCGGTACGCAAGCGGGTGGAGGCGACGCCTCGATTTTGCAGGAAGGTTTGCGCGTTTTAGTGCGTTTTCGGTTTAAACCAAACTATTCAGATTCCAGATTCAACCTGCCTTCAATTCTTCCCGAATCGTCTGGCGCACAGCATCCACGATGGAAACTCCGGCCACCGCGTCGCGTAGAGCCTGATTGATGAGCGTCTGATACCCGCGCTTGCCCGCCCTTGCCTTGAAGAAGGCAATCACGGCGGCATCCAGCATGATGGAGACGCGCTGCTTGCCGAGCTTTTCCCGTACGGCGGCAGCCCATTGCTCCCGGCTTACATCCTGCATCCCAACTCGATGTCTGGCACGGGCAAAATCTTCCGGCCCCAGTTCCGGCGCGTCGTCATCGGCCAAGGTATTCGTNGTACTGGTCTGTTTCATGATGAGTAGCCTTACGCATGGANATGATGCGAATTTCATTCTCGGATTCCACATGAACAACGAGCACNATGAGACAGTCNAGCATTCCAACGCTGATCATCCGCTGTTCGCCGTAACTTTCCCGCGTATCCTCGAAAGTCAGNATCGGGCCGTCGAAGACCTTGTGCGCGTCTTCAAAATCCAGCCCGTGCTTTTTGAGGTTTTGTTGCCGCTTGATCTCGTGCCATGTGAACTTCATGCGTCAATTATACATATAAACATATATATAGTCAACCAGCCCCCTCACCTCTCCACCCCCCACTTCTGTAACCTGTACCGCAATTGCCTGAGCGTCATGCCGAGCTTGCGGGCGGCGGCGGTGCGGTTCCAGCGGGTTTCATCCAGCGCCTTGAGAACCTTCGCGCGTTCATCGTCGGAGATTTCTTCCACCTCGTCGTCGGCCTCGTTTCCATTTTCTTCTTCGACAGGAATCGCACCCACGAGAGGCGGACTGCCAAGGGGAACCAAATCGATGCCGAGGTCTTCCACGGCAATTTCATTGTTTTCGGCAAGGGCACAAGCGCGCTCCAGCAGGTTTTCCAACTCGCGGACGTTGCCGGGGAAGCTGTATTGCCGTAGCGCGGAGAGCGCCTCGGAGGAGAGGGCGCGTACCGGCGCGTCGTCACGTTCGGCCAGCCGCGCGAGCAGATGGGCGGCCAGATCGGGGATGTCTTCGAGGCGTTCACGCAGCGGGGGAACTTGCAGGGCAAGAACGTTGATACGAAAGTACAAGTCCTGCCGGAAACGGTTCTCGGAAACGAGCTTCGCCAGATCACGATGCGAAGCGGAGAGAATGCGCACGTCGACAGTCTGCTCGGCTTGCGCGCCCACGGGGCGCACGGCGCGCTCCTGGATGGCGCGCAACAGCTTGACCTGCATGGAAAGCGGCAGATCGGCCACCTCGTCGAGAAAAAGGGTTCCGCCATTGGCGGCCTGAAACAGCCCGTCCTTGTCGGCAGACGCGCCGGTGAAACTGCCCTTGAGGTAGCCGAAGAACTCGCTCTCCATCAACTCCGGCGGAATCGCGCCGCAATTGACGGGCACGAACGGTCCCGCCGCGCGCGCGCCCAGGCTGTGGATGAGGCGGGCGATGACCTCCTTGCCCGTGCCCGATTCGCCGTGAATGAAAACAGGCGCTTGATTACGAGCAAATTTCCCGATGAGCGCGCGCAATTGCGTCATCGCGGGCGAACGCCCGACCAACCCGCGCCCGTCGGTGTCCGTGGGAGCCGTTCCGGGCGAACCGGAGGGCTGAAGCCGGAGGGCGTTTTGGACGAGCCTGCGCAAAGCCTGTAGCTCGATGGGCTTGGTGACGAAATCGAACGCGCCCAGCTTGAGGGCGCGAATGGCCGTCTCGATGCTGCCGAAGGCGGTGATGACGGCCACGGGCAGACTGGGCCGGTGACGCTGAATGTGCTCGACCAGACCCAGCCCGTCACCGTCGGGAAGACGCATATCGGTGAGGCACAGCCGGTATTGGGCCTTTTCGAGCAACAGGCGCGCCTCCTCGATCGAACCGGCAGTATCCGCGCCAAGCCCCATGCGCAGCAGGGAAAGCACCAGCAACTCGCGGATGTCTTCTTCGTCGTCGACGATGAGTACATCGCTGACGGCAGCGCGGCTGCGGCGTTCCGGAAAGTCTGAACTCATGGCTGGCTTCGTCCGGTGAGGATGAAATGCGCGCCGGGGCACCCGGAGTCGCTGTCGTGCAGTTCGAGGCTGAAACCGTTGGCTTCGGCCAGTTCTCGGGCAATGTAAAGCCCCAACCCGGTCCCCTTGGCGTGGGAGGTGAAAAACGGCTCGAACAGATGCGCGCGCGCCTGCAAATCGAGCCCAGGGCCATCGTCGATCACATGTACCTGCACCTGCCCGTCCTCGAGACCCCCGGCGGTAATCCTGATGGAACCCGGCTTGCCGCTGCAATAGCGACGAGCGTTGGACAGCAGGTTGTCGAAGATTTGATGCAGGTGGGCACGGTCGATGCCCAAAGTGAGTCCGGGACCGATGTGCGCCCGGAAAATGGCCTTTTCGGTTTCTCCGCTCAGGCTGAAGGTTTCGAGCACTTCGTCAACGAACTCCGACAGCGGCAACGCCTCGGGGTGCGTCCTGTCCCGACGGCCCAGCGCGAGCACGTCACGAATCATGCGCTCGATGCGTCGGGCGTTGTCGTTGATGATGTTGACGAGCCGCACCTGCATGCTGCTGCGTTTCTCTTCGCACAAGAGTTCGGCGGCCTGCGTGACCGCCGAGAGCGGGTTGCGAATCTCGTGCGCCATACTGGCGGTCAGTCGCCCGAGCGAGACGAGTTTGAGCTGCTGCATGCGGCGCTGGATGTCTTCCAGATCGGTGAGAAAGATCAGCGTGTCGCCTGTGCCGTCTTCATCAATTCCGCCGCCACTGACGCTGCCCGCGACCCGGCAGCGCAGCAAACGCCGGGCTTGCCCCAACTGGATGAGTTGCCCTGCCTCGCCCGTGACGACGCCTGCGTGGCAATACTCGGCAAGCTCGGGAACAATATCGGCGAGGAGACGCCCTTCCAGGTGATCCAGCCCGAGCAGCATGCAGGCTGAAGGATTGGCACGCCGCACAGTGCCGTCCGCGCGCATAACGATGATACCGTCGCGCATGTCGCGGATGATGTGCGCGTTGATCGCCTCCTGTCGGGCCAGCGCCGCGCCGCGTACCGCCGCCAGCGACGCATTGGCCAGCGCCCGTTGCGCCAGCCGCTGCGCCACGACGGCGATGATGAAAAAAGAGATACAAGCCAGCGCCACCCGAAAAAAATCCGCCGCATCGGGCCTTGCGAAAGTGCGCCAGACGTTCTCGGTCAACACGCTGACGGTTGCCAGCGCCGCCATGAAAAACACGATACGCCCTCCGGCCAGCAGGCCGAAACCGGCCAGCACGATCATCATCAGCACCGGAACGCCGCTGTGATAACCGCCGCTCGTCCACAGGACGATGTTCAGGACGAATATGTCCAGAAAGCTCTGAATCACGATCAGGCGCTTGAAACCGATACGGTTTTCGGCATCCGGAAAGCCGAGCGCGAGGACGACGGCAACGTAGAAAAGCGCCGTGAACCAGAAGAGCCTGGGCGCTTCGGCCCCCAGCCCGGTCCACGTCCCGAGCACGAGAAAAACGGCGGCGATGACGAGCCGGAACAGGTTGAAATAGCGCAGCGCCTTGCGTTGTGCCGGATCGACGTCCGGGCCGGAAAACGATGCGGACGCCTTCACTTGCGATGCGCTTCGCAGCAAAAGAACCTGCCCGCAGCCTCGATGCCTTCGCTCTCGGGCACGTGTACGCCGCAAACGGAGCACGCCAGCATGCGCTCCACCTTTTCTTCATTCCCGAAGCGAGAAGAAGAAGGACTCCGCCCGTCCAACCCGCGACTCGCGTTCGGGCGCGAGCCGGGCAGCATGCGGAAAAAGACGCGCGCCAGCGTCCCGATCCCGAAAACGATGACGAGCAGAAGAACGATCAAAACCAGTTTGACGACGAACACACCCGTTCCCTGAAGCAATCTCCGTTCATGACCCTGGCAGTTTAGCATCGACACGTTTCCGCCGTTGTGTGGAAGAAACGCGGTTATAGCCATTTCCATCAATATTTGCTTCCATACCGTATCGCATGCCCTTGTTTCCCTGCCGGAGTCTTATGAGAAAAAAACATGGTACGTGCGCGTATGTTTTTGAATAGCAATATTTTTCACACACGCGAGACATCCGCAGCTAGAATCCCCGTTGGAAGAGGAGACAACCGCCCCGAGGCGCGGACTTCCCGCCAGACCATAAAACTGTTCAACCATGTGTCCGCCGTCTTTGTTGTTCCTGGGGCGCGCGGCATATCAGGAGAAAGGGAAATGAAATCAAAGAGACTTGAACTCTCACAAGTCGCATCGTTCCTGCGTGATGGTATGACCATCATGTATGGAGGCTTCATGGGCAACGGCACGCCGCCCCGGTTGATGCAGGCCATTCTCGATTCAGGCGTCAAGGATTTGACGATGATCGGTGACGACACGGCCTTCTTCGACGCCACGCGGGGGCCGGAAGGCGTGGGCCTGCTGATTCGCAACAAGCGCGTCAAGAAGCTCATCACCGGCCACATCGGCCTGAACAAGGAAGCCCAGCGCCAGATGATTGCTGGCGAAATGGAAATCGAGCTATCCCCCATCGGCACGCTGGCCGAGCGCATTCGCGCCGGCGGCTCCGGCCTGGGCGGCGTGCTCACACCGACGGGCGTGGGCACCTCGGTAGGCGAAGTCAAGATGGATGTCTCCATCAACGGCCAGAAATTCGATCAGAAACAGACGATCAACATCAACGGCAAGGATTTTCTGCTGGAAATGCCGCTCACGGCCGACCTGGCCGTGCTGGAAGCCGTCAAGGCCGACGCCTTCGGCAACCTCGTCTACTTCCGCTCGATGCGCAATCACAACCCGCTCATGGCGCTCGCCGCCCAGACGGTGATCGTGGAAGCGCACGAGGTCGTCGACATCGGTCAGATCGACCCCGATTCCGTCATGACCCCCGGCATCCTGATCGACCACATCATCTACCCCGCCTAAAACAAGGAGACAAACATGACGCAAGAAATGAGCGCCAAGGAGTTCATCGCCCGCCGTATCGCGCTGGAACTCAAGGACGGGGACGTTGTAAACCTCGGGATCGGCCTGCCGACCCTCGTCGCCAACTTCCTGCCCGAAGACGTGCACCTCACGCTGCACTCGGAAAACGGCTTCCTGGGCATCGGCCCGGTTCCGAAGGACATCCCGCCCGTCGGCAAGCCCCGCACCGTGAATGCGGGCGGCAATCCCTGTTCCATCCTGCCGCATGGCGCAACCTTCGACATTTCGATGTCTTTCGCGCTGATGCGCGGCGGGCACCTCGATGCGTGCGTGCTCGGCGGCCTGCAAGTGGCTGAGAACGGCGACCTCGCCAACTGGATGGTGCCCGGCAAGAACGTACCCGGCATGGGCGGCGCGATGGATCTCGCCGTCGGCGCGAGGAACGTGATCGTGGCGATGGAGCACACCAACAACGGCGAGAAGAAGATTCTCAAGAAGTGCACCCTTCCGCTCACCGTCAAGAGCCGCGTCTCCACCCTGGTGACGGAAAAGGCGTTGTTCCGCTTCTACGACGGCAAGATGGTGCTGGAAGAGTACGCTCCCGGCGTGAGCGTGGACGAAATCCGCGCCGAGACCGAAGCGGCCTTCACCGTTTCCGACAACCTCAAGGAGATGGTCGTCAGCCAGATCGGGCTGTAACGCCTGGAGTTGTTTGAACGCACCAATCCGGGCGGCAGATTGTCGGTTTTCGGCAATCTGCCGCCCGGTTTGTCGTTTTAGAATGCACTAACCCATTGCCCGCCGCGCCGCCTCGGCCAGGAAACCGGATCGTGTTTTGCCGTGTGCGCGTGCGTAGCGGTCGATTTTCGCCAGCAAGCGACGAGGCAGGGTGATATTGATCTTTTCCGCTCGGCCATCGAAACGGGTCACATCCACGTCTACCGAAGCCCACACGCCGTCGGCGTAGTCCGGATTTCCGATGTGCTTGGAGATTGCGCACGGGACGGGTACTTCGCCGCCGTCTTCGATGATTCCCTCAAGATGCAGGTCGATGGCTTCTACGACGGACGTGAGCGCGTCGTCGAACGTGTCACCGGATGAAAAACATCCAGGAAGATCGGGAACCGTCACGCCGAAGCGCACGCCGTCGTCGGTATGCAAAACAACAGGAAAACGCATATCAAACCTCCATTCCTTTCATTTCCATCCAGCCTGCCGCTTGATACTGCCGAGTGTCCTTCGGGATGTCCGGGTCTGGATGTTTAACCGTTACCAGACCTGGCGTGTTCGGATGCTTGAACTGATGATGCGAGCCACTGACCCGAACCAGATACCATCCATCCGCTTCCAGAAGTTTGATGAGTTTTCGGCTGTCCATAGTGGTTATTATAACCACCTGTTTTGTCAAAGCGGCTTGTTCGCATCTGGTCACCGTGATCTTCGACCGAGTGTGCGACATGGAAGCGGATCGTCCCGATGATGTCGGTTCTGCGGCAAAACCTTTTCGCGGCCTGTAACGCCTGGAGCGGTTCCGGCTCAACGTGCCCTTGCTGGAAATAGCATTTATGCTATAATTCGCTCATGTCTTACACCATCGCGTACTACAACGCTTCCGTGCAGGCGACCATTGATGAATGGCCAACAGGCATCAGCGCCAGCTATGTGCGCATCGTGGAGCAGATGGGGGTATCCGGGCCGAACCTTGGCTTGCCGTACACGCGCCCCTTTGGTGACGGACTGTTCGAGATTCGCGCCAAGGGAGAAGAAGGCATCGGACGCGCGTTCTTTTGCTCCTTGGCAGGGCGGCGCATCGTCATCCTGAACGGCTTCATCAAGAAGACACAGCAGACCCCGCAAAGGGAATTGAAACTCGCCCGCAAGCGTTTGAAAGAGGTACTCAATGACCAGGAAAATTGAAATCGAAGAAAGCTATCAGCCGGTGGCGTTCGACCCGAAGTCCCATGCGGCGAAGAAACGCAAGGCCGACCCGGCTTTTCGCGCCGCTTACGATGCGCTCGAAGACGAATTTGCGGCGTTGGCCGCGTTGCTTGCCGCACGCAAGGATGCCGGTCTGACCCAAGCCGATGTGGCCGCCCGTATGGGTGTTTCGCAGCCCGTGCTTGCTCGCATCGAGTCGAGTCTGGGCAGCCGCAAGCATTCGCCCTCTCTTGAAACCCTTCGGCGCTACGCCGGAGCCTGCGGGAAAAAACTCGTCATTCAGATGGTCTGACTGCTTACTTTTTAACAATCAAAACCTTTTCGCGGCCTGTAACGCTCAAAGTCGTCCGAACGCACCAATCCGGGCGGCAGATTGTCGGTTTTCGGCAATCTGCCGCCCGCAATTGTCAACACCGACTTATAACTGACCCCGTTTTCCCCAAAAGCACCGACTTGAAATTGACTCACCTTGTCGTTCAACCCCTTTCTCGCCCCGAGAGGCGGGAAAGGGGTCTGCTATTGCTGCCCAAGGAGCATAGCGGTCGAAGAGTCCATTTACAGGCGGGTTACCTCGCAAGGAGTAGAGATTGGATCTCAGCCATTTGAGCCTCGGGGACACCAGCTTGTTGCGCGAACTCGGGCCAGGACAGAATGGCAACACGCACCTCCTCGATGACTCGCTTGGCAGTACCGACGCCAAAACGTTCCGCTTCTGCGAGCAGGTCGGTCATCGTGAGGTCTTTGAACTTGCCATTTACCGACATTAGATGCTGGTACGTCCATTCTCCAATCGGGTTGTGTGCGAAGGTAACGTCATAGGCTGGCGCCAATTCCCAGGCAGCGTTGCCACTGCGCAGCATGAATGAGAAGTTCTTGGAGTGGTCATCGCAGTTTCGGCCCATTACGTTGAACGCCATGCGCCGAAAAGCCTCTTCCAGATCCACGTAAGGCAACGCCAACTGGCCGATTGCGTTGAAGAGTTGGGAATAAGCGTTGGTACCCTTTTTCTTATAGTCGATATGCGCCATCGCGCAGAGCGTCTGCATATGATGGCGATTGCCTTGCCCTTCACGGTCGAATCGCTTTGTCATGAAATGCGCCCGGCCATTCTCCTCGAGGAGGCGACATTCGCTCATGCGGATGCCCGCAGCGCGAGCCATCAGGGAGTAGGCGTACTCAACACGACCGTAGTTTTGGGTCGTGCCCAATTCCAGATCCTTGCCCATTCCGTCGAACTTGAGCAGCCAGTGTTCAAAACCGTTCGGCACATCCAACTGGCCGGAGCGCATTTCACCTGTCTCCGGATGCAAGGCAATGACCGCCTTGGCACGAGCGCCGCCTGCACTGGTGCCGACGTCGATGATGCTTCGTAACGCCGCATTCGTATGACCGTCATCGGTTATGTCGCCGATGACCGCCTGGCGTGCTTGCTCAACCAGGCAACTCAGTTCGATGACCGTCGGTTTGTATCTTGTCGGTCCTCGTGCGGGTTTGAAGGTCAATGCTCCCATCGCGCGGGTACTCATGTAAGCCAGACGATCCAGCGCGGTAATATCCTGGGCTGCAATACCCTGGTCAGCCATGTAGCGGTTAATAAGCGCATTGCCGAAATCGTCGGGTAGCGCATCGTTTAGCATCGCCGGCAAGCGTTTGTAGGTAGCCTCCGGCAGATCTGTGAACAGGTAAGGTTCCCTGGACACGACGGGCATGTGCAATGGNGCNGGCTCGATCCCCTTGGCGGCGAATTCAGCCGTGTAGGCAAAGACGTAGTAGCCATAGGCNGGGTCCAGCGCAACAGANCCGATGTGCATGCCCCAGAGATGGACTTCAACCGCCAGAACATGTTTNTAGGGTCTGGTTTTCTTTGTCGCGGCCACAGGGGGTTCCTTTATCGGGTTAGTCCATACTGCGGATGCGGCTTCTGCGAGAAGCTCGCTGTCGGGGCTGCGCTTCGCGGGTCAGTGCCAGCGGATTGATGGTAGCCACAGGGGCAATGGAGTTTAGCCACTCCTCTCGGCCCAGAGCGCGAATGACACGAACCAGCGTGGCGATGGTTGATCCCTGTCCGGATTCCAGGCTGCGCAACGCGCGGACACTGACACCGGCTCGTTCGGCCAGCGTTGTCTGGTCGATGTTCCGAAACAGGCGAAGAGCCTTGAGCTTTTCTCCCAGCACGGACTCCATTTCATCCGGCGTCAAATTGATCTTTGCCACGATACCCTCATTTTGCTGCTGTAATAAATGCCCTTTTTCCGCCTTTATGTACGAAAAGCTCGAACTAGCGCCCTGATTCTGCCTATTATAGCAAAATCAATTTGTTATGGGGCATGCGGCAGAAAATTGCCTGTAGTTGTGAAAAATTATAATTACAGGCTGAAATCCGCCTCTTATAGCGACTCTATGTGCGAACTACCCTCGCCAGGCGTTTCACGCTGTGGGAAGGGTTTTACGGGGAATCTCTCTGGATAGCTCAGTGGTAGAGCAGTGGTTGTTGATGATGGCCGCGCTGCAATGACGGTGGCGCTTCGCCGACCTGTGCGTACTCGCAACCTACAGTGCTGACACCACAACATGTAGCGGCCTGCCAGGGTTCAGAAAAACGCCTTGGCGACCAGTGCGACCACGCCAGCGACGATTACCCCCACCATCCACTTGAGCAGCAGAATATCGGCCTTGATGGGCGCCAGCTCGATTTGCAAATCCTTGCGTGTAACAAGATCGGCGCTTTCCGTGGAATCGCGCATGGTCGCGGCAACCGCTTCAGCCTGTTCAGGCGTGAAACCGGCGGCTTTGAGCTTGTTGGCAGCCTTGAGCGTGTCGAACGTGATGGTGTTCATGCCCTGATTCTATCCACACCCTCACGAGACAGGCAAGCCAAAACGAACCAAATGTAGGAAACAAGTAATCTGTCCGGCCTTGTAGCACATGATCTGTCCGGTTTCACTCGATGCCCAAGGAGGTGTCGGATGAGACGGACGGAGTTGCTGCAATCCGCACACCGCATGGATCCTGCGACTTCGCGCAGGATGACAAGCAGCGTGTAGATTGGGGTTCGCTCTGCTCACCCCAACCTACAGTGCTTCGCCGACCTGTGCGTACTCGCAGGGTTTTTGAGCAGCCTGCTAAAGGTGACGATCTACATCCATCCTGCCATGCAGGATGCGAACGACTTCAAGCTGGTCACAGTGATCGCGGAAAAAAACGACATGCGATCCAATGAGGTATTTCAGGTAGCCAGGCCGTACATCGACCGGACGACCTTGCCTGCAACCAGAAGCCAGGTCATGGCAAACGTATCGAATGTCATCCGCATAACGCTCGGCTTGGTCAAGCCCCCAGTTCTCAACCGTGTAATCCCAGATGGCTTCCATATCGGATTGCGCTGCCGGGGTGAAAACGAGCGATTTCACCTGTGCTCATACTCCGCCCGCTTGCGGGTCTTGAACGCATCGAAGTCAAATGGACGAGGTTCGCCGGAACTCTCACCTTCAACCAGGGCCGCTTCCAGCGCCCTTACCCTGGTTTCGTGATCTTCCAACAGACGCAATCCAGCCCGCACGACATCGCTGGCTGTTCCATACCGGCCTGTCTGTACCTGCTTGTCGATGAATCCTGCGAAATGGTCGCCAAGGTATACCGAGGTGTTCCGGGAGCGTACCTGCATAATAAAAACCTCCTGTCGAACTTTTGCGTACTATACCAATAATTGGCATATATTGCCAGATGAGGATAGAGTCCAACGAGGATTTATGGACGTTTTTCACACAGTGTCATTTTCAGAAGGCGAATGCAGCAGTTCTCGGAGCTGGCCGCCCAGTGTGCAGCCGACTTCTGAACGGGCCGTGTCAGCAGTCCTATGCACGACGCACCGCGAGAGAGCGAAATTGCTCAGGAGTCCTCTGCACAACGCACAGTCATTCATCCAATATCACGTAGCAAACACGACAGCAAGATGTCCAGCCGAAGGCACACGGCGAGCAGGGCCGACAACGATTTGTACGTCACGGCCAAGCCGAACTAAACAGTCGAGCATCTTTGTTTCACTGATGCCGCGAAACTGACCGCGCAACATCCTGGACAGTTTTGGCTGTGTCAGGCCAAGAACATCAGCCGCTTGCTGCTGGCTCCATTTGCGGCTCTTGATAATCTCGCCAATCTTGGTTGCAAGCTGCGCCTTGACGATCATTTCGTCAGCGTCGGCCATGCCCAAATCGGCGTAGACGTTGCT
>WRNU01000082.1 GCA_009776435.1 Betaproteobacteria bacterium | reverse complement strand
CCTCACAGCCTCCCGTTCAGGTCCCCCCCCCCGCTGCCGCACTGCCACAACAAACCGCTGCCGCACCGCCCTCCCCTGCGCCAGAACCGCCCCGCGTGCAAACGCCGCCTGCACGCCGGGATATCGTCATCGTGCACTGACCGTCCAGCCCTCATGCCATCAACTGATACCCAAGGCCGAAAAATCTAAATATCATGAAATTGATCGGAGTCGACACAAGACGCCTGAAAAAAGAATTTATTGATCTGTATTACAGGGTTTACGCCCGTTATCGAACCAACCGAGACAACTTCAATCACTCGGCAGCAAATTTCCTGCATAAAAAGGATTCCTTCAGCCGGAACTGTCAGGTGGAGCCCGTGCTGGTTTCCGATGGCGGACAATTTGTTGCCAGAGCCGTTTTGTTGCACCATCCGCGTCTGGATGCTCTTCAATTGGGTTGTTTTGAAGCCCTGCCCGATCAAAACGAGGCTGTGGATCTGCTTTTGGAACGAGCTTCGCATCTGGCGAAAGAGTGGGGAACCAGCAAGATCATCATCGGAATGAATGGTCATCTCACCTATGGACTCGGTTTCCTGAAGAATCATTATGATCTGCCGGCCGTCTTTTCCGGCTCCTATAGCCCGGAGTATTACCCCGACTATTTTTCCGGACGCGGCTTCATCGAGCACACCCTGTCTACATATTACGCCAATGCCACGACCTTCGACCCGCCGGAAACGGTGCTCGACAAGGCATATTCAGGCATATCCTACCGCTATATCCGCTTGAATGACCTGGAGCGGGAGATGCTGATCCTGGGTGATTTATTCAATAAAACCCTGGATAAAACACGCTTTTACTTTCATAAGAGTATCCGCGAATCTTGTGAAATGATCCAGGCAATACGCCCATTGCTCAAAAACAGCAATATCATTTATGCCATGAAGGAAGGAAGAGAAATCGGTTTTGTCATATGGCACCCGAACTTCAACGAGATTTTGCCGGAGAACGGTCGCGTCAACCCATTGCTGTTTTTTTTACGCTGCAAGCTCTTCAGTGGACGCATCAGGGAATTCATGATAAACACTATCGGAGTACTGCCTGAGTATGAAAACATGGGTGTTTCATTGGGGTTGATCAATGAGATTTTCAAGCAGGTGAAAGGCGTTTACCGGGGAGGAGAAACCGGCTTCGTATGGGACGACAACTCCAGATCCAGTGTCTTCTGTCGAACCCATTGCCGGGATGCCCTGCGACAATACGTCGTCTACGAATGGAGGCTCGGCGACAATCAGGACTGACATACTGCACAGGTTCCAACGAGAAAAGACATGCTCATAATTGTCAAGCCCCTGGATGGAAGCGAATGAGGCTGTTTGAATTCAACGCGGCCTCCGACCTGCCGGAAAGCTGGGATCGAAACCTGGGTACAAACATTTATCTGAGTCGTTCCTTTCTACGCTTCATGGAAGGGCGCAGCGATGCGCAGGACAGTCGTTACTACATGTTCACGGACGATTCCGGCGCTCCGGATACCCGTTTCATGCTGTTTACCCGCAAAGAATACGTCATCACCCAATTCACCCGGTTTTCCCTGAAGGCTTTTTCCCGCTTCGTCTATGTGCCTTTGTCCGTGGCGCGGGCCGGGGTACACCTGGGCGTAGGCAGCAGCGAACTTTTTTTCGAGTTCGTGCGCAAACTCAAAGGCATGCGCCTGGTGTTCAACCTGCCCGGCGAAGTCAAGTCCCCTGGTTTCGTGCAGGTAATGACCTGTCCGCGTTGCGTGCTGGATGTACGCTGGAGCAGTTTCGACGGCTATATGGCCGACTTGCGCAGCCACTATCGCAACCGCTATAAAAAGGCATTGAAAAGATCCTCCGGACTCAGGATTTACAAACTGGCGGACAACAGCCGTTTTGGCGAGGATTTATACGCCTTGTACCTGCAAGTGTTAGCGCGGGCCGACTATAAAATTGAAACGCTGAGTCTTGAGTTTTTCCGTGGGAGTTTTTTCGACATTTTCGTCATGGAAAATGAGCTCAATCAACCTGTGGCTTTTTATCAGTTGTTGGAAAACGGAGATGAACTGATCTTTGAATTCACCGGCTTTGACGCGGAACTGGCCTCCCGTCACGACGCCTACAATCGCATGCTGATGGAAATCATCCGCCATGCCATCGAAAACGGCTTCAAGCGCATCGACTTCGGCCAAACTGCGGAGGAAGCCAAACTCCGGATCGGCTGCCGCTACGAAGATATCTATGTGCTTGCCAGTCATTCCAATCCGATTCTGAACCTCGCGCTCAGGATTTTTGCGCCATTGCTGAACTACAAACCTATACCCGAGAACAGCTTCAACGTTTTCAGAACCCTGCCCGCAGGCCAGGAAGGAAGCAATCCATGAATATTTTGCTGGTACGACCCAAGCCGCACAAGGAAAGCATCAACCTGCACAGCATGATGATTTGCGAGCCTCTGGAACTGGAATACATTGCCGCCCGAGTCGAACAGTTGGGACATCATGCGGATATTGTGGATCTCATCCTGGAAAAACAGGAACTGGAATACTTTCTGACACAAAAAAAGTACGGTCTTGTCGGCTTTACGTCCTATCTGACGCACGTAGGCATCGTCAAGGATCTGTCCGGCCGGGCGCACGCCTTTGATCCAGCCATCGTCACCATGGCGGGCGGAGTGCATGCGGAAGTAAACCCCGACGACTTCGATGGACCGGGCATCGACCTAGTCATGCACGGCAACGCCATGACCAGCATGGAACCTCTCCTGGCATTGTTGAAGCAAGCCGATCTTACCGATCCCGAGACACGCGCCGGAACGCTTGACGATATCCGTTCAACCATTCCGGGCGTATGGCAAAAAGGCAAGGCGCGCCCGCCTTTTGAAACGGAATTTCCGTTCCCCTTCCCGGATCGCAGCAAAACCAGGAAATATCGCAAAAAATACAGCTACAGCTACCTGAGCCACTGCGCCTCCATCAAAACCTCTTTCGGCTGTCCCTATAACTGCAATTTCTGTTTTTGCACCTGCATCACACAAAAGAATTATTTTGAACGTGATCTGCGCGAAATCATTGAAGAAATCAANACGATCGAAGAGCGCAANCTTTACGTGGTGGACGACAACTTTCTGCTGCGCCGGGAACGGGTGCTGGAGTTTTGCCGCCTGATGGAAGAAGAAGGCATCAATAAAACCTTCATCCTGTTCGGGCGCGCCGACTTTGTCGTGAAAAACCCGGATGTGATGAAGCGGTTGCGCGACGTGGGCCTGCACGCGGTTTTTGTGGGCATAGAATCATTCAAGGATGACGATCTGGACAATATCGGCAAGAAAAGCTCGGTAGACATGAACGTCAAAGCCATCGAGACCATCGAGAGTCTGGGCATGAACTGCTATTGCGGCCTGATCGCCATGCCGAACTGGGATCGCAGCGACTTTGATAATGTCATTAAATTCCTGAAGCGTTTCAAAAACCCCATCATCAACCTGCAACCGCTGACGCCGTTACCGGGTACTGCCTGTTACGAGCAGTACAAGAACCGGCTTGTCGTACCCCGAAAGCGCCATGAGCTATGGGATCTGGCCCATCTGATGATCAAGCCGCTCAAGATGGCCCCGGCCGATTTTTACAGGAACATCCTGCGCGTGTACTTCAAGACTTCCGTCGGGCCGGGCATGCACCTGTATATCCTGCGCAAGTACAGCCTCGAAGCCTATCTCCGCACCTTGCGCGGAATCGTCACCATCACCGGCCAGTATTTCAAAATGATCCGCGAATCCAGGGCATGAAGAAGAAGGTACTGTTCATACAGCCCACCATCTACGATGACGCGGGCAGACTCATCAAAAAGCGCAGGCTTTACTTCGTGGGGCTGGCATATCCCTTGCTGGCCGCGCTCACTCCGCCGGACTGGGAGTGCGAAATCTGCCTGGAAACCATCGAGGACATTCCCTTCGACACCGACGCCGGTCTGATTGCCTGCGGCGGCATGGGGCATGCCGCCAACCGTGGCCGAGAGATTGCCGCAGAGTTCAGGAAGCGAGGCAAGACCGTCATAGCGGGCGGCCCCATGTTCAGCCTGGTTCCGGAAATATCCGGTTCGTTCTTCGACAGCGTGGTCATCGGTGACGCCGAAGAGGTCTGGGCAGGACTCATTCACGACTTTGAAAATGGAATCCTGAAACGGTCTTATGAAAAAAAGCTGACCCGCCTGTCCACCCCGTTGCCGCGTTACGAACTGATCCTGCACAAGCGCATCGGCGACTTTCTGCCGGTGCAGGCTGGGCGCGGCTGTCCGCACCGTTGCAGGTTCTGTTCGATCTATTGCATGTACCGGGGCGTTTACCTCAAGCGGGACATTGCCGAAGTCATGCGCGATATCCGCCATGTCAAAAGCCTGGGCTTCAGGCGGTTCCTGTTGCTGGACGACAATATCGTGGCCGACCCTGGCTACCTGAAAGAGCTATGCGGCGAAATTGCCGGCCTGGGCATGGAATGGATGTCGCAGTGCTCGCTGGATATCGCCAAAAAGCCTGAATTGCTGGAACGGGTGGCCCGAAGCGGTTGCAGCACCTTGAGCTTCGGGCTGGAAAGCGTCAGCCAGGACAACCTGGATCGAATCGGCAAGAGTTGGTGCCGTCCAGCGGAGTTTCTGGAACTGCTTGCCAGGGTCAGGGAAAGCGGCATTGAAATCGCCAGCGAGATGATGGTGGGCATTGACGGCGATACGCCGAAAACGCTTGGCGATACGGTAGAGTTCATCGAACGATCCGGCATTCTCATGCCGAAGTTCTATATCATGACCCCCATACCGGGCACGGATTTTTACAACGAGATGCGCGACGCCGGGCGGCTGACCGAGGAAGATGTCTATAAGTACACCCCCACTAAAGCGGTCATACGCCATCCGTCCATGACGACGGAAGAAATCACCGAAATGTTCTGGGGCATTTACAACCAGGTCTACTCGTTGAGGCGCATATTCCGGCGCTGCCTGCTGCATCGGCGTTTCTTGCGCAGACCGGGCCGGTATCTGTTTTATCTGATGGTGAATCTTTATTACCGCTACCAGATCAAACGGGGGATCGGCCCCATCATCATGTAAAACGCACGGACTCTCGATTCAATGCCTGCCGAAGAATCGCCCGGTTCTACGGCAGTAAGCGGCGTACTCCTCTCCGTGGCGCTGGCGCAGGAATTCTTCTTCCCTGAAAATCTGCCTCAAAATCAGGAACACCGAAATGCCCAGGTTGACCGCCATGGCCATATTGCCGAAGACCAGCAGCAGCCCAAGATATTCGGTGAGCAAGGACAGGTAGAGCGGATTGCGGCTGTACCCGAAGATGCCGCCGGTAATCAACCTGCCCGGCGCATTTTCATCAATGCCGATACGGAATGAATCCTCAAGCGAGGTCATGCACAGGGCGTACCCTGCCACGCCCGCAAGACACAGCACGGCTCCAGCCCAGGACAAGGCCGGGCTGTGCCATAGCGCCTGTCCCAAGACGGTGGGAAAAGGCCAGGCAAAGGAACAAGCCAGAACCGCATAGGTAAACACCAGATAATAAATGCCGAACGCCGTGTATTGCGGCCCCCGCACGAAGGCGTCGATCCCCCGGCGGCGCAGCATGAGCGCACGGGCAAAAATCATGAACAGAAGAGCCAGCAGCAGGCAGGATGCGGCAATGCGGAGGTGAAAAATGGTTTTTGGCTCCTGCTTCAGAACGGGACAAAGCGCCGCTGGATCATACGCTACTTTGCCGTTCAAACCCCTTTCGCCAATCTCGTCGTATCTCGATGGTTTGCAAAAACCGATTTTTTACCCTAGAATGGGAAGGCTTTGACAAGCTCTCTTTGCGGCTTGTTTTTCCGGCTTAAATTCAACGGGATGGGCGTTACGCCCATTTTTTATTTGCGGAGCGAGGGTGCAGAAACTGACTGATCTGATCGAGCAGGTCGTGACCGGACTCGGGTTTGATCTCGTGATGGTCGAGGGTTCGCCGCGCGGGCGGCTCCTGCGCGTGTTCATCGACATCGCGCGAGGCGTGACCGTGGATGACTGCGCAACGATCAGCAATCAGCTCACCCGCGTGTTCGAGGTCGAAAACATCGACTTCGACCGGCTAGAAGTCTCCTCGCCGGGACTCGATCGCCCGCTCGTCAAGCCCGCTGACTTTGAACGCTTCAATGGCGCCGATATCCGGTTACGCACCCGTGTCCCGGTGGGTAATCAACGTAATTTCACCGGCATGCTCAAGGGACTGCGCGATGGCGCAGTCGTTGTCGACACCGAAAAAGGGGAGCTTACGGTCGCCTTCGACGATGTCGAGAAAGCACGCCTCGTACCAAAATTCTAAGTTCCGGAGGATTCACTGACATGAGCCGCGAAATCCTGTTGCTTGTCGATGCGCTGGCGCGCGAGAAAAATGTCGCCAGGGACATCGTGTTCTCCGCTCTCGAGTCGGCGCTGGCCTCCGCAACCAAGAAGCGCATCCACGACAATGCCGATGTACATGTCATCATCGACCGCGAAACCGGCGACTACGATTCGTTCCGGCGCTGGGTGGTGAAGCCCGACGAAGAAGTCACGAACGACGAGGCCGAAATGGGCCTCATCGATGCGCGCGAACTCCACCCGGACATCGAAGTGGACGAATACGTCGAGGAGCCGCTCGAACCCATCGACTTCGGGCGCATCGGTGCACAGGCCGCCAAGCAGGTGATCCTGCAAAGAATCCGCGACGCCGAACGCGAACAGGTATTGAACGACTTCCTGGAGCGCGAGGAATTCCTCGTTTCCGGCACGATCAAGCGCGTCGAGCGCGGCAACGCGATCATCGAAGTAGGCCGCATGGAAGCGGTACTGCCGCGCGAACAGCAGATCCCGCGCGAAAACCTGCGCTCTGGCGACCGTGTCAAGGCTTACCTGCTCAAGATCGACCGGGGCGTGCGCGGCCCACAGTTGATCCTGTCGCGCACCGTGCCCGAATTCCTGATGAAACTCTTCGAGTTGGAAGTGCCCGAAATCGAGGACGGCCTGCTCGAAATCAAGGCATGCGCCCGCGATCCCGGCCTGCGCGCCAAGATTGCCGTCAAGGCAAACGACCAGCGCATCGACCCGGTCGGAACCTGCGTCGGCCTGCGCGGCTCCCGGGTCACGGCAGTGCGCGACGAAATCAGCAGCGAACAGATCGACATCATCGTCTGGTCCTCCGATCCGGCCCAGTTCGTCATTGCCGCCCTCCAGCCTGCCGAAGTCGTCTCCATCGTCGTCGACGAAGAAGCGCACGCGATGGACGTGGTGGTCGACGAGGCCAATCTGGCCATCGCCATCGGGCGCAACGGGCAGAACGTCAAACTCGCGTCCGATCTGACCGGCTGGACGATCAACCTGATGAGCGAACAGGAATCCGCCGCCCGTACCGAACAGGAGCGCAGCGGGTTGCGCGCGCTCTTCATGGACAAGCTCGATGTCGATGAAGACGTTGCCAACATCCTGATCGAAGAAGGCTTTTCCTCGCTCGAGGAAATCGCCTATGTGCCACTGGCCGAAATGCTCCAGATCGAGGATTTCGACGAAGCCACCGTCACCGAACTGCGCAACCGCGCGCGCGACGTGCTGTTGACCGAGGCCATCGTCACCGAAGAACAACTCGAAGGCATAGCCGGCGACCTGCTCGCCCTGGACGGCATGAACAAGACACTGGCGGCCACACTCGCCAGCCACGGTATCCGAACCCGCGACGATCTGGCCGATCTCGCTGTCGATGAACTGATCGAGCTGACCGACATCACCACGGAACACGCCGGTGCGCTGATCTCGGCTGCGCGGGCGCATTGGTTCGAGCAAGAATGATGATAGGGGTGCAAAGATGGAAGGTATAAGTGTCACCCAATTCGCCGGCGAACTGAAAATGCCGGCAGTGGCGCTGCTGGAACAACTCAGGCGTGCCGGAGTCGATAAGTCCGACGAACGGGATTTGCTCACCGAGCAGGACAAATCGCGCCTGCTCGAATACCTGCGCGCCTCGCATGGCAGTTCCCAAAAAGGCAAGATCACACTGACCCGCAAGCAGACTTCCGAAATCCGTTCCACCGACTCGACGGGCCGCGCCCGCACGGTGCAGGTAGAAGTTCGCAAGAAGCGCACCTTCGTCAAGCGCGACGAAATGGTCGAGGCTGTTGCGCCTGAAACGGCGCCCGCCGTTACGCCGGAACCCGAACCCATCGAGCCTCGAACCGAGCCGACGTCAATAGAGGAGACCACCGCGAGCGCCCAGACTCCGGATGTACCCTCTCCCGAAACGACGGCTCCGGACGCAGAACCTTCGCCTGCCCTCGTCGAGTCCTCCACATCTGCCGCAGAAGACACCGAAGCCACTAAAGATATCGAAGCCACTGAAGCCGCTGAAGACGTCGAAGTCGCGCCTGAAAAAACGCGGACAACCGCCAGAACCTCCAAAAAAACTGCACAGACTGGCAAGTCGACAGCCCCAGGCAAATCCTCCAGCCGCCCGAAACCGGACGAAACGGCGCAGAGCAAACCGCCGATCACCCAGATCCTGAGCGAAGAAGAACTCGCCGCGCGCGAACAGGAGTCGCGCCGTTCGCGCGAACTGCGCGAACGGCAACAGGCCGATCTGCGCGCCCGTCTGGAGCGCGAAGCGGCCGCCAAGACCGCCGCCGAAACCCGCCGACAGGAAGAAGAAGCCCGCCAGCGCGCCGCGCAACAGCCCAAGGCGGCTGCCCCCTCTGCCACGCCTGCCACAACCAAAGCTGCCGCGAACAAGAAAAGCACCTCGGGCACCCTGCACCGCCCGGCCAAGACCGGCGAGAACAAAACCGCCCGCGAAAAACCCGCCCGTGACGCCACTGGCGGCGGAAACGTCCGCGAAAGCGAAAGCAGCAACAAACGCCGAGGCGGTCTCAAGACCCGTGGCGATGTCGGGGGCGCGAGCGCCGGCAACACCTGGCGCGGAGCCAAGGGCGGCGGTCGTCATGGCGGCGGACGCCACGGCGGTCACCATGCCGAAGAACGCGCCGCCTTCCAGGCCCCGAGCGAGCCCATCGTGCGCGAAGTGCATGTGCCGGAGACCATCACTGTGGCCGATCTCGCCCACAAAATGGCCATCAAGGCAGCCGAAGTCATCAAGGCGCTGATGAAAATGGGCATGATGGTGACGATCAACCAGATACTCGATCAGGAAACGGCGATGATCGTCGTCGAAGACCTGGGCCACAAGGCGTTGGCCGCCAAGCTCGACGACCCCGACGCCTTCCTGGCCGAACACGACGCGCTCAAAGACTACGTGATTCTCCCGCGCGCCCCGGTCGTCACGGTCATGGGTCACGTCGACCACGGCAAAACCTCGCTGCTGGACTTCATCCGCCGCTCCAAGGTTGCGGCAGGCGAGACGGGCGGCATCACCCAGCACATCGGCGCATACCACGTGGAAACCCCGCGCGGCATGATTACCTTCCTCGACACCCCCGGTCACGAAGCGTTTACCGCCATGCGCGCGCGCGGCGCACAAGCCACCGACATCGTCATTCTCGTCGTTGCCGCCGATGACGGTGTAATGCCACAGACGCGCGAAGCCATCAACCATGCCAAGGCCGCAGGGGTTCCCATCGTTGTCGCCATCACCAAGGTCGACAAACCGTCGGCCAACATCGAAAAGGTCAAACAGGAGCTCATTGCCGAAGAAGTCGTTCCGGAAGAATACGGCGGCGAAATCCTCTTCGCAGCCGTCTCCGCCAAGAGTGGCGAAGGCATCGACAACCTGCTCGAAGCCGTCCTGCTCCAGGCAGACATGCTCGAGCTCACCGCGCCGGTCGACTCCCCGGCCAAGGGACTGATCGTCGAAGCGAGACTGGACAAGGGACGCGGCCCGGTCGCGTCGCTCCTCATCCAGTCCGGCACGCTGCGCCGTGGCGATGTCATGCTCGTCGGGGCCACCTTCGGTCGTATCCGCGCGATGCTCGACGAGAGCGGCAAAAACATCGAAACGGCCGGCCCTGCCACCCCGGTCGAAATCCTCGGCCTTTCGGACATCCCGTCGGCGGGAGACGACGCCATCGTGCTTTCCGACGAAAAGAAAGCGCGTGAAATCGCCCTCTTCCGTCAGGGCAAGTACCGCGATGTCAAACTTGCCAGGCAACAGGCCGCCAAGCTCGAAAACATGTTCGAGCAAATCAGCGAAGGCGAAACCCGGACTTTGGCGCTCATCATCAAGGCCGACGTGCAAGGCTCGCAGGAAGCCCTGTCGCAATCCCTGCAAAAGCTCTCCACCAACGAAGTGCGCGTGCAGGTCATCCACGCCGGCGTGGGCGCGATCACCGAGTCCGACGTCAACCTCGCGCAAGCCTCTGGCGCGGTCATCATCGGCTTCAACACCCGTGCCGACTCCAGCGCGCGAAAGCTTGCCGAAAGCTTCGGCGTCGACATCCGCTACTACGACATCATCTACGACGCCGTCAACGAAGTGAAAGCCGCCCTCTCCGGCATGCTCACTCCGGAAAGACGTGAAGAAATCATCGGCATGGTCGAAATCCGTCAGGTTTTCGCCATTTCCAGGGTCGGTTCGGTGGCAGGCTGCTACGTGCTCGAAGGCGCGGTACGACGCGCGGCTTCCGTCAGACTGTTGCGAAACCACACCGTCATATGGACGGGCGAACTCGAATCGCTCAAACGTTTCAAGGACGATGTCAAGGAAGTCAAGTCGGGATACGAATGCGGTCTCCAACTCCGGGGCTACAACGACATCGATGCGGGCGATCAACTCGAAGTGTTTGAAATCCGCGAAGTGGCGAGGACACTCTGAACGATGCCGAAAGAATTTTCGCGCGGCCAGCGCATCGCCGAACAAATCCGCCGGGAGTTGGCCGAACTGATCCGCCAGGAGGTCAAGGACCCCAGGGTGAGCTTCATCTCTCTCACCGAGGTCGATCTCACCCCCGACTACGCCCACGCAAAGATATTCTTCACCGCACTGGGCGGCGTGGACAGTGTTCCGGAAATCCTCGAAGGGTTGCGACGCGCAAGCGGCTTCCTGCGCCGGGAACTCGGCAAACGAATCCGCATCCACACCCTGCCCGAACTGCACTTTCATTACGACCGCTCCGTGGAAGACGGCTCCCGTCTGTCGCAATTGATCGAACAGACGGTACGTGAAGACGAAGCCCGCGCCCTGACTGCGGACGACAAAGACCCCGCGCACTGATTCACTGCCTCCCCCAATGCCCGTTGCCCCGCTCCCCCGCCGCGCCGTCGACGGCGTACTGCTGCTCGACAAGCCTTCCGGCATCACTTCCAACGCGGCGCTGCAAACTGCGCGACGGCTCCTTGCCGCCCGCAAGGCCGGTCACACCGGAACGCTCGACCCGATGGCAAGCGGCCTGCTGCCGCTCACCTTTGGCGAAGCCACCAAGTTCTCGCACATGCTGCTCGAAGCCGACAAGACCTATGAGGCGGGCGTCAAACTCGGCATCCAGACCGACACGGGGGATGCCGAAGGCACGGTGTTGTCCGTTCAGCCCGTTGCCGTTGACGAAACCCGGCTGTGCACGGCGCTTGCGCGCTTCACCGGTGAAATCGAACAAACGCCGCCGATGTACTCGGCGCTCAAGCGCGACGGCAAACCTTTGTATGAATATGCCCGTGCCGGGATCGAAGTCGACCGCCCCCCCCGCCGTGTGACGATCATCGAGCTCACACTGCTCGCGTTTCAGAAAGACCGCATCGTCCTTCGTATAGCGTGCAGCAAAGGGGCTTACATCCGCAGTCTGGCGATGGACATCGGCGTGGCACTGGGCTGTGGTGCGCATCTCGACGCCCTGCGGCGCACCCGCATCGGAGATTTCGATGTGTCGGCCAGCGTCACGCTCGATGCGATCGAAGGCAGCGCCCCGGATCAACGCGATGCCCTGCTTGCCCCGGTCGACACGTTGCTGAAGAGTTTCCCGAAACTCGACCTCGAAAGCGCCGCCGCGCGGCTGATCTTGCAAGGCCAGCCGCTTTGTCCGCCGGGGCGGGAAGGTCTTCCTGGGGATTGTGTCCGGCTGTACGGCCC
>WRNU01000081.1 GCA_009776435.1 Betaproteobacteria bacterium | reverse complement strand
GATTTATCGCGCCCAATGAGCGTAAGTGCCGCAATTTGGGCGCGATAAATCGCGCCCCTACGGCTCACCCCAACGCTCTGAACAACCCCCACGGCAGCAGCGCGGCCTTGCGTGGCAAAAAGGTTCTATTATTCTCATCTCCTGCAAAATGTCGGGTATCGGAATACGTTGAACCGCTCTGCTGAAGGTCATTCATGAGTACGAAATCCTGCCCGGTGTGCGGCTCCATCTGTGGCGAAGAGGCGAAAAACTGCCCCGATTGCAACCGGGATTTTTACCCCCCTCCCCGTCCTGGCGGCAGTCTGGAAAAGGCTGAACGGGCATTCGCGGCCAAACCGAACAGAGCCGAATGGAACGCCACACAACAAAAGGCGTTGCAGGAGCGTCTGAAACGGGTCGAGCAAAAGGAACGGGAACTGCGCAAGCGCGTGGAACGGCTGGAAGCAGTCATGGCTGAAGCACGTCCTGTCGCCGGTTCACCTACATTTGAACCGGAGCAGGCCGACGAGCAATTCGAACTCGGCGTCGAGGCGCTGGAAGCCGAGAATTACGCCGATGCTTACAAGTGGTTCGGAAAAGCCGCAGAGCAGGGACTCGCGGAGGCGCAAAACAACCTTGGCTGGATGGTTGCGAACGGCCACGGCGTCAAAAAGAATGAAGCCGAAGCCGTAAAGTGGTACAGGCTGGCGGCGGAACAGGGCGATGCGCAGGCGCAATCCAACCTTGGTGTACGGTATGCCAACGGTCGCGGTGTCGGAAAGGACGAATCCGAAGCCGTGAAGTGGTACAGACTGGCGGCGGAACAGGGCGACGCGCAGGCGCAATCCAACCTTGGCTGGATGTATGACGAAGGCCGTGGCGTCACAAGGGACGAAGCCGAAGCGGTGAAGTGGTTCAGGCTGGCAGCGGAACAGGGCGATGCCTCGGCGCAACTCAACCTTGGCTGGATGTACGCCAATGGTCGCGGCGTCGGAAAGGATGAAACCGAAGCGGTGAAGTGGTATGGGCTGGCGGCGGAACAGGGCAATGCAGACGCGCAATTCAACCTTGGCGCGAGCTATGCCAACGGCCAGGGCGTCACAAGAAATGAAGCCGAAGCGGTAAAGTGGTTCAGGCTGGCAGCGAAACAGGGAGACAAGCAAGCACGGGCTACCCTTCGGAAAATGGGGAAATAAACAGTTTGCCTCCTGGAGTGAGTTGCCAGAATCCAATTCGCGCCCGCTATGGGAGATCCCTCACGGCAACACCCACAGCGCGGCGCTGCGTGGCGAAAAGGTTCTGTTGTTTTCATCTCCTGCCAAATGGCAGGTATCGGCGCACTCCGAACCGTTCCAAAGGGTGACATGCCCTCTCGCGTCGCCTCTTCCATCTCCCATAACAACCAGAATACCTCTCATCAAATCAAAGTCTTTAGGGTTTGGAACGCGATTGACCACTATATCGGGATCGCCAAAAAGCTCCCGCAAATAGGATACAATATCATCAGTACGGTATATATACTGTCTCCCTCCTATTTTACCGCTCACCGTCGCATACTTGCCGGACTTGATTGGAAAACCTGTATGGGTCAACACAAAACTCATCCGGATGGCGCATGCGTTTTCCCATTTTCCCTGATCTTTTTTCGATATCTCAATATTTTGTTCAACCTTGCCGCCGAGACGTTTACCGACTGAGGACACACTCACTTTCATATAGGAAAAAAGTCCCCACGCACGCTGAAAATCAGGTCTCCGAACATCCACTTTTTTCAGTTGAACCAGCGCGGCTCCCCGCGATACCGGCTTACCCTGCGCTACAAGAACTTTTATGACCACGCCGGTGTGCGGCGATGTCACAACGAGTTTCTCCTCCCCGTCTGACAGTACCGCCACCGTCTGACCGGACTGAACCCATTCACCACGATAGGCGATGGATTCTGCCACCCATGCGCTGGCAGCATCAGCCGTATCGGGAACCTTGATGTCGAGCCGCGCCTCGGCAGAAACATCGCCGACAAGAAATCCCAGGAAAATGAAGAANNANNAGTTTNTTCATGGTAGCATTCATAATNCGTGTTTAGTTCTTTTCTGCCTTCTCACGGTCTTTCAAAACACGCACGACCAATGAGTCGAGTTCGGCACTGTCAAATAAATTAAGACANCGCTCAATACCGTTGAGTTCAGGAGGCGGNTTCATGCTTTCAAAATAAAATGNCCTGAAATCTTTGGCGATATAACGATCTATGAGCGAATTAAACTTATCGAATTCTTCATANCTTATTGAAGCCGCTTCTACATGAAGTNTTGCCGTTTGATTGGCATCAGAGCGTGTTTTATAATTTCCAGCGTTATTAGCAAGGCAGACGCTCAACGCCCACCGTTTCAGCAATTGGCATTTTGATTCAAATTGTTTTTCTGGATTAGCATAAGCCACCATTTTACACTTGGGTTCGTGACCTTTTTCAGCAAAAGCACTATTGGAAAAAACCCCCATAAGAAGAAAAAGAAAGAGCTTTTTCATGGCTTAATCCTTTTCGTTTTTTCCCGCTCTTTCGAAACACTCACTACCAACATGTCAAGTTCTAGACTGTAAAATAAGTCAAGGCACTTCCCCGTATTGAGATCTGGAAAAGGCTTCACGCCTTCAAGATAAAACGACCTATAATCTCTGGCGAGATATCGCTTTACAAGTGGCATGATCTCTGCGGATTCTTCAACACTCATGGAAATCGCCTCTCCATGTGAAACCGCTGTTCTCATGGCATCAAGCATTGTTTCTTCATCCTTGGCGCCATAAGCAAGACAAACACTCACTGCCCACCGTTTCATCAGGTGACACTCGGGTATATGCTGCTTCTTCGGGTCATCATAAACCGCTATTTCACACTTGGGTTTGAGTCGTCCTTCAGCAAAAACATTGCCGACAAGAAACCCCGTCAAAAGGATGAAAAACAGGAGTTTCTTCATGGTAACGCCCATTGTTCAGCCCTTTCTCGCCTTCTCGCGGTCTTTCAAAACACGCACAACCAACGAGTCAAGTTCGGCACTGGCAAACAGATCAAGACACTTCCCTGTATTGATATCTGGATGTGGGTTCACCTCTCTAAGATGAAACGGCTTAAGTTCCCTAGCAAGGTATCGTCGTATAAGCGGCATAAACTCTGCGGATTCGTCAAGACTCATGGAAGCCGCCTCTCCGTGATAGACCGCCGTCCTCATGGCATCAAGCATTATCTCCTCATTCTTTGTAGCATATGCAAGACAGACGCTCATAGCCCATCGTTTCAACAGGTGGCAGTTGGATGTAAGTTGCTTCTTCGGGTCGTCATAAACCGCCATTTCACATTCTGGCGTGAGTCGTTTCTCAGGTTCAACAACTATTGGAGACCTGTGCCTTCCCTCCTTCACACGGTTTTTCAAAACACGCTCGACCAGTGCATCAAGCTTGCTACTGTCATATAAATCAAGGCATTTCCCCGTATTGAGTTCAGGAGGCGGCTTCACGTCCTTAAAATAAGACGATCTGTAGTCTCTGGCGAGATACCGTCGTATAAGCGGCTCAAACTTATCGGATTCCTCATTCCACATTGCGGCAACATCTGTAAGAACATTTGCTGTATATACAGCATCATGTGTCGCATCCTTATCTTCGGCAACATATGCAAGACAAACGCTCAATGCCCATTGTTTCATCAGGTGGCATTGGGAACCAAGTTGCTTTCCCGAATCGGCATAAACTGCCGTCTTACACTTTGGTTTAAGCCGCTTTTCAGCATAAGCGTTGCCAACAAAAAGTCCCATCAAAAGAAAAAGAAGGAGTTTCTTCACGGCAACACCCACAATCTGGCCTTGCGTGGTGTGTAAGGTCTATTATGTGGATTCTCTGCCAAGTAGCAGGCATCAGAACACATTGAGCCGTTCCACAAAGTCACATGTCCTGTCGCGTCTCCCCATCCATCTACCGTAACAGCCAGAATACCCTTCATCCCTTCGAAGTCATCCGGGGCAGGAGCATGCTTGGCGTGACCAACCTCTATATCAGGATCACCAAAAACCCCCTCCAAATAAGGGATTATGTCATCAACACGGGGCATATACCACATTCCATCTGCGCCACTCACTGTAAGAAACCTGCCGCGCTGAACCGGAAAACCTGTCCTGTTCAACACATAGCTCATCCGGACGGCACACGCGTTTGTCCATTTTCCTCTACCCTGTACCTCATTGATGTTGAAGTTAACCTTGCCACCAATTTTGCGTCCGACCTCAGGCACACTCACATTCACATGTAAAAACAGATCCCACGCAGTCTGAAAATCGGGCCTTCGTCCATCCACTTTTTTCAACTGAATCAGCACGGTTCCCTGCGATACCGAATCACCCTGCTTCACCAGAACGTTTATGACAACGCCCGTATCCGGCAACGTCACATCGAGCCTGTTTGCACCGGCTATCAGCCTTACTGCCACTTTTCCGTTTTCAACCCATTCGCACCGACGGACGAGAACTTCTGCAACCGATATGCTGCCGCCAGCCACAGCGGGAACCTTGATGTCGGTAAGCTGCTGAGCCATATCCCCTCCCAGGAATCATCATGAAATTCTGGCTGCATTATATATTACAGCTAAAATTCCGTGACAAAACACACACTTTCAATCCACCTCCTCGATCCACGCCTGCTGAATGGCTTCAAGGATGCGTTCGCCGCAACGCGAGGGGTCGTCGTCGAACTCGGGCAGCGCCTTGACCCACTCCATGAGGTCGACGAAGTTGATGCGCATGGGGTCGATTTCGGGATGAGCTTCAAACAGCCGTATGGCAATCCTTTGGACATCCGTCCATTTCAGTTTCATCCGTGTTTCTCCTCGCGGGCAAGGTTGATCGTGTAGCGCGGTATTTCCACCGTGAGCGGGGTCGTGCCGACGACGACCTGACAGGACAGCCGCGAGCGCGGGGTGAGTCCCCAGGCGCGGTCGAGCAGGTCTTCTTCGCCATCCGTGGCGTCCTCCAGCGCCTCATAGCCTTCGCGCACGATGACGTGGCAGGTGGTGCAGGCGCAGGATTGATCACAGGCGTGCTCGATTTCGATGCCCCCGGCAAGCAGCGCGTCACAAAGGGTATTTCCCGCTTCGGCTTCGATGACCGCGCCCTGCGGGCAGTATTCGGTATGGGGCAAAACGATGATCCGGGTCATGGCACGGGCCTTCAGGATTCAGAATTCGTCGATGTTGTGCCCGGTCAGGGCGGTGTGCAGCGTGCGGTTCATGCGACGGGCGGCAAAGTCATCGGTCGCGCGGGCAAGCGCAGCAATACCGTCGGACAGGGCGCCGATGTCGTGCCCGGCGGCGAGTTGACGCAGGCGCACGATGAGGGCGTCGATGGCGGCGCGCTCCGACTCGTCGAGCAGTTCGCCATCGGCGGCAAGCGCCTGGGCGCAGGCTTCGAGGAGGCGTTCGGCTTCGACCTGTTGTTCACGTAGCGCCCGCGCGGCAAGATCGTCGCTGGCGTGCTCCAGACTGGAGCGCAGCATGTCGGCGATCTCCTCGTCGGTGAGGCCGTAGGAGGGTTTGACGTGAATGCTCGCTTCCACGCCGGTACTGGCCTCGAGCGCGGAAACGGACAAAAGGCCGTCGGCATCGACCTGAAAGGTGACGCGGACGCGCGCCGCGCCCGCCGCCATCGGCGGAATGCCGCGCAACTCGAACCGGGCGAGCGAACGACAGTCGGTGACGAGTTCCCGCTCGCCCTGCACGACATGGAAGGACATGGCCGTCTGACCGTCCTTGAAGGTGGTGAATTCCTGCGCTCTGGCCACAGGCAGGGTGGCATTGCGCGGAATGATCTTTTCGGAAAGCCCGCCCATCGTTTCCAGCCCGAGGGAAAGCGGGATGACATCGAGCAGGAGCCAGTGATCGTCTTCCCGGCGGTTGCCCACAAGCGCGTTGGCCTGCATGGCCGCGCCGAGGGCGACGACCTTGTCGGGGTCGAGATTGGTGAGCGGCTCCTGCCCGAAGTATTCGGCCACGGCGCGCTGAATATGCGGCATGCGCGTGGCCCCGCCAACCATGACGACGCCCTTGATGTCGCCGGGGAGAAGCCCCGCATCGCGTAGCGCGCGTTTGACCGGGGCGAGAGCTTTCTGGACGAGCGGGCGCGTCATCTCGAAGAACTCGGCACGGGTCACGGTGAGATCGACTTCTTCCCCGGAATCGAGCCGGAGCCGAAACGGGGCTTCTTCGCTGACGGTGAGCAATTCCTTGACCGCGCGCGCACTCATTTGCAGGCGGCGGGCATCTTCGGCGGAAGGCGGGGCGATGCGGGCGTTATCGAGCGCCCAGCAGTACAGACGATGGTCGAAATCATCTCCCCCCAGGGCGGTGTCGCCGTTGGTGGCGAGCACTTCAAAGACGCCGCGCGTGAGTTTGAGGATGGAAAGGTCGAACGTGCCGCCGCCCAGGTCGAAGACCGCGTAGACGCCTTCGGAGGCGTTGTCCAGCCCGTAGGCGACCGCCGCCGCCGTGGGTTCGTTGAGCAGGCGCAGAACGTGAAGCCCGGCCAGGCGTGCGGCGTCGCGCGTGGCTTGGCGCTGGGCATCGTCGAAATAGGCGGGAACGGTGACGACGGCCCCGGTGAGCTCGCCGCCCAGGCTCGCTTCGGCCCGCTCCCGCAGGGCGCGCAGGATATCGGCGGAGATTTCCACAGGGCTTTTGCTGCCTTGCACGGTGCGCAGCCGCAGCATGCCGGGAGTTTCCTCGAAAACGTAGGGCATGGCTTCGATGTGGGTCACGTCGGCAAGGCCACGCCCCATGAAGCGTTTGACGGAAACGATGGTGTTCCGGGGGTCGGAGGCGCGCGTGCTCATGGCGTCGAACCCGAGTGCGATGCCGCCGTCGTCCCGGTAATGGACGATCGAAGGCATGATCGCGCGGCCCTTTTCGTCGGCCAGGCAGACGGCGATGCCGTTTCTGACCGTGGCAACCAGCGAATTGGTCGTGCCGAGATCGATCCCCACCGCCAGCCGGTGTTTGTGCGGCGCGGCGGATTGACCAGGCTCGGCAATCTGCAACAGGGCCATGCTTTCCTCTCGCCCGTGTGTGGTTCAATCAGTCATCGAGCGCCGACAGGGCGTTGTCGATCCCAAGACGGAGTTTGTCGAGAAACATCAACCGCCGCACGGCATCGGCAGCGGTCTCGAAGTCGCGTCGGTCGTCGAGTTGTTCCGCCAGTTGCGCAACGATTCCGTCTTTGCGAACTTGCAGGCGCAACGCCAATTGCTCCAGCGCATCGACATCATGGGCCTCGCGCGCTTCTTCCACCGCCTCGCGCCATTCCAGTTGCTCCAGCAGGTATTCGGAAGCCACCACGTTTCCGTTGACGGCATCCGGGCACATCCCCGCCAGTTCGAGCAGATATTGGGCGCGCGTGACCGGTTTTTTGAGCCGGGTATAGGCTTCGTTGACGCGCAATGCGCCCTGCATTGCGCTACGTCGTCCACCGTTGTCGGGCAAATGGGCATGACGATCCGGGTGAACTTCGGTTTGCAGCACGTGCCAGGCGCGGTCGAGCATCGCCTCATCGAGCCTGAACCGGCGCGGCAGGCCGAACAGGGCAAAGTAGTCGAGAGAAAGGTCAACGCTCATGGGCAGGAAGCAACGCGGTAATGCGACAACACTGAAAAGGTTGTCATTGTGCTACATATTGAAGCTCTCACCACATCCGCACTGATTTTTGGCGTTGGGGTTATTGAACTTGAAACCTTCGTTCAGCCCTTCGCGCACGAAATCGAGTTCGGTTCCGTCGAGATAGACGAGACTTTTCTGGTCGATCACGACCTTGACGCCGTGGCTGTCGAAAACGAGATCGTCATCGAGCGCCTGATCGACAAATTCGAGCTTGTAGGCCATGCCGGAACAGCCGGATGTCTTCAGCCCCAAGCGAATGCCGATGCCCTTGCCGCGCTTGTCGATGAAATGGGTGATGTGCCGGGCGGCGCTCTCTGTGAGGGTAACGCTCATTTCACTTTCCTCCGTGTTTTTTCCTGTAATCGGTCACTGCGGCGCGAATGGCATCCTCGGCCAGCACCGAGCAGTGAATCTTGACGGGCGGCAAGGCCAGTTCTTCGGCGATCTGGGCGTTTTTGATCGTCAACGCCTCGTCGAGCGTCTTGCCCTTGACCCATTCGGTCACGAGCGAGGACGAGGCAATCGCCGACCCGCATCCGTAAGTCTTGAAACGGGCATCTTCGATGATGCCGTCCTTGCCGACCTTGATCTGGAGTTTCATGACGTCGCCGCAGGCCGGAGCGCCCACCATGCCGGTGGCCACGCCTTCTTCGTCCTGCTCGAACGATCCGGCATTGCGGGGGTTCTCGTAATGATCCAGAACCTTGTTGCTGTAACTCATGTCGTCTTGCTCCTGTTCCTTTGTCTCTTCAAGTCCGGCCGTCGCGCCCCCGGATAACGGGTACGCGATTCTAGTGAGCCGCCCACTGTACCGTGTCCAGATCGATGCCCGCCTGCGCCATTTCCCAGAGAGGAGAAAGATTGCGCAGTCTACCCACCCCGCGCTGAATCACTTCGATGGCATGGTCGATTTCTTCGGCGGTGGTAAAGCGCCCAAGGGTGAAGCGGATGGAACTGTGCGCCAGTTCGTCGTTGCGCCCCAGTGCGCGCAGGACGTAGGACGGCTCCAGGCTCGCGGAAGTGCACGCCGAACCGGAAGAGGCCGCAACATCCTTGATCGACATCATCAGAGACTCCCCTTCGACATAGGCAAAGGAAACATTGAGGTTGTGCGGCACGCGAAGTTCCGCCGACATGTCACCATTCACGTAGGTGGCTTCGATGCCTGAAATGCCGGCAAGCAGCCGATCACGCAGTGCACGGATGCGCGGCAACTCGGTGGCCATGTTTTCGCGCGCCAGACGGAAGGCTTCGCCCATGCCGACGATCTGGTGTGTCGGCAGGGTTCCCGAACGCAATCCGCGTTCGTGTCCGCCGCCGTGCATCTGGGCTTCCAGCCGCACACGGGGTTTGCGTCGCACGTAGAGCGCGCCGATGCCCTTGGGGCCGTAAGTCTTGTGGGCGGAAAAGCTCATCAGATCGACGGGCAGCCTCGTGAGGTCGATATCGACCTTGCCTGCGGCCTGGGCCGCGTCGACGTGGAACACGATGCCTTTTTCGCGGCAGATCGCCCCGATTTCCTCGATGGGCTGGATGACGCCGATTTCGTTGTTGACCAGCATGACCGAAACGACACTGGTATCCGGGCGCAACGCGGCGCGAAAGGCGTCGAGGTCGATCAGCCCGTTTTCCCGCACGCCGAGGTAAGTGGCCTCGAACCCCTCGCGTTCGAGTTCGCGCACGGTATCGAGCACTGCCTTGTGTTCGGTCTTGAGGGTGACGAGGTGACGGCCCTTTTCCTTGTAAAAATGCGCCGCGCCCTTGATGGCGAGGTTGTTCGACTCCGTGGCCCCGGAAGTCCAGACGATCTCGCGCGGATCCGCGCCGACCAGCGCCGCCACATTCTCGCGCGCCGCTTCCACCGCTGTCTCCGCCTCCCAGCCGAGGGAGTGGGAACGGCTGGCAGGATTGCCGAAACGCTCGGAAAGCCAAGGGATCATCGCCTGCACCACGTCCGGATCAACCGGAGTGGTCGCCGAATAATCGAGGTAGATAGGAAGCTTCACCATGACTGCTCCTCGTCCTTCTGGATGGTGGAATCGGGTTTGACGGATGGATGGGGTAGGTGCGGCAGATGTGGTGGTATACACCAAGCTCGCCGACACCGATACAACGACATGGTTTCCCGCCCGAAATATACGAAGGTTGCGAGGGAAACGAAGGCGGGGATTCTGTCAAAAAAGTTCAAACTGCTCGTATCTCCACCTGTTCCTGACGCTGCGGTATCACCTGCCCTTCTTCGGACACACAGGAACCGACGTAGATGGGCCGTCCGACCAACGCCCCGAGCGTCACCGAGTCCAGGTAGTCGAACATGCGCCTGTTCAGGCTGCTCCACAGATCATGAGTCATGCACTGCGCAGCGTTGTTGCAGTTTGCCCGCCCGCCGCAACGGGTTGCGTCGAGCGGTTCATCGACCGCAAGCACGATGTCCGTCACGGTAATTTCGTCCATGTCGCGCGCCAGCCGATAACCGCCGCCCGGCCCGCGCACGCTCGTGACGAGGTTGCAACGGCGCAACCGCCCGAAAAGCTGCTCCAGGTACGAAAGGGAAATGCGCTGGCGCTCCGAAATGGCATTCAACGTCACCGGCCCGTTGTACTCGCGCGAAGCCAGGTCGATCATCGCCGTCACTGCGAAACGGCCCTTGGTTGTCAATCTCATGGGTTGTCTCCTCCACTGCATCATTTTGGTTGTCGTTGTCGATACGTTAACTCCGGAAAATACCCGAGCAAAACGTTCAACAATTCGACTCTACGATTTCCGTGTAATTTAGTCAACTACTTGACAGCACAAAATCGCTTGCCTTCGTGTGACAAATTTTATATAGTTCGCGCTCTCCAACGCGGGGTGGAGCAGTCCGGTAGCTCGTCGGGCTCATAACCCGAAGGTCGCAGGTTCAAATCCTGCCCCCGCAACCAACACCCGTTGCAAAGCGCCGGCCAGTCCGGCGCTTTGCACTTCTGCCGTCAGTGCGCCGTTTTCCGGGATGAGCGTCACTTCGCCGATGAACGTGCGCAGCGCCTCGCGGACGGCGTCTACGTCCTGAATCCATGCTGGTCTGGCACCGTCTGCTGCATGTACAGCACGGCGCAGGCAGACTATGCAAGTTGATGGTTGATGTAATGATCGCATTGACGACATCCGACAAAATTCACATTCATGTGATGGTAAACTTACTGTCTGTCAAAAAAGATATATCATGAAAATATGAACGGTAAAGCAGTCATCACCAAGCTGAAAGCAGCCGGATGGACGCTCCGGCGAATCAGCGGAAGCCATCACATCATGGCCTCTGGCAGCAAGATCGTTCCCGTCCCCGTACATGGAAGCCGTGATCTGACGCCCGGAATGCTGTCTGCCATTGAACGGCAAACCGGCATCAGACTGAGATAAGGACGCACAAACATGCAAATTCGCTATCCTGCAACGATTGAAGAACAACCCGGAGGCGGGTTCTTCGTCCAGTTCATCGACTTCCCGGACACCTTTACCGAAGGACAAACCGAGGAAGAAGCCCTGTTTAATGCAGCAGAGGTGCTTTCCGTCATGCTCGACCTCAAACTGGAGGATGGTGCTGTAATTCCCGCTCCGACATTGAACGCAGAAGGGTCTTACTACATTGCTCCGGATGCAAAAACACAGGCCGCGATGCTGGTACGTGGCACGCGCGGCGACAGAAGTCTGTCTGATCTTGCCCGCGCCCTTGAAACATCCTGGCCTTCCGCGCGCCGCCTGGAAGATCCAAGGCATTGGCCATCGCTGAAATCGCTTGACCGCGCCGCCGCCGCGCTCGGAAAACGGCTGGTGCTCTCATTCGAGTAACTGCTGAGTGTGACCTGCCCCTCTTCGGGAGCATGCTGCACAAACCCAAATCCCGCAAAACAGGAAGAAAACCACGTCTTCTCGTAATGGCCCTTATATAATCCAGAAATACGAACCGTCGCCATGCGCGGCGCTTCCTGGACGATATGCGCGCCGCGCGGAGGAGAAGACATGAACCTTGAAAAAGTCATCTTCGGTTTCTTCATCCTGCTCGCCGCCACGCTCAATTTCGGGTTCATCATCGGCCCGATAGACGATCCNGCCGTGCATGATATTTANGAGCTGTTCGGCGCAATCGTCATCAGCNTGATCGCCACCATGCTCAANCTCGGCGATCGTACCCAGATCGGCGCGATCCACCTTGCCACCAGTCTGGTAGCCGACTTGCAGTTGATCGCCGCCGCAATGGTATGGGGTTACTCAACCCATATCGCCGGACACGACCCACTTGCCCCGTCCGAAATGGCAAAGGTGGTTTCGCTGGCGAGCGGCGCGTTTCTCGCCAACGCGGTTTCGGTCACGATGATGGTTGCCGAAACCATGATGCAGCGACGCTGAAAAAGTGACCATGTCCCCGGCCACGCCCGTGGAGCGGCGTCAGAGTATCTTTCTGATGATCATCCGGCGACTGCGCGCGCCGCTGATTCTGCTCATCATCATCATCTCGATCTCGGTATTCGGTCTCACCCTGGCCCCCGGCCCGATCATCGACGGCCAGCCGACTCAAATAAGCTTTTTCTGGGCGCTCTACTTCATCAGCTACACGGCCACCACGATCGGCTTCGGCGAAATTCCCTACGCCTTCTCGGATCAGCAACGCCTCTGGATTCTGTTCTGCATCTACATGTCGGTCGTCGGCTGGGCCTA
>WRNU01000080.1 GCA_009776435.1 Betaproteobacteria bacterium | reverse complement strand
GCGGTGTTCTACGATGGCGCTTACTTTTTCAAGGTCAGCAGCTATTATGTGTATCAACATGAACGGCGTGCGCGTTTATCGTTTCGTGGGGTACATGATTTCATCATTTCCGAAATCGCACAGCGTGAGGGGATTTCGCCCAGTCGTTGCCAGATTGTGGATGCGGCATATTTTCAGGGGCGCTTGACGGCGCAGCAGGCGGCGGACCAGGATCGTCTGTTTTCCGACCGCGTTTTCGAGGATGCCCTGACTCGCGCCGACATCGCGTTGTACCAGCAGCATCTTGCGTTTCGTCCTGACGGCACCTTCGAGGAAAAGCGTATTGATGTCTGGTTGGCGCTCGAAGCCTACGAGATGACCAGTCTCAAGAATTACGATGTTTGCGTACTCATCACGGGGGACGGCGATTTCGTGCCGCTCGTGCGCAAGCTCAATACGCTGGGCGCGCGGGTGATGCTGTTGGGCTGGGAGTTCGAGTACGAGCGTGAAGACGGGCGCACGATGCGCACACAGGTCTCCACCGGCCTCATCGACCGTGTCAATTATCCGGTGCTGATGAAACCCCTGATTGATGATCGCGCCCGGCGGCACGACCCTCTGATCGACAGTCTGTTTCTGCCGCAAAGCACTCAGGGCGAATGGGAGTGGCGTTCTCCGCACCGCGAGAACGGTCATCGCACGCTACCGGCGGATTTTGTCGAAGGCGTCGAGTGTCAGGGGACGATCGTCAATCTCATTGCCGGCAAGGGTTATGGTTTCATCAAGCCCGCAGCGGGGAGCGACAATTATTTCTTCCACGCCAGCGACCTGATCGACATCGGCATCGACGGTCTGCGTTACGACGACAAGGTGTTGTTCGTGACCGCGCGCGGCGAAAAGGGCATCGTTGCCAAGAACGTCCGTTTGAGTCCGGATCATGATGACGATGATGAGGAGGACTACGACAGCGACGACGATTGCGATGATATGGAGGAGCACGACGCAATACCTGCGCGTGCCTGAACGTATCCCCTCTCCCGCGCAAGCGGGAGAGAGGGAAGAATGACGTTTCCGGTACGGGCCGAACAGGCGATGTAAACGCGACAGAACGTATCTTTCATCCCGTTGGATGTGAGATACGTTCTGTCGCACTGACCTCTGCGCGGACTACGTGGAGACGTGTCCGCTCAACCCGAAAAACGCTAGGTTTTGAACTGCATCAGGTTGCTGACAACCGCTTCAGCCAACTGGTTGAGCTCCTGCATGTCGCCAGTGGTCTTTTCCGCTGCTGCATTGCTTTCGTCTGCCATCTGGGAGATGCTTTCCACATGTTTGGAAATGTCCTGACAGGCTTGGCTTTGTTCTCTCAGGGCATTGGATATTTCTGTTACCGCATCGGAAACCTGGTGGGATTCCTTCCGGATCACGGCAATCCGCTCTCCGGCAGTCTTCGCCAGGGCTTGCCCTGATTCCACCTGGGTGACGACGTGATCCATCTCGCTCACGGCCTCCTTGGCAGAGACCTGGATCTTGCCAATCATGGTGCTGATGTCGCCGGTCGATTGAGCGGTGCGCTCGGCCAGTTTGCGCACCTCGTCGGCCACTACCGCGAAGCCGCGTCCCTGCTCGCCTGCCCGCGCCGCCTCGATGGCCGCGTTCAAGGCCAGCAGGTTGGTCTGGTCGGCCACTTCCTTGATGACCTGCACCACTGAGGTAATTTGCTGGGATTCTTCACCCAGTTTTTTGATGACATCGGAAGCCTGTGCGACGGTTTCGGCTATCTCGATCATTTCCTTTACGGTGCGTTCGATGATCTGTCCGCCTTCTTCCAGGTTTTTGCCCGCCTGATGCGTCATGGTCTGAACCTCGCTTGCGCTCTCCGTGACGGTGTTGATGGAAACGGTCATCTCCTCGATCGAGGCGGCCGCTGCCGAGGTGGAACTGCTCTGACTGGAAGAACTGTTTGCAACCTGCGCGATGGTGTCGTTGAGCGCCACCACCGCGCCGTTGGCGGCGCCGACCCGTTGGTTGATGTTCTGGAAGGCGCTTTGAAGCCGGGCCATCATCGCGTTGAAGGCTTTGACCATTTCGCCGACTTCGTCGCTCGATTGGTAATCTACCCGATATTGCAGATTGCTTTCCCGCTCGACGCCTATCACCGTATCGCGCGTTTTTTCGATCGGACCGACGATCGATCTCTGGATAACGATGCCCAGCAACAGCACGCCCGCCACGGCCAGCAGCGAAATGACGATCTGGACGTTGCGAATGGATTGCGCGTTTTTTTCGTTATTCAGGGCGATTTCCTGATCCTGATCGGCGATCAGATCGCTGATTTCTCCAAGAGTGCTGGTGATCGTGTTGGTTCTGTCCCGAAATTGCGGGCCTGTTCTGCTGGCTTCGATGAAAAAGCTCTGGAGTTTCTCCGGCGTGGGGTTATTCAGCGCCGTTTCCATCGAGCGGGTAAGGCTGGTGCCAAGCGCCGGGTACCAACTGTTCCAGGCGTTGACCACCTGATCCCACAGGGCTTTCTCTTTTGGATCCTTCTGGGAGGCGTCGTAGGCTTGAAAGAACTGAAGCGCGAGGGTGTCTGCCTCACGCTTCTGACCCAACGCCTGTCTGAGCTCCGCTATCTGCTCCTCGTATGAAAACATGGCCTTGGAGCCGGCTTCATACGAGCGGCGTAACAGGTTGTTGGTTTGTACGCGAAGCATGAGAACCGTCTTGACCTTGGGCATGAGCTCATCGCTCATCTGGTGCATGGCGTTGTTGCTGGTTGAGGTGGAATACAATCCCAGGCCACTGACGACTGCCAGCGCGACCCATGCCAGGATGACGAGTACAAAAATCTTGGTCTTGATCGTGATTTGCATGTATGTCTCCTGATTGGGGGATTCGGCTCGCAGTAAAAGCTATGTGTTGTGGCCTGCGCGAAAATCATAATGCATGCCTGTCGATGAATTTCCATACATTTGTCACAGAGAGCAAACTTTGGGACGGAATCCAGGCAGTAATACCGGAATTCAGCCGGGGGAGCGCCTGTTTTTTGCTATGGCTTGCCCTGGTCGATCGTCGGTTTCCCAATGATGTCATCCGATATAAACTGGGATGCGCTCGGACACGGATCGCAGGATGTTCCGCGCTACCTGATGTTTCGGCACTTATAGGAGGAGAACATGAAAGAAGCCTTGCAGGATGTCTGCGGGCCGAACGGTATCTGTTACGGTTGCGGCCCCGCCAATCCAAAGGGCATCCAGATCAAGAGCTATTGGTCCAAGGATGGCAGGTGCGTGATCGCCACCGTGCACCCCGAGCAGAAATACACGAGTTGGCCGGGGCTGGTGTATGGCGGTTTTCTGGCGATGTTGGTGGATTGCCATTCCAACTGGACGGTCATGGCGCACCACTATCGCGCCGATGGCCGCGAGCCGGGCAGCCTGCCCAGCATCAACTGTGTCACGGGGCAGTTGGGCGTCCGATACCTGAAGCCTACGCCGATGGGGGTTCCGCTCAATCTTTGCGCCTGGGTCGAGGGCGAGGTCGGACGCAAAACGCGGGTGATTTGCGAAATTCGCGCGGGCGATGAACTGACTGCCGTCGGTGATTCGATTTTCTTCCGTGTCGACACGAATGCGCTGGCCGATCAGGCGCATCAGAAGGATGTCGCGCACGGAGACGGACATAGGGCTTGATACCGTGTCACCTCATAAAATTCTGAAAGCTCCCGAGCATGGCGTGCTCGAAGCCTATGAGTCGCAACTGCTCGCCCGAGGCTACACGGCAGACCCGGCGCAGCGCGCGGCAGTGGTGCGTCTGCAAAAGCTCTACGGCGAATTGCTGGCCTTCAAGGCTGCCCGCCGCACGAAGCTGCGCAAGATGCTCGTCCGTCCGGACGTGCCCAGGAGCGTTTATTTGTGGGGCGGGGTAGGGCGCGGCAAGAGTTTCCTGATGGATTGCTTTTTCGATTCGCTTCCGTACCGGAGAAAGCGCCGCGTGCATTTCCACGCCTTCATGCAGGAAGTGCAGAACGATTTGCGCCGCTTCAACAATCTGCCCGATCCGCTGCAAAGAGTCGCCGACCGCATCGCCTCTCAGACTCGGCTTCTCTGTTTCGATGAATTCCACGTCTCGGACATCGCCGATGCGATGATTCTGGGCCGTCTGCTGGAAGCCCTGTTCGAGCGCGGGGTGATCTTTGTGATGACCTCGAACTATCCGCCCGATGGGCTGTACCCGGACGGGCTGATGCGGGTCAATTTTCTGCCTGCGATCAAGATGATCAAGGCGCGGTTCGACGTGCTCGAAGTCGATAACGGTTACGACTATCGTTTGCGGGCGCTGGAAGAGATCGAGTCCTGGCTCGTTCCCGCCGATGCCGAGGCGGACGCGCGTCTGGTCGAGGATTTCCGGCGCTTGACGGGGATTGCCCCGCAGGCGGGAGAAATCGAAGTGCTGGAGCGTCGCCTGCCCGTGCGTGGCCGTGTCGATGACGTGATCTGGTTCGATTTCGACGCGCTTTGCCGCACGGCCCGTTCCCAGAACGATTATCTGGAAATCGCCCGCGCCCATCATACGGTGCTGCTTTCCAACGTTCCGGTCATGCGCGCGGGCGAGGCATCGGAAGCGCGTCGGTTCACCTGGCTCATTGACGTGCTCTACGACTTTCGTGTCAAGCTCGTTGCCAGCGCGGCAGGTCCGGCGAATGATCTCTATGTCGAAGGGGTGCATGCCAGCGAATTCACCCGCACCGTGAGTCGTCTCATCGAGATGCGCACGCACGAGTATCTGGCCGAACCGCACCGCCAGGAGACCCCGCAGGACGATTTGACGGCATGAACCCATGAAACAGTTTCTTTCCCTTCCATCACCCCGTGCGTTAACGCTCGAATTTGCCTGGTTTGGCCCGGAAAACGTTCCGGCGGACGCGCCGACGCTCGTTTTCCTTCATGAAGGTCTGGGCTGCATCGCGTTGTGGCGCGACTTTCCCCAAGCCTTGTGCGAACGCCTGCAATGCCGTGGGTTTGCCTATTCCCGGTTTGCCTACGGCGCGTCTACGCCCCGACCGCACGATGAGCCTTTTCCTGCCGATTACCTCGAACGTGAAGCTTTGGAAGGCCTGCCCGCCGTGCTTGGGGCGATGGGCATCGAACGGCCCTGGCTGATCGGGCACAGCGACGGCGGAACCATTGCCCTGCTTGCGGCGGCGGACGATCCCGAATGCGCGCGTTATCCGGGCATCGTCGTCATCGCGCCGCATTATTGGGTCGAGGAGGTTTGCATCGAGGGCATCGAACGCGCCCGCGTCGCCTATGAACAGGGCGAGCTTCGTGCGCGGCTGGCAAAATATCATCGGGACGTGGATTCCGCTTTCTACGGCTGGTGTCATGTCTGGCTCGACCCGGCGCGGCGCGACTGGAACATCGAAGCCTCGCTGAAAAACGTTGCCTGCCCGACGCTTGCCATTCAGGGCGTACAGGACGAATACGCAACGCTCGACCAGATCGAAGCCATCCAGCGCAACGCGCCGCAGACGAGGCTGATGAAGGTCGACGACTGCGGGCATTTCCCTTTTCTCACCCGGTCCGAGGCCGTCATCGACGCCATTGCCGCCTTCGTGCGCGAGTCCCGATGACCAATCACGGGGAACGGCTTCCCGACCTCACCCGCATCTTTGCGGCAGATGGGCCACTGGCTGCCGCCGTTCCGGGGTTTCGGGCGCGGGATCAGCAGCTTGAAATGGCTCAACGCATCCTGGAGGCCATCGCAGGTCATCGCGTGCTCGTGGCCGAGGCGGGCACGGGGACGGGCAAAACCTTTGCCTATCTTGCTCCGGCCTTGCTTTCGGGAGGCAAGACCATCATATCCACCGGCACGCGCACCTTGCAGGATCAACTCTTCAACCGCGACCTGCCGACCGTGCGCGACGCGCTCAAAGTGCCGGTCACGACGGCGCTCCTCAAGGGACGGGCCAACTACGTGTGTCCCTACCACCTGGAACGCAATCGCCGCGACGGGCGATTCATCACCGCGCAGGACGCAGCGGATTTGCGCGCCATTGCCCGTTTCGCACAGATGACCCACAGCGGCGACCGGAGTGAATGCACCGATGTGCGGGAGGATTCCGGCGCATGGGTGGCGGCCACGTCCAGCCGCGACAATTGCCTCGGGCAGGATTGCCCGGACATCAAAAAATGTTTTGTTCTGCAAGCGCGGCGGGCAGCGATGGAAGCCGATGTGGTGGTCGTGAATCACCACCTTTTTTTCGCCGATGTCATGCTGAAGGACGAGGGCATGGGCGAACTGCTGCCCAGTTGCAACACGGTGATTTTCGATGAGGCCCACCAGTTGCCGGAAACCGCGAGCCTCTTCTTCGGGGAGAGCGTTTCCACCTCGCAGGCGTTGGACCTCGCGCGTGATACCCGCTCCGAGACCGTTGCTGCCGCGCGCGACTGCGTGGCCCTGATCGACGAGACACGCGCGCTGGAAAAAGCCACCAGGGATTTTCGGCTTGCCTTCGGCCCCGAGTCGGCCAGGCTCTCGGCGGCGCAGGCCGCGCAACGGGAAGAATTTTCGCCACAACTCGCGGCATTTGCCGGGGCACTCGCGCGTCTCGATGCCCTGCTGGAGACTCAGGCCGAGCGTTCCGAAGGATTGGCGAATTGCCTGCGCCGCACGCGGGAACTGGCCGCGCAACTCGAACACTGGCGCAATCCCGGCGAGTCGGGAGAGACGATCCAATGGGTCGAAGTCTTTACGCATGCCGTCACGCTCAACGCCACCCCGCTCGATGTGGCGAGTCTTTTCCGGCGGCAACTCGACGGCGGCCCTCCCCGTGCGTGGATTTTCACCTCGGCCACGCTTGCCATCGGTACCGATCTCGGCCACTACTGTCGGGAAATCGGCATCATCGGGCTGGAGCCTGCGCCGCTGACCGGCGTATGGGGCAGCCCCTTCGACTACGGCGAACAGGCAGTGCTCTATGCCCCCACCCGCATGCCCAATCCCAATTTTCCCCTGTATGCCGAGGCAGTAACGCGCGTCGCCCTGCCGCTCATTCGCGCTGCGCGGGGGCGTGCTTTCGTGCTCTGCACCTCGCTCAGGGCGATGCGCCGCATCCACGAACTGCTCACCGAGGGATTACGGCAGAGCGAAGAGGAAGAGCCGCTGCCCCTGTTGCTGCAAGGCGAGGGTTCGCGTACCGAACTGCTGGAACGCTTCCGTCGGCTGGGCAATGCCGTGCTCGTGGCGAGTCAGAGCTTCTGGGAAGGAGTCGACGTGCCGGGCGACGCGCTCTCGCTCGTCATCATCGACAAACTCCCGTTCGCCCCGCCCGACGACCCCGTATTCGCTGCCCGAGTCGAGCACATGGAAAAGCAGGGACTCAACCCCTTTCTCCATCACCAGTTGCCGCGTGCCGTCATCAGCATGAAGCAGGGCGCGGGGCGACTCATTCGCAGCGAGCGCGACCGGGGGCTGCTGTGCGTCTGCGATCCGCGCATGATCGACAAATCCTACGGCAAGGCCGTCTGGCGCAGCCTCCCCCCGATGCGCCGCACGCGCGAAGAAAGCGTAGCGGTGGCGTTTCTGGATCACTCGTAGGGGCGCGATTTATCGCGCCCAAATTGCGGCGCTCGTGCTCCTTGGGCGCGATAAATCGCGCCCCTACGCCCCTATGTGGTCGGCCCTCCACAGAGGCGGAGCGACTCAATGCAGCGGCGGACGGGGAAGATGGATTGCGTGGCATTGGAGGCATTCGGCGAATGCCTTGTGCTCTCTGGCATGGGTGCGGGCGGTGACGCATGTGAGCAACCGGGCGAGCACTTCGGGAATGCACAGGGGCTTCGATATGTAGTCGATACCGCCGTTCTCGTAGCTGCCGATGATTTGTTGGGCGTTTGCCTGTTCGATCATGAAGAGGATGGGAATCCTGATCCAGTCCGGTATCGACTTGATCCGACGGCCCAGATCGAAGCCCCCGATGTCGGGTGAGGTCGCGTCAAGCAGAACTGCGTCGGGTATGACAATTTTCAAGTGTTCCAGGGTTTCATCGGCGTTGTTCGCCGGAAGGACGATGAAGCCCGCAGTGAAAATTGATTCGCATAGCAGATCACGGACATCGTTTGCTTCATCCACCACGAGAACCGTTGGTGGAAAGATAAAAGGTGATAATAGCGTTCTATATACTTCCTGCGTTGACATCACGGGCGCCCCGAAAACTCCTGTTTCCAAAAAAACTGCCCTGTATGTTTCAATACCTGTGGCCACGAAAAACGGATTTTGAAGGTTTTTTGTGGCTCTCTTGCGAAGCCCTCAAGATGAGAATAATTACGATTCCATAAGAACAAAAAGCGTGACCAATGTATATGTTGGAGGCCACGGGCAGCGGAAACTACTTATAAATGGGTGGATTGAGGTATGCACTAGTTCTCGGAACCGGAATGGCTGATCGTGGAAAAGACGGCTGCTATCTACGCCGGTTTTTTGTTGGACTCGAACAGATAACTTTCGCATATCGTTTCGGAAAAAGTGGCGTAGTTGCGTTTGCTGCCCGGTTCCGTTCAGCTCTTGTCGAACTGGAATGTTCCGAAGGAAGCGTTCGGGTGGGTTTGGCCCAGATCGGGAATGGTGAGGGCGTCGGCGGCGCCATCGTCAAGGGTTTTATCCTGCCGAAGCATCTCCATGCCATTATTGATGAGCCAGTGCAGGTTGGTGGGCGAATCGGCGTTGCTCAGGGCTTCTTCGAGGGTGATTTTCTCTTCGTAGTAAAGACGGTACAGGTCTTGCTCGAAGGTCTGTGAGCCGGGAGCGATGCTTTGTTCCATCGCTTCCTTGATGCTGGTGAGCGCGCCCGTCTGGATCAGGTCGGCGATGTGGCGAGTGTTCAGCAGGATTTCCACTGCCGGGATGCGTTGCCCGTCGGGTTTGGTGGCCAGGCGTTGCGAGATGATGGCGCGCAACGCGATGGAAAGATCGAGGAAAAGCAGTTCCCGGTTTTCGAGCGGGAAGAAGTTCACGATTCGGTTCAGGGCGTGATAGGCGTTGTTGGCGTGCAGGGTGGCGAGGCAAAGGTGGCCGGTCTGTGAGTAGGCAATGGCCGCCTGCATGGTTTCGCGGTCGCGGATTTCCCCGATCAGGATACAGTCCGGCGCCTGTCGCATGGCGTTACGTAGCGCGTTGTGCCAGCTATGGGTGTCGATGCCGATTTCGCGCTGGTTGACGATGGATTTGTTGTGGCGGAAAAGAAATTCAATCGGGTCTTCGACCGTGAGGATGTGGCCGGTGCTGTTGCGGAGGCGATAGTCGATCATCGCGGCCAGCGAGGTTGATTTGCCGGAGCCGGTGGCGCCTGCCGCCAGGACCAGACCGCGTTTTTCCATCGCCAGATCGTTGAGGATGGAAGGCAGCATCAGGGTGTCGATGGACGGGATGTTGCCCTGGATGTAACGCACCACGATGGCGACCGAGCCGCGCTGCCAGAACGCATTGATGCGAAAGTTCCCCAGATCCTGCCGTCCGAAGGAGATATTGATTTCCCGCTCGCGCTCGAAGCGATCCACCTGCTCGGGACTCATCATCTCGTAGAGCATTTTCTTGATCATGGCCGGTTCCATGATCTGTTGGTTGATCGGAAGGGAGACTCCCTCGATCTTGAGGTGAATCGGGGCGCCGGCCGTCACAAAAATGTCCGAGGCTTTTTTTTCGGCCATGAGCATGAACAATTTTTCAAAAACCATGGAGGACTCCGGCTGCCTGGATGCGGTAATCATGTGCGCGGCGAATCGTTGATCCAGGTTCTGGCCTGCGCATTGATTATCTTGACGATCACTATGCGATACAAGCTGCATTTTCCATCCGTAGACGACAGAAAACCCGGAACTACTACCGATTCCGAGTGTATGCGACCGTACCCCGTCGAAAGGCGCGAATCAGAATGGCTGGGCGTTACCGAGCGCCGTGGTGTTGAAACCCGCGTCGACGTAAAGAATTTCGCCGGTGATGCCGCTTGCCAGATCGGAGCACATGAACGCGGAGGTGTTGCCGATTTCGTCGATGGTGACGTTGCGTCGCAGTGGCGCATTGTGCGCGTTGAATGCGAGGAGCTTGTTGAAGCTGCCGATGCCTGAGGCCGCCAGGGTTTTGATCGGTCCGGCGGAAATGGCGTTGACACGGGTTCCCTCGGGGCCGAGGCAGGACGCGAGATAGCGTACCGAGGCTTCGAGACTGGCCTTTGCCAGCCCCATCAGGTTGTAGTTGGGCATGGTACGCACCGCGCCCAGATAGGTCATGGTGAGCAGGCTGCCGTTGCGGCCTTTCATCAACGGTCGGGCAGCCTTGGCCAGCGCGGGGAAAGAATAGGCGCTGACTTCGAGCGCGGTACGGAACGCCTCGTGCGAAAAACCTTCGAGAAAGTCGCCTTCGAGCGCCTCGCCCGGCGCGTAGGCAATCGAGTGGACGACGCCGTCGAGTCCGTCCCATTGTTCGCCAAGGCTGGAAAACAGTCCCTCGATCTGGGCGTCATCCTGGACATCGAGCGGAAAAAGCAACGAACTGCCGAACTCGGCAGCCATTTTTTCGACCCGATCATGAAACCGGTCATTCTGGTATGTGAACGCCAACTGCGCACCTTCGCGGTGCATGGATTTAGCGATACCAAAGGAGATTGATCGATTGCTCAATAACCCAGTGATCAGAATACGTTTGCCGGCAAGAAAACCCATTGGTCGATAACTCCTCGTGGCTTGGGCGACGATTATAACCAAAAATGATCCCGAACACTTACAGGTGTTGCTATATGGAACACCTGTCGCGCGTCGGCCCTGCCGTGCATGGCGGTATGAATGTGGCGTGAGGTTGGGCGAAGGGATCGGCGCCGCGCGACAGGCGGGCATCGCGCGTTCGTACTCGCGCTGAAGGGTTCCGGCGTTGCTGGAAAATCAGCGCCCTCGCACCGCCAGGACCCGGCCCGGCGGGACATCCGGGTCGAAGCGGTACGGCGTTGCGTGCTCCACGTGCGCTGCACTCGGCAGGGAGGTTCATAAAATCCTTGCTCCCACGCTTCCGGCAGCCCAAGCCGTTTGTGCCCGGATAAGCAGATGCGCCAGACAACCTGCTGTGTAGCCCGAGCGTACCCGTGGCGGAGAGATGGTCACGAGGGGTCTCGTAGGGGCGCGATTTATCGCGCCCAAACTGTGGCGATCGTGTTCATTGGGCGCGATAAATCGCGCCCCTACGTCATTCTCACCCCCTATGTGGTCGGCCCTCCACTGAAAGAATGCATGTACCACGTTAGGTTGCAGAATTTGGAACATCGAGATCAACAGTGCTGTCATTTACTTCGGGAAAGGGATTTATTTTCTCTTTTATATAGTCCTTGGCAGCGTCTTTCAGGTCGTCTTTAGTGGCGTCATCCAAATAGTCCCTGGCAATGTCTTTGATACACTTTCAGGTATCCTCTTTTATGCAGTCCTGGGCAACATCTTTCAAATAATCTGTACCGGCATCTTTTAAGTGATCTTTGACGAATTCCTTGATTTCTTTTGAGTAGTCTTTCGCAGCTTCCTTGAAATAGTCTTTTGTAAAAGATATCACGGTCGGGGCAAGAACAAAAATCGCTCCAAAGATAACGAGTAAAATGATTGATATGCGGGTACGACGGGAAAAAATTTTGACATGAAGCTCCCCTGATGAACGACGGCGAACAGTTGATATGCCAAAAGCAAGCGCCATGTTTTTGGTCGGGGCGCCATTGTAAACAATCCAGCGCGTTTTTGTATGTTACGCAAGGGCGGAGCCTTCCTCGAAGAGGCTGGCTGACCGCTTCGTTCATTTATTCAGTATCCACCCGCTCACGGTTTGGTAAAAACCTGCCAGAATGACGCCCGTGCCGACCAGAGCCTTTCGTTTTTTTCCCACTGCTTTCGTCCATACACGCCATGCCGTGTATGCGCTCTTGTGTTGCCTGCTTTTCGCCGCCTGCGGCCCCGTACCCAATGATCCCTATCCCACCGATGAGAGCGGGCAGAACATCCTGTATACCGCGTTCATGGAACGACCGCGACGCCTCGATCCGGCGCAGTCGTTTGCCGAGGACGAGGCCACCTTTCTCTACCAGATCGTCGAGCCGCCCTTGCAGTATCACTATCTGAAGCGGCCCTATGTCCTGGAACCCGCCGTGGCGGCGGGTATGCCGACGGTGCGTTATTTCGCCGCCGACGGGCGCGAATTGCGCGATGCCTCCAATCCGGCAAAGGTGGCGCGCAGCGAGATTGAAATCAGCATCCGCCCCGGCGTGCGCTATCAGCCTCACCCGGCTTTTGCCCGCGACGAGCAAGGAAAGCCGCGCTATTTTGAACTCTCCGAGGCCGATCTGGCCGGTATTCGGAGTCCGATGGATTTCGCCCACCTGGACAGCCGGGAACTGGTCGCCAACGATTTCGTTTATGAAATCAAACG
>WRNU01000079.1 GCA_009776435.1 Betaproteobacteria bacterium | reverse complement strand
GTAGGGGCGCGATTTATCGCGCCCAATGAGCACGAGCGCCGCAATTTGGGCGCGATAAATCGCGCCCCTACGACTTGACCATCACCGACGCAGCACTGTAGGTTGGGGTGAGCGTAGCGAACCCCAACCTACGCGCTGCAATGACAGAAGGGGTTGTGCAGAGGTTCCCTAGACATCCTCCTCCTTTGGAGGAAGGGGCGCGGGTTCGGGGCCTTCGGCAGGCGCGTAACCGGAATTCAGTGCTGCAATGGCGGCCTGGAAGGCTTCCTTCACCTGGGTTTCGTCACAGCCCATCAACACCGCGTCTTCCAGCGCATCCAGCGCGTACTGACGCAGTTCTTCCATGTTTTCCTGCATCACTTTCAGTTTTTCGGTACATGAAATTACGCTGCCGTCGGGACGCCGCCAGGGATTTTGCGGCGAACCGTAGGGGGCTGATGGAGAAAAGGAAGCAGGACGTTCGGCACTCATTGCGGCGCAATTCTAGCGCGGTTCGGACGGTAGCGTCATCCAGCCGTTGCCTGAGCCTCGACCGATGAACCCACACATTCCAAAACCAAGGCGAAAGAATATAATCAAAAGGTCGTGAGTTCGGTCTTTGAGCCGGGGAGGGACGTGTCATGACCAGGCTTTCCGCGAGCAGTCGATCAAAAGCCATGCGTTTTTCCGTGTGGTGGCTGGTCATGGCTTATGTCGTGTTTTTCGTGATTACCAGGATATTCTCCTGGAGGATCATGGATGATTATTTTTTTCTATCGAAAAATCTCCAACTCACTTTTTTCATCTGGGCGGTATTTTTTAGCCTCGTCGGGTTCTACGATGTGCTGCAACGAAAGCACAGTATTTTGCGGAACTACCCGGTCATCGGGCATTTTCGCTACCTGATCGAACTCGTGCGTCCGGAGATACGGCAATACCTGCTGGAGTCGGATGAGGAGTCGGTGCCTTTTTCGCGCGCGCAGCGCAGTATCGTGTATCAGCGAGCCAAAAACCTTCCTTCCGAGCAATCGTTTGGCAGCATCCGCGACGTCTACGCCACAGGCCATGAATTTCTCAGCCATTCCATTGTGCCCGTTCCCCGCAATGCCCCGGAAACCTTCCGTATCGACATCGGGAATGTTCAGTGCACGCGTCCTTATTCCGCGTCGATTTTCAACATCTCGGCCATGAGCTTCGGCAGCTTGAGCGCCAACGCGATTCGCGCCCTGAATGCCGGGGCGTTGCGCGGCAATTTTTATCACGATACCGGGGAAGGCAGTATCAGCCCCTACCATATTGAACAAAAGGGTGATCTGGTCTGGGAATTGGGGAGCGGATATTTCGGTTGCCGCGACGAAAAAGGAAATTTCGACCCTGCCCGTTTCGCGGAAAAGTCAGCCTTGCCAATCGTCAAGATGATCGAAATAAAATTGAACCAGGGCGCGAAACCAGGTCATGGCGGTATTCTGCCCAAAGAAAAAATCACCCCGCTCGTCGCCGAAGTTCGGGGCATACCGATGGGGCAGGATTGCATATCGCCTTCAGCGCATTCGGCGTTTAATACGCCGCTGCAATTGGTGGAATTCATCCAGAAATTGCGTGAGTTGTCACAAGGCAAACCCGTCGGCTTCAAACTCTGCGTCGGTCGCCCTTCCGAATTCATGGCCATCGTCAAGGCCATGCTGAAAACCGGCATTTATCCCGATTTCATCATCGTGGATGGTTCCGAAGGCGGGACGGGCGCGGCTCCGGTGGAATTTGCCAATCACATCGGCATGCCCTTGCGGGAAGGTCTGCTGCTGGTGCACAACACGCTGGTCGGCGCGGGTTTGCGCGAGCATGTCCGGATCGGGGCGACCGGAAAAATCATCTCGGCGTTCGATATCGCGCGCGCATTGGCCCTGGGGGCGGACTGGACAAATTCCGCGCGGGGTTTCCTGTTCGCCATCGGCTGCGTCCAGTCCATGAGTTGCCAGAACAACAAATGCCCGACCGGAGTCGCCACGCAGGATGAGGAGCGCCAGAAGGCGTTGGATGTCGTCAACAAAACGGAGCGGGTCTACCGCTTTCACCGCAACACCCTGCTCAGTCTGTCCGAGATGCTCGCCGCTGCGGGTCTTGCACATCCCGCCGATATTCGTCCGGAACATTTGCTCGTCCGCGTGAGCGAAGTGGAAGTGCAAACCTACGCGCAACGTTACGAGTTCCTGTCGTCAGGCGAACTGCTGGCCGGGACGGACGTTCATCCCTTCTACCGGGATGCGTGGAACAGGGCGCGTGCGGAGGCGTTTTAGGGAACTCCTGCACAATCCCCTCTGTCATTGCAGCGCGTAGCGAAGCGAAGTCGCTGCAATCCACCCACCGCATGGATCCTGCGACTTTGCACAGGATGACAAGCGGTGGATGCAGCGTTATGCAGAGATTCCTTATGGGACGATATGTGTTACGTTACACGATTCATTTTTCCGATAACCTCGGGTTTTGTCGGTGGCTCAAGCTATAATTCCTGCCGCAGTTTCAGGTTCGTTTTTTTGAATCACCCCTGCTGAAGGCAGGGGATTACTCGATGCAGTTTTTGGAGCCTTCAACTGAAGGTTTTGTTTCGCTTGACTCCGCCATAATTGAATGAGTTTGCGCGAGGCCTGTGTTTAATTGACAGAGAACGCCAATGGGATTTTTGTTATTTTTGCTTGTTTTCTTTTTTTTCATACTTCCCTGGATATTGCTTCTAACTGTCAGATCCAGGGTCAGTCGACTGGAGAAAGAGCTGGATCTGTCCCTCAGTTCCAGGGTCAGTCGACTAGAGAACGATCTGGCGCAGATGGCGCGTATTGCGGATTCAGAGCGCGGGGAACCCAAGCCGGTTTCAGAACACAGGGAACCCATGCCGGTTTCAGAGCGCAGGGAACCCACGCCGGTGGCGGTTCGGGAAACGCAGGCCAGACCGGATGTCAGAGCTTTGGATCGTCCGCCCGATTTGTCGAATATCCCTGTGTCGAGACCCTTCCCGATTGCGTCAGGCTCTTCGGATCGCCCGCCCGGTTTATCTGAGACTCCCGTCGAGCACGTTGAGGATCTCCCCCTGTTGTTGGAGCCGGTCTGTGGACAGACCGACCACATCATCCCCGATATTCACCCCGTGGAAGAGCCGCCCCTGCCCGAGGCGCCGCCTCCCCTAATCAGGGACGACACGCCTGCCGTTGAGCAAGCGCCCCTGCCGGATGTGACGCCTGCTCCTGCGGTGACGCCTGCTCCTGCTGCAAGCGTCAGACTGGATGGAGATGAACAAAAGGGGGGCAGAACGCCTCGTGCTTCGTCGGGGGCTTCACGCCCCTTCCAGACCTTTCAGGAACGGCCACGCCCCGTTGTGCCTCCCACGCCAGGTCTGGCCGAACGGCTTTTTCAGGCCGCGAAAGGCTGGTTGTTTGGAGGGAACACGGTGGTGCGCGTCGGCCTGGTCATTCTGTTCCTGGGGTTGGCCTTCCTGCTGCGCCTGACTTCCGAGTACTACACGATTCCGATGGAACTCCGCTATATCAGTGTGGCCGCTGCGGCATTCGTGCTGTTGGCGTTCGGCTGGAAGCTGCGCCTCAAAAAACCCATGTATGGATTGCTGTTGCAGGGCGGGGGAATCGGCGTGCTGTATCTGACCAGTTTTGCCGCGCTACGTCTGGCTGAGCCTGCCTTGTTGTCTCCAGGTTGGGCATTCGTGCTGATGGTGCTGGTAACGGTTGCCGCCGTTCTCCTGGCGATCTTGCAGGATTCGATGGCGCTGGCCTGCGCCGCCGCCCTGGGCGCGTTTGCCGCTCCCATCCTGGCCTCTTCCGGCAGCGGGGATCATGTGGTGCTGTTCAGTTACTTCGCCCTGCTCAATACCGGCATTGCCCTGGTCGCATGGTTCAAGGCGTGGCGTCCGCTGAACCTGATCGGTTTCTTCGGGACGTTCTCGATCGGCATGGCCTGGGGGCTGCGCGACAGCGGCTACACGGAAGCGAAATTCGCCTCGACAGAACCTTTCCTGGCGCTCTTTTTCCTGATGTTCGTGTTGATCGGCATGCTGTTCGCGCGCCGCAAACTCATTTCTCTTCCCAGGGACAACAAGGAGTTCGTGCTCTCCGGTCGTTCGTCGGTGAGTACGGATTACATCGACGGGACGCTGGTGTTCGGCCCTCCGCTCATCGGGTTCAGTCTGCAATGCGCGATCGTCTCTCATTTTGAATTCGGCGCGGCGTACTCCGCGCTGGCGCTCGGGCTGTTCTATATCGCCCTGACGTACCTCTTGCGGGGACGCAAGGCGCTCAGCCTGATGATGGAAGTGTGCCTCGCCCTGGGCGTTGTGTTCGGCACTCTGGCAATCCCGCTTGCGTTCGGGGCGCAGCTTTGGACATCCGCAGCTTGGGCATTGGAAGCTGCGGGGATCTACTGGGTAGCGCATGTTCAGGGGCGGAAACTGGCGAAATTCTTTTCTCAGTCCCTGCTCGCGCTGGCCTCGCTGGTGTATCTCAACGGGGTGAACGCAGGGGAGGGCGTGCCGTTGATCGACGGGTCGCCGCTGGGCGCCGCACTGCTCGGCCTGGCCTGGCTTTTCTGTTATCACACCCTGCGCCGCGCAAAGGATGAATCGAAACCGATGCTCCCCGTCTTCGCGGTTGTCGGGCTGTTTTTCCTGTACCTGATCGCGCCCTTGTGCTTCGGACGGGAATACACGGTGATCGCCTGGGCGCTGGCAGGCATGGCGACGGTTTTTCTGGGGTCGTCACGACTGGGTTCAAGGGTTTTTGTTGCCTCTGCATTCGCTGTTCAGACGTTTGCGGCCTATTTGTTCGTGTCAGGACTCGGATTCGGGGAAGGACTCGGATTTGGGGGAGATATTCTGCTCGATGGGCCGCCGCTGGGCGCTGCTGCGCTCGGTCTGGCCTGGCTTTTCTTTCGTTACTGCCTGCGTCGGGAACAGGATGAATCGAAACGGAGGCTCTCCGTCCTCGAGGCTGTCGGGCTGTTTTTCCTGTACCTGATCGCACCCTTGTGCTTCGGACGGGAATACACGGTGATCGCCTGGGCGCTGGCAGGCATGGCGACGGTTTATCCGGGGTCAAAGCTGGGTTCGAGGGCTTTTATCGCTTGCGCGTTTGCCATCCAGACGTTCGCGGCCTTACTGTTCGTGTCGGGACTCGAATTTGGGAAGAAAGGACTCGGATTTGGGGAAGGTATTTTGCTCGATGGGCCACCGCTGGGATTTGCGATGCTCGCGCTGGCATCTGCGATGCTCAGTCTGGCCTGGTTTTTCTGTCGTTACTGCCTGCGTCATGCAGAGGGTGAATCGAAACGGGCGCTCCCCGTCTTCGAGGTTGCCGGGCTGTTTTTCCTCTTCCTGATCGCGCCCTTGTGTTTCGGGCGTGAATATACGGTGATCGCCTGGGCGCTGGCAGGCATGGCAACGGTTCATCTGGGGTCAAAGCTGGGTTCGAGGACTTTTATCGCCTGTGTGTTTGCCATCCAGACGTTTGCGGCCTTACTGTTCGTGTCTGGACTCGAATTTGGCGAAGGACTCGGATTCGGGGAAGGCACTATGCTCGTGGGGCCGCAGCCAGGATTTGCGATGCTCGCGCTGGCATCTGCGATGCTCGGCCTGGCCTGGTTTTTCTGTCGTTACTGCCTGCGCCAGGCAAAGGATGAATCGAAACAGGCGCTCCCCGTCCTCGAGGTTGCCGGACTGTTTTTCCTGTACCTGATCGCGCCCTTGTGTTTCGGGCGTGAAAATACGGTAATCGCCTGGGCGCTGGCAAGCACGGCGACGATTTTTCTGGGATCAAAGCTGGGTTCGAGGACTTTTATCGCCTGCGCATTCGTTATTCAGATGTTCGCGGCCTTATTGTTCGCGCAAGGAATCAGCCTTGGCGGGGAAGAAACTGTGCTCAGTGCCGGACGGTTGGGCGCGTTCATTGCGTTCCTGCTCGGTATTGCGTTGATCGTCAACGTGTTCTTCGCTTTCAGTAGAGATCAGGCAGGGAAGGGGGAATCCGTATCCCTCATGAGCGCGAGAATGAACAGGGCCGCCATGTCGCTCAGTCTGATCTTCTTCATCCTGACTTTCGCGTTCGTCCTCGACTGGAACTTCGTCGGCGCGGCCTGGGCGGGGGTCGGAGTCCTGCTCGTGTGTCTGGGCTTGTGGCGAAACCTGCCGATCTTGCTCTTTTTCGGGTTGATGCTGGAGTTGGTTGCAGGGGTCGCGTTTCTGACCAACATGCAAGCCGAATTCGTACAGCCGAATGGATGGATTCCTGCGGTGATTGCGCTGGCGGCATTCATCGGCGCGTGGCGTCTGAATCATGTCGCGCAACGCCTGATGGCGTCGGATTCCCGTGAGAACACGATTCAAGGTTCAAAACCGTTCGATTTCAGCGATGTCGCTGCCTGGTCGAACATTTTGTTGATCTGGGGCGTGTGCTGGTGGATCTGGTGCGCCGTTGAACGGGTCGAGTTTTATCTGGGTTCGGGATTTTTCCCCAATATGGAAGACGGCAGGGAAGTCCTTTATTTATCCGTGATCGTACTGACCGCCGTCGCGTGGCTGATCGTGTCGCGTCTGGCTCAGTGGCGGCTACTCGCGCTGTTCTGCCTGTTGCTCGTGGAAGCCTCGGGTCTGGCGCTGGCAAGAACCGGCTTTGACGCAAGCCTGCTTTCCACGACGCAGTGGGTTGCCTATTTCACGATGCATTTCGTGGCGTTATGGTTCCTGTCCAGGACGCTATCCACGGAATTCCAGAAGGTTGCGCATGTGCTGGGAGCCTGGTTGCTGGTCTTTTTCCTGACTCTGGCGACGAGTTACGTTGTCCAATCCTTCGTTCTGGATACTGCGGATCCCGAAATCGCCTTGCGTAGCGCCTGGCGCTGGCTGGGTTTTGCACTGGCCTCGAGCCTTTATGTCTGGCTGATGGCAAGCGAGCGGCCGCGGTTCTGGCCGCTCGGAGCATTCTCGCGGCAGTATCGGTTCCTCGCCGCATGCCCCGTGATGCTTGCGATGCTGGGCTGGTTCTGGCTTGCAAACCTGATGTCCACTGGATCTCCCCCACCCTTGCCCTACCTGCCTTTGGTCAACCCGCTCGAACTCGGCATGTTGATCGTATTGTTGGGCTGCGTGCGCTGGAGCCGGTTCCATTTACCAAATTACAGCATGGCTCCGGTCCTGGTGAAGCGCAACATCAACATCGTGGCGTTGGTCTCCCTCTTCGTCCTGCTCACACAGGCGGTCAGCCGTGCGGCCCATGCCTTTAGCGATGGCCGCATCGGGTTCAACCTCGACGAGATGATGAATTCAATGGGCGCTCAAGCCGGATGGTCTATCGTGTGGACGCTGTTTGCGTTCACGTTGATGATCGGCGGCAGCATCCGGAAGTATCGCAACATCTGGGTGGCAGGGGCCGTCCTGTCGGGCATCGTGGTGGTGAAACTCTTTTGGATCGATCTGGGCAACAGCGGGAGCATCTCGCGCGCTATCTCGTTCATCGGTGTCGGCGCGCTGTTGTTGATCGTCGGATATTTTGCCCCGTTGCCGCCAAGGGTCGATTCGCCCAGGGCAGAAGGTAAGAACGCATGAGACTGACTCCGAGATTTTTTGTTGTCCCGTTGCTCTTCGTTGTCGGCGTAGCCAATGGGGCAGAGAATATTGCCGAATATGGCTATCAGGCATTGATCGAGACCGATACCAGGGCAACCTGGTATCAGGCAAGCATCCCGGCCTCGGTGAGAATGGGGGCGGCTTACCCGGATCTGCGCGATTTGCGGGTATTCAATGCCGAGGGCGAATCCTTGCCTTTTGCGCTGACCAGTGCCACGGCAGGCGCTACCACGGATCGGCGCGTCGTGACCGCGCGGATTTTTCCGCTTTACGACGACGAGGAGGCGGAATCCGGGGTGTCTTTGGACAGCGGGCTTCGGGTCAGCCGCAATGCCAATGGCGACGTGGAGATCAAGGCCGAAGCCACCACGAGGACGACACCGCCACGTCCGGCGCGCAAGGTGCTGCGTGGATGGTTGTTGGACGCGGGCATGGTGAATTTTCCGCTGCAACGTCTGATTCTCGATTGGGGGGACAACAACAAGGAAGGCTTTTTTCGGATCAGGCTGGAGGCCAGCGACGATCTCGAAAAATGGTTCCGGTTTGGAGAGGGGCAACTCGTCAACCTGAGTTTCGACGGGCAGGCCATCCGCCAGCGGGAATTCGATCTGGGCGGGAGGCAATCACGCTACCTGCGCCTGCTCTTCGATGACCCGGAGGGCGTTGTCAATCTGCGAAGCGCGCAACTTTCCGGTTCCGTGACCAGTGTCGGGTCCATCCCTTTGGCATGGACCCGCCCTCTGGGTGGAGAGGCCGTCCCAGGGGATGAGACCGAGTACATTTGGCATCTTCCCGTGAGTTTGCCCCTCTGGAAAATCCGGATCGTTTTGGACGAAACCAATACCCTGATTCCTCTCATCGTCTACGGACGGGATTTTCAGCCCGTTCCGGACGACGTGCTGGAGAACGCTCCCGTTCAGGAAAACCGGCGCGACAGGATACGTCTGCGCGATGTGATAAGGGGAAAGGAGGGCAGATCCAATAGACGGAGAACCCCGCCATCGCCATCCGCTGAACAGACGTATTGGCGAACGCTTGCCAGTGGCGTTGTCTATCGGCTGCCCGGCGCTCAGGGTGATCGTGTGGTGAATGAGCTTGCACTGGCGGAGATTTCCGTCAACCAACTGCGCATTCGGGTGGATCGGCGCGGAAGCGGTTTCGGGAATACGGCGCCACGGATCGAGCTTGCGCTCAGGAGCCAGGAGCTTACTTTTCTGGCTCGCGGCAGTCCTCCCTATCGGCTCGCCGTTGGCCGGGCGCAAGCACAGGCGGCGGATTTGCCTCTGTCGACCTTGATCCCCGGCGATCCGTCTCGTGCGCGGGCAAGCGGTGAATTGGTCGGTGCGCGTATCCAGGAAATTGACCTTCGCTCTGTGGCGGCACAGGAGCTGGCAGTGACAACGGCATTGCAAACGGAAACGGCACCGCAAACGCAAACACAAACGCAAACGCAAACGGGATACGACAGAAACAAAGTCATCCTATGGGGTGTGCTGATCCTCTGTGTGCTCCTGATGGCAGGCATGGTGTTGAATCTGCTGCGCACCAGGGACAAGGATGCCGAATCAGACAACTCATGAGAACCCATATCCGCTCCCTGAAATTTCTGCTGCTCCTGTTGATTCCGGCTTGCCTGATCTGGTATCGATCGGCGCATGCTTGCGGTGGCGATGGTTGCGGCGATATTGTTGGAACCAGCTATAGCACCATCGATCGGGGTTACGCCTCGGCAACGGATTGTTATCGATCTGCCGTTTCGATGGCCATGCTGTCGCCAGGCAATGACACGCGCGTCAACCTGATGCTGTTGATGTCGGATCTGCATGGGGTGCTTCCGGAGGCGAAAGCCGACAGCGAAAACTCGCCTCAGTTCGGTTTTGATGAATTTCGGAATACGCTGTTTCCGCCTCCCACAAGCCCCGAGCAAATTTCCCATGAGGGCAACTATTGCGCCGTCCAATCAGCCGTAGACGCCTTCAACACCGGCATCAAAGGCGAAACCGGCTTGCCATCGTCCGAGCGCGATTCTCTGATCCAATTGCACCAGCAGATTACTGGATGTTCACCTGCTCTCGTGGGCAATTACCGCGAACCCGGCCAGGTGGATCCCGCCCGGTTTACGGCAGTCGAAAGCCAGATTCGCTCCAAAATCGGCATTGCGTACTTGCGTTACCTGATAGCGGCAGCCGCGTTTCACCGTGAAGACTATGAGCAGGCGGTGTCCGGTTTCACTGCACTCACCAAGGCCGACTCCGCTTGGGTACGCGAAACTGCAAGCTATCTGGTGGCGCGTATCGCTGTGCGGGTGGTACAGAGAGGTTCCCTGGACGAGTACGGCTACCTGAAGCGTGCCGATCCAACAGATGTGGCCGCTGCAAACAAGGCGCTGGATGCCTACATCTCAGCTTACCCCAAAGGCTTGTACACGAATTCCGCACGGGGTTTGAAACGGCGCGTGACATGGCGATCCGGAGATTTCGACAGGCTGGCCGCAGACTATGCTCATGCCATTTTACAGAATCGCGACATGCGCAATGTGGATGACGGCGAACTGGCGCAGGAGATCGGTGACAAATTGCCGTTNGGAGCATTCTCTGACGGCAACGNCTTGNCACCGACGCTGCGTGTGAATACCACCGATCCGATCCTGCTNACCGTAATCGATCTGTATCGNATGCGTCAGGCGCCGCCAGGCGTGGATGCGAAAAACTATCCCCAACCCNTCACACGAGAGGATTTGCTGGCTCAACGCCCGCACTTCGCCAAACAAAAAGCCTTATTCGATTTTTTGTTGGCGACGCATGCCCTCTACGTGGAGCGCAAACCCGCCAGCGTACTGACTTTGATTTCGGAGGAGACCGGGCAGGCCAAATTCAGCTACCTGCAATTCAGCCGCCAAATGTTGCGCGGTCTGGCCATGCAGGGCAAGCAGGATGAGCAGGCGCGCAAACACTATATCAACATGCTGACGGGGGCGAACCAGCCATTCCAGCGATCTGCGCTGGAACTGGCCATTGCATCGATCGATCAAAACAGCAGACAGGTGGCGCGTATTTTTGAGGCGGATTCGCCGATACGTAACCAGGAACTTCGCAGCATTGCATTGAGTTATTACGCCGACGCGCCATTGCTCCGCAAGCAGGCGCAGGACGCCAGCGTTTCGGCCATCGAACGGGAAACGGCAATCTTCGTCCTGCTGTACAAGAATCTGACGCGTGGTTTCTACGCCGACTTTCTGCGTGACATGGCATTGATACCTGCTGATGTCGATACGACGCCCAACGCCATAGACCTCTTCAGGTTCACCCCGTTTTTGAACCCCTATTCCTATTCCTTTGACAACACATCTTGGCGTCAGCCACTGGGCGTATTCCTGGCACCAGTCGAAAAGGAGGAAGAAGGCTACGACTGCCCCACGTTGAAGGACATCGCGGCGACGCTTGCCAGAAATGCCAACAATGCCCGCGCGAAAATGTGTATCGCTGAATTCATCCGGCTGAAAAACGGAGACGGATTTATGCTCGACACTGCCGAGAAAGCAGGAAGGAAAGACAGTCTCAGCCTGTTCCCGGGCAAACCTTATTCGCGGCTGACGGTGTACCGTGGCGTGATTGCCGATCCCAATGCTCCGCCCGAAGACAAGGCATACGCGCTGTTCCGCGCCGTGCATTGCTTCAGGCGGCATAATAGTAACAACTGCGGCGGCGAGGATGCAGAACTCGCTCAACGCAAAGCCTGGTTCACGCAGTTGAAGAAGCAGTATCCGAAATCCGAGTGGGCGAAAAATCTCAGATATTATTGGTAAAGATGACGTACCGATGCGATTGCCCTTCCGATTGCTGACGCTTGGATGGCTCTGGCTGGCCGCCGCACTCCCGGCAGCGCAAGCCGATACCGTTGACGCCCACCACTACGATGCCTTCTGGCTGTGGGCGGGCGTTCGTGCGCAACCGTCCGTGTTGGCGTGCGCCAATCGTCTGTATTTACTGTCCCGCGAAGTCCGCCCCGGCAACCCGGCGCGCCTGATCGACCAGCGTCCCGGTATTCCGCGTTTGCAGGACACCGAAGTCTGGATGGTGGTGCGCGTGGAAACGTTGCAATGGACACCGGCCATCTACCGGCAAGTGCTGAGGGATCTCGCGCGCTGGCGGGAGGCGAGCAATCGTGTGGTCGGCATACAGATCGACTTCGACGCCCGCACACGACATCTTCAGCACTATGCGGCCTTCCTCAAGGACCTGAGACAGCGATTACCGGCGGATTGCCAGTTGAGCATCACCGGCCTGCTGGACTGGAGCGCCAACGGCGACCCTGCCGGACTCGACGCACTGGCGGGTGTTGTCGATGAGGTGGTGTTGCAGATTTATCAGGGACGCAGCGTGATTCCCGGCTACGAATCCTATCTGTCGCGGCTTGGGCGTTTGAAAATTCCATTTCGGGTTGGTTTGCTGCAAGGCGGGGAGTGGCGCGTGCCGCCGGGGTTGGAGTCTCATCCTTATTTTCGGGGGTATGTCGTGTTTTTGCTCAACCAAAGCCAATCCTCCATCCCCGCACAACCCTCCTCTTGTGGACCGGCCCCCAAAGGTTGAACACGGGTCGAACGCAATCCTTGCCATTGATGGCGGGGTGACTCAATCGGTGTTCGGATCAGGCTGGGCAGTTCACTTCAAAAAATCGAGTTTTGAATGGTCGTCGTCACCAGGAATATCAGGATTATTATGTCGTGTTTTTTCCTGCAAGGATAAGGGCATATGAAAAAGATTTGTATTATCGGCGCGTCCGGAAAGCTTGGACGATATATGGTGCAGCATGCGCTGGATCGTGGTTACGAAGTCGTAGCTGTGTGCCGCAAAAAGAGTGTATCCAAGCTCGATGTGTTCAAGGAGCGGATTATCGTGATCCCCGGCATGACCAATGACCGTGAGGT
>WRNU01000078.1 GCA_009776435.1 Betaproteobacteria bacterium | reverse complement strand
AACCTGCACGAGATTCTGAATTCGCCAACTCCCGTACTGAACGCCAACCGGACTCCCAAAGTCATACAGGCCATGATATAAAAAACACTGGCGGGTACACCGATGATTTCTTTCAAACCCAAACTTCTTGAATGCCTCTCCGGCTACAACCGGACGATATTCGCCCGCGACGTGGGCGCCGGTATCACTGTCGGCGTGCTGGCGCTGCCGCTGGCACTGGCGTTTGCCATCGCTTCCGGCTGTCCCCCGTCGGCAGGCATCTGGACGGCAATCATCGCCGGTTTTTTCATCTCCGCATTCGGCGGCTCGCGGGTGCAGATCGGCGGCCCTACCGGCGCTTTCATCCCGATCATTTACGCAATTGTCCTGCAATACGGCATGGACAATCTGCTGATCGCCACCTTTATTGCCGGACTGATTCTACTCGTCATGGGGCTGATGCGTCTGGGACAGATGATTCGCTTCATCCCCAGGGCGGTCGTCATCGGCTTTACCAACGGCATCGCCGTCGTCATCTTCATGGCGCAAATCAAGGATTTTTTGGGCCTGCAAATTGCCGGGGAAATGCCTGCCGAATTCTTCGGCAAGTTGCGCGTGCTCGGCGACAGCATCCATACCGTCCATTGGCCGACGCTGCTGCTTTCACTGGCTTCGTTGGCCTTTCTCGTTTTCTATAACCGGGTCTCGGCGCGTATTCCGATGCTTCGCCGCTGTCCGGGGCCGCTTGCCGTGCTTGTCCTGGGCACGCTGTTTACGTTTCTTCTGGGGCTGCCGGTCGAGACGATCGGCAGCCGCTTCAACGGCATTCCGCAGCAAATTCCCGCTTTCGTCGTGCCCGCCCTGTCGCTGGAAACGCTCGGCAAGCTGATTTCCCCGGCGCTGACCATCGCGCTCTTGGGCGGCATTGAATCGCTTTTGTCGGCGCGCGTTGCCGACGGCATGATAAACGATCGCCACAACCCGAACCAGGAACTCATCGCGCAGGGATTCGCCAACATCGCGGCACCGTTCTTCGGCGGCTTCGCCGCAACCGGCGCTATCGCGCGCACTGCAACCAATGCCAGAAGCGGCGCGCGCACGCCGGTGGCCGGGATCGTGCATTCGGCAACGCTGCTGGCAATCGTGCTGGTTGCCGCGCCGCTCGCCAGCCACATTCCGCTTGCCGTGCTCTCGGCCATTGTCGTCCTCGTCTCCATACACATGGGCAATTGGCGCGAATTCCGGGAGTTGAGGCGCTACTCCTATAACTACCGCATTCTGCTGCTGACCACTTTTTTCATTACTGTCGTCTTCGACCTCACTCTCGCGGTCGAACTGGGCATGGTGCTCGCCACGCTGTTTTTCATTTTTCGCGTCTCGGCACTGACAAAAATCGAGCCGTTGCCGCTTCAAGCCCTGCCCGGCAGTGAAGACGCCGAATCGTCGCCGTTCTTTGGCCGCGACGGTATTGCACGCGTCGCCGTGTGGAAAATTTCCGGCATCCTCTTTTTCGGCAGCATCAACAAACTCGACATCCTGCACGCTCCGCACGAAACACGCCCGCAGGTGATGGTGCTCGACCTGCAGGACCTGCTGCAACTCGATACCACCGGTCTGGAAGGACTGGAGGCGATTCACCGGCAGATGTCGCTCGAAAACCGCAGCCTGATTCTCTGCGCACCGGGAGAACAGCCTGGCTCGCTGTTGAGACGCTCCGGATTTTTTGATCGCCTTGGCGCGCACAATGTTTGCGACGATCTGCCCGGCGCGTTGGCCGAGGCACGGAAGTCATTGGAAAAAATGAAATGACTGCCGCCACCCAAATCAACCCTGCCGTTACCTCCCTGCCCGAACCGCTGGCGCAAGTGGCTGCGCCCTGTGAAGTGCCACTCCTGCCAACCATCGCTGCGGGATTTCCATCGCCCGCAGGGGACTATAGTGTCGAGGAAGGTCTTGATTTGAACCAATACCTCGTCAATAACCCCCTTTCCTCGTACATATTTACGGTTCGAGGCGATTCGATGGTCGGTGCAGCAATACTGGATGGCGACAAGGTGGTCGTCGACCGCGCCCGGACGCCACGGCACAGGGACATCGTGGTGGCCGTTGTCGACAACCAATACACCATCAAGCGGCTATACCGCAAAGACAGGCGTATCGAACTGCATGCGGAAAATCCGGACTTCTCGCCCATCGTCTTCCACGAGGGGATGGAACTGGTCGTTTGGGGCGTCGTCACGAGCGTCGTTCGCCGTATCCTTCCAGGAGCATGACGTGTCTTGCTCCCCGCAATTCGCACTGGTCGACGTCAACAATTTCTTCGTTTCCTGTGAGCGGGCGTTCCAGCCGAGCCTCGAACATGCGCCCGTGGTCGTGCTCTCGAACAACGATGGCTGTGTGGTTTCCAGAAGCAACGAAGTCAAGGCGCTTGGCGTGAAAATGGGTATCCCCTATTTCCGGTTGCGAAACCTGGCCCGGCAACACGGCATCCGGGTCTTTTCATCGAATTACGCGCTCTATGGCAACATGAGCCAGCGTGTCGTCTCCATCCTCCGTGAGTTTTCGCCCGAAATCGAGGTCTACAGCATCGACGAGTCTTTTCTTCACGTCGAGCGCGTCGCGCATCTGTACGGCGGCGCGTGGAAGATGGGACAGCAGATTCGGGCGCGCATTGCGCAGTGGACGGGATTGCCGGTCTGTGTCGGGGTGGGGCCCACGAAAACGCTGGCGAAACTTGCAAACCATCTGGCCAAGAAACAGCCTGTTTTCGAGGGAGTCTGCGATCTGCACCTGCTCGCACGCCAGGAGCGGCTCGATTGGATGAGCAGGATTCCCGTCTCGGAAGTGTGGGGCGTAGGCCGGAAGCTGAAGGTCCAACTCGCCCGCATGGGCATCCAGTCCGTGCTCGACCTGCGAAACGTTTCTCCCAAAGCCATCCGTGCGCGGTTCGGTGTCGTACTGGAGCGGACAGTCTCCGAATTACGCGGTATTTCCTGCCTGGAACTGGATGAAGTCGCACCGCCAAAGCATCAGATTCTTTCCTCCCGCAGTTTCGGCATGCCGATTACCGCCATCGAGGAACTGCGGGAAGCCGTCGCGCACCATGCCGCGTGCGTGGCCGTTCGGTTGCGGGCGCAGCATGGGCTTGCCGCTGCCGTCCACGTCTTTATCCAGACGAACCCTTTCCGGGAACAGCCGCAGTACAACGGAGTACAGACACTGACCCTGACAGAGCCGACTGACGACACGCGCGCCCTGACCGCAGCCGCCCTGCGAGGGTTGAATGAAGTTTTCAGGGCGGAGTTCTCGTACAAGAAGGCCGGCGTGATGCTCGTGAACATCACGCCCAAAGCGTATCGCCAAGCCTCCCTCTTCGATGACGCTCCCCTGGATGCAGGCAGATCGACACGGCTCATGCAGGCGCTGGACGATGTAAACCACACCTTTGGCCGAGGGACGCTACGCCTCGCGGTCGCCGGATCGGGCCATCCTCGGTGGGTGATGAAGTCGGAACACCGCTCTCCTCGCTACACGACCCGGTGGGATGAAGTGCCGGTCGCCGGACAGTAATTGCGCTTCATTCCCCGCTTGAGCATCAACGCCAATTGGACGAATTGGCTTGCACGTGATGCCAACTTGGGAATTCCGGGTCGTCTCCGCCATGAATGAATGGCGAGAACTGCGTTCGACCCATGTTCGGGAATCGCTATAGAATCGGCTGCTGCATCTGTCGAGACAGCGTTCATGGCAATTTCCGATCTCTTCAAGCGCGTTTCACACGCGCCCACCAATCCCGGCGTGACGGCGAAACCGCGCCAGTTCGACGTTGCCGAGCTTTACCGGGGGCCGGTTCAACTGGAGGATGCGACGGAGGAGGCCGCGCAGCCGCTCGACGAAAAACTGCGACAGGCGTATTTCTGGATCGTCAACAACGCCGTCATCAGCCCGCATTACGACATCGAATACAACGACGCCCCGGCGCAAACCTACGTCCTTGGCAGCAGCAAGCGAGTCCTGACGCTGCCGTCGGCGCAAAGCTATTCGAGCTATATCCTGCTTCCGCTCCTGACCTTCGCCACGCGCAGAAAATGCCTGTTCGTCGGCGGCCCGGGACGCGGCAAGACGGCCAGCGCGATTCTGATGGGCATCCTGGCCGGTTATCCGGTTCGGGAGGTGCGCCGCGCGATGCAGCACGGGCATCCCCAGATGACCATCGCCGATCTTCTGGGCAATCCCCTGCCCGCAGATCTGGTCAATGCGCAGGATATGGAGTCGATCCGCATCGCTTGGCGTCCCTGGTTGTCGATGCGGGTGAAAATCGTCGATGAGTACAACCGCATTCCGACCCGGACGCAGAGCGCGCTGCTGACCGTGATGGGCGACAATTACGCCGAAGTGCTCGGCCATATCCACGAATGCCCTGAATCCGCCTGGTACCTGACTGCGAACGATGATCGCGGCGGCGGTACTTATCAGGTGATCGAGGCGTTGCGCGACCGGATCGACGTCATCGTCCAGGCGCTGGCGTTCAATCCGCGTTTTCTCGACGAGTTGCTGTTGCGCATCGAAGAAAACGTTCGGCCTGAAGAAGTGGCGCCGCGCGAGATCATTTTCACGGAAGCGGAAGTCGACCGGATCGGCGAGGAAATCCGGGCGGTGACCATTCCCGACCCGGTGCGACGGCGGTTGGCGTTTTTCTGCGGCCAGTTCGAGTTTTGTGAAACCGCAGGGGTGCAGTTCGAATACATGACGAAGGATACCGTTCGGCTTTCCGGCGTCGATTGGGGGCAGGTCGTCGCGGCGGATAACGGCAGGGATCGGTTGAAGGATCTGGGATGCCAGACGAAAAACGGGGTTTCGGTGCGCAATCTGATGACCCTGCTCGTGTTTGCCAAGGCGCTTGCCTATTTTCGCGGCAACGGCGAGGCGACGCTGGAAGATTTGCGTCAGATTCTGCCGTTCGTCTTGCACGATAAGCTTCAGCCCGATCTCGAAGCGCCGTTTTTCAACATTCCGGAAAATGCGGGCTATCGCACGGATCGCCTGAGCTGGCTGCGCCATCTGTTCGATCTGTCGTGCGATGAATTCAACCGTCTCGACCTCGACCGTAGCGACCCGGTGCGCGAGCTTGCCGCAGAATTTGCGCTCGGCCTCGACGGTGTGAGCGAGCACGAGACGCGCGCGCGCCTCACGAAGATCGAACGTCTGGTGGGCGCGCTCGGCAAGGGGCGCAAACTTTACGGGCCGCTGTACGACGATCTGCAAAAGCTGAAATACCTGCACCAACGTTATACCAACTACCTGCACTGGCTGCGCGCGCGCTAGGTTTTGTTCAATCCGATCATGCCGGTTTCCGACGCTTTTGCTCGCATCCTCGCCACCGAACGCGCGCAGTTCAACGCCCGCGCCGCCGAGGCCGTGCGCCGCGCGCCGGGGTTCGACGCCGAGGCGTTCGCCGCGTTTTTGCAATCCGGTGTGGACGGTGTCGTGGCCGCAGTCGCCGATGCGGTTCCCGAACGGGCTGCGGCGGTTGCCGGGGCCGCTTACGACATCGCGCTGACCCTGGTTGCGCAGCGGCTGGTTGGGTCGCAGGCGCGGGGCCGCCTGGTGGAGCGCGTCTGGCGGGAATCGTTTCCCGCGTGCGCGCGGCGGATTGCCGAAGCGCCCGACGAGGTTCTGGGCGCGTTGAGCAATGCGGCGCTGTACATGGGAAGCGCCCCGGAACTGCGCGGCGATGAATGGCTCCGTTGCCTGTCGGCGCTTGCCGGGAATGCCGAAACCGTTCCCCAACTGCTGGCGCTGGGAAAGGCGCTTGCCTGGCGCGCAGGCGCGGCGCATTTTCGTGACGGCGCGCTGGTTGCGGCCTCCATGCTGCCGGAGCCGCTCGCGCTTGCCGCCGTCGGCGCTGCGCCGGGAAGCAGTTGGGCGCGGGTGCATGCGCGTCTTGCCGCCGATCCGTGGTGGTTGCCCGAATGGGGGGAGGACGACGCGCCGTCGCAACGCAATGCGCAAGGGAAGAAAATCGGGGATTTTTCAGGATTTGGCGGCATCTTCCGCCAACCGCCGGAGATACGCGCCAATCCCGACGGATTCTGGGTCAAAAGCGGTGATCGCTACAGCCTCTTGATGGTCGATGCCAGGGGAGCCGTCCTGCACCGGGCGAGCCGGGAGGAATATGAACAACCGCCATTTTCCAGCCCCGCGCATCGGTCACCGGTGGTCGAAGGCAACCGCCTGATGCTTGCGCACGGCAATATCGAACTCGATCTTCCCGCCGAAGGGTTGAGCATTGCCTGCAACGCGCACACGGTTGCGGTGACTTCTCCCTATTCCTTCACGATCAGGCTTTTCCCGCTGCAATGAAAAAAGCGCCTGAGACAACTCGCTCCCCCACACTGAAAACGCTGGCGGAACGCTGGCAGCAGGCGTGGCCCCTGGCACTGGAGGTATGGAGCAAATACACCCGGCTGCGCGATGCGCACCTTTGCGCGAGCCGGGCCAAAGCGGCGAGGCATGGTTTGACGGGCAGTTTTGCGATGATCCGCCTCCACGACCAGAGCATCGTCGTGGATCTCGAAAGCATTGCCGAACATGGGCTGGAAGATTACGCAGTCGAAATTCTGGCGCACGAAGTGGGCCATCATGTGCTGGCGCCCGGCAACACCACCGACCACTTTCGCCTGCTCGCGCGTATCCGCCGAGGCTTGCCGACGCTCGAATCGCATACGGCGATGGTCGCCAATCTTTATACCGATCTCCTCATCAATGACCGCCTGCAACGCCGCTCCGGGCTGCGCATGGCCGACATTTACCGGCGTCTGGCGCAATCCTCCGGGACATCGGAGAGCGGAGTCTGGAATCTCTATCTGCGGATTTACGAAAACCTGTGGAAGCTCGATGCGGGCAGTCTCAGCGCCCGAAAAACGAGTGAAGAAAAGGATTTGCTTCACCGTGCCGACACCCAAAAGATGAGTAGTGAAAAGAAAGAGAGGATGGAAGGCGATGCCTGGCTCGGCGCGCGATTGATCCGTGTCTATGCCGACGACTGGCTGACCGGCGCGGGACGCTTTGCCGCCCTGCTGTTGCCGTATCTGGCCGAAGACGCGGAACGCGCGGAAAAAACGCCTTTCATCCGTCTGCTCGACACGGTAAAAGCGGCAGCGGGCTCCGATCCGATGGGCGGCATCGAGATCGAACCGGATGAAGCCGCCGTCCACCCGTCCGAAGATCCCGCCATTACCGGAATGGAGTCGGAGGAAGAATCGCAGCCGCCGCCGGAACAACAGGCTGAACAGGCGCGAGGACAGCGACGCGAGCCTTTCGAATACGGAGAAATCCTGCGCGCCGCAGGAATCCGGCTCGACGATCATGAAATTGCGGTTCGCTATTACCGGGAGTGCGCGCTGCCCCATCTCGTCCCTTTTCCGACGCAACGCGCGCCGGAATCGCCGGAACCCCAAATGGAGGGGCTCGAGCCCTGGGAAATCGGCGACCCTCTCGATGAACTGGATGCGTTGCAGACTGTGTTGCAATCGCCACGGGTCATTCCGGGCCTCACCACGGTACGCCGCCTGTACGGGCGCGAACAAGGCCATGCGGTCGCACGTCAGCCGGTGGATCTCGACATGTACGTCGACAGTTCCGGGTCGATGCCCAATCCGCAGATCAACGTCTCCTATCTCAGTCTGGCCGGCGCCATCATTGCCCTTTCCGCGCTGCGCGCCGGTTCCCGCGTGCAGGCAACCTTGTGGAGCGGAAAGAAACAGGTGATGCACACTCAGGGCTTCGTCCGCGACGAACGGGAAATTCTGCGCATCCTGACCGGGTTTTACGGCGGCTGGACCTGTTTTCCCATTCACCGACTGCGCGAAACGTTCTGCGGAGCATCGCCGCCCACCCGTCCCGTCCATATCCTGATGATTTCCGACGACGGCATCACGACGATGTTCGACCGGGACGAACGCGGCAACGATGGCTGGGAGATTTCCGCGCGGGCGCTGACAACTGCCGGTGCGGGCGGCACGATGGCGCTCAATATTTCTTCCGACTGGATCGAAGAAGATGAGTGGTTGAAACGTGCACGGGATGAACAGCACTGGGAAATTTTTCCGATCTCCGATCTCGAAGATCTCGTCGCGTTTGCCCGCGCCTTCAGTCGACGCCATTATTCCCAACCGGATTCTCCCGCTTCCGACACATGAACCGCCCCGGCCCCGTTCTCGAAATACTGCTGCGCCGTCTGGCCGACACGCCGCCGGATTTCCTCGCCGAGCCTCGTATTGGGAGACGTGGAGAGGTCTTCGTGCCTGCGCTGGTCAATGATCTCTTCGTCCGGCTTGGTCACCGGATTTCCCACGATGCGCTGAAATCCTTTCATGAGCAGGAATCCGCCGCCCGCAACCGTCTGTCGGTTGCAATGATTCTCGTCTGGCTCCTGTCCGACGAATGGTTCGCGCAGGCGTGTCCGGAACGGGAGGCGGTACTGCGCCTGCTGATGGATACTGCTGGCGAACTGGCCCAATCCGCAGCGGCGCAAAAATACGTGAACGACCCGGAGCGACGCGAGGAGCTCGCCCGCCTGACGCTCGCCCGACTCGATTTTCGTCCGGCGGGAGAAACCGAAGCGCAGGCAACGGACAGGCTTTCGGCCCTGAGCGCAACAGAGCGTCGCAGACTGGTGCAGGCGAGCCGGGAAGCGCAGGCGCGGGCGCGGGCGATCCGCGAGGCGCTTCTACGCAAACAGGCGGAAGAGTCGGCAGACAAATGGACGCGGGAATGAAGGGCATTCTGGATTTCGAGCGGGAGAATTTCCCCACACTCAGCCCGGCGGGCCGGGAAATGCTCAAGTTTTTGCGCGAGCATCCCGCCGCGCCGATCTACCGTAACCGCAGCGGCAACCGCCTGCTGGCCGAAGAGGTCGCGGCGCTTCGCGCCTTCGAGCGCGAGGCGCAGGACGCGGAGATCGGCTGGCCGTGCGGCGGCACGCCTCGATGGCGCGACGCCTTCGTGGCGCGAACGTATGAAGAAGTGCCGCATTTCCGGCAAATGGGGCCAGCGCCGCGCCGCTTCGAGGACATCCCGACGACCTGTCGCGCCGATCTGGCGGCGGATATCGCGCGTTTCGTCCCCGATCCGGTGCCAGCCGAGCGCCTGATCTGCTTCCAGACCACCGGAACGACCGGTCACCCGCTACGGATTCCCTCGCATCCGCTCGTCGCGGGGCGCTATCTCGCGTTCCACAAACGCGCGTTGCGCCGCTTCGGCATTGAATTGCGCCACGGGCAGGGAGAAGTCGGCGTGATTCTTCTTGGAATGCAGAAAAAATGTTTCACCTACGTCTCGGTGACCCCCGTCATGGGCGAATCCGGGCTGGCGAAGATCAACCTGCATCCGGACGACTGGCGAGACCCGGACGACCGCGCGCGCTATCTCGATGCGTTACGGCCCGAAGTCATCGCGGGAGATCCGATCTCCTTTGCCGAACTGCTGACCCTGCCGCTGACCACCCGCCCGCGCGCGTTGTTCTCCGTCGGCATGACCTTACTGCCGGGGCTGCGGCGGCTTCTGGAAGAACGCTTCGCCTGTCCGGCGCTGGATCTTTATTCGATGAACGAAGTTGGGCCGGTCGGCGTTTTCGACGCCGCTGCGGGCGGCCACGTTTTATTGCAACACCGGTTGTATGTCGAGATTCTGGATTCGGAGGGGCAGCCGGTTGCGGAAGGCGAGCGCGGCGAAATCACCTTCACCGGCGGTTTCAATTTTTGCCTGCCGCTGTTGCGATACCGCAGCGGGGATTTCGCCGCGCTCGCCCGGCATGGCGGTGAGCCGGTACTGTCCGGTTTGTGCGGACGCGAGCCGGTTCGTTTCCGGGACGGAAAAGGGGCGTGGATCAACAACATCGACGTTACCCATGCGCTGCAATCCCTGCCGCTGCACCAGTTCGGCCTGCATCAGAACGCAGACGGCAGTCTCGTGCTGCGCCTCGGGCGTGGCAGCATGGCCGAAGCGGCGGTGGAACTGCTACGCCCGCTGTTCGGCGGACAGCCGATAGCCGTCGAGGAAATCGTCATGGAGGGCAAAGTTTTTCAGTATTCCTCCGATTTCGATCAAATTCCACCATGATTTCGCCCGCCGAGATTTTCGCCAACGGCATGATTACCGCTTCCATCCTCCTCGCGGGACGGAACCGCATCCATACATGGTGGGTTGGAATCATCGGCTGCCTGGCCTTTGCGTTTGTTTTTTACAAATCCGGGCTATATGCCGAGGTTGTTTTACAGTTCTTTTTCGTNGCCACGAGCATAATCGGCTGGCGGCAATGGTTGCGCGGAGACTGCGGCAAGGCGCTCNATGTGTCTCATGCCAACCTCGTCGCGCTTGGCTGGGCGGCCCTGCTTGGCGTCCTGGCGACGCTCGGCTACGGCGCGCTNCTGCACTNTCATACCGACGCCTACGCGCCCTTCCCCGATTCGGCGGTGCTTGCGTTCAGCGTCATCGCGCAGATTTTTCTCATGCGACGCCGCGTCGAAACCTGGCTTTTCTGGCTGCTCGTCAACACCATCGCCGTTCCGCTGTATGCCAGTCGCGGGTTGTATCTGACCTCCGTCCTCTACGCGGTCTACTGGGTCAACGCAATCGTTTCGTGGCGCTTGTGGCGGCGGCTGGGCGCGTCCTCCCCGGCGAAGCTGGCGCAATGAGCGGGCCATTGCGCCGATTCCGATGCGGCCTTGTCGTGGGCAAATTCTGTCCGCTGCATCTCGGGCACGAATGGCTGATCGGTCGGGCGCTTGCCGCCTGCGACGAGGTGGTCGTCATCGGCTATGCCAAACCCGGCTTCCAGGGTTACGGGCGAGACCGGCGGCAGAAGTGGCTGACCTCGCGTTTTCCCGGAGCGTTCTGTCTGGCTATCGACGACGACAGTCTCGCCGCGCTCTGTAAGGACAATGGCATTACAGAATCTCCTTCCATCCCCCCGGACGATGCGCCGGACGCCGTGCACCGTGTTTTCGTGGCCTGGCTGTGCAGCACGCTGTTGCGCAAACGCATTGATAGCGTTTTCACCAGCGAAGACTATGGAGACGGATTTGCCGACATCCTTTCCGCCCGTTTCGGATACCGAGTCGAGCACATATGCGTCGACCGGGCGCGAGCGTCATTTCCGGTTTCCGGAACCCGGATTCGCTCCGATCCGCACGGATGCCGCGAATATCTTTCGCCGGAAATCTACGCCGATTTCGTTCGGAAGATTTGTCTTCTGGGCGGAGAGTCCAGCGGAAAATCCACGCTCGCAGCGGCGCTGGCGCGATCTTTGGACACGCTTGCCGTTCCGGAATACGGCAGAACGTTATGGGACGAAAAGGAAGGAGAACTGCAATTTCCGGACATGCTGCATATCGCCCGCACCCAGATTAGGCACGAAAACGAAATGGCGCAACGAGCCAATCGTTTCCTGGTTTGCGACACCTCGCCGCTCACGACGCTTTTGTACAGCGGCGCGATGTTCGGAAAAGCCGACCCGGAACTCGCGCGTCTGGCGGGGCGATCCTACGACCTGATCTTTCTGTGCGCGCCCGATTTTGTTTTCGTGCAGGACGGAACCCGGCGCGACGACGAGTTTCGCATGACCCAGCATCGCTGGTATGAAAAGGAACTGGCGAATCGGGGGCTTTCTTATATCGTATTGTCCGGGTCGCCCGAAAATCGGCTGGAGCGGGCGGTTTCTGTGGTGCGTGAGATGTTTATGGGTAGCAACGCGCCTGCTGTTGGTGGTTGTGGTGCTGTGTAGCGGGGCGGGTGGTGTTTTTCTTTCTGACTGATGGCAGGAACCTCATCCGCAAGATAGTAATTGAGTAGCGCTGTATGGGTCAGGACTCGACCGGGGACAGCGGGAAGAAAGTCTCGTGCATATTGGTTCTACAATTTACTTGACAGCAAAGTAAATTGGTTCTACAATTTGACAATGGAAATCACATTCGACCCCGCCAAGAACGCCGAAAACCGGAAAAGACACGGTGTATCGCTATCGCAGGCCAGGTCGTTCGAATGGGAGACCTCCGTTTTGCGCGAGGATGATCGCGCGTCTTACGGCGAGCGGCGCTTTGAAGCAACCGGCTTCATTGGCGACCAGATTTACGTGTTTGTTTTTTGCCTGCGCGACGAAAAAATCAGGGCAATCAGCCTGCGCAAGGCGCTTCCAAGAGAGGCTAGACGCTATGCAAACCATTGAGACCAAATCCGGGCGGCTCATTCGCCTGCCGACTGAAGAGGAAGAAGCCGCCATACAGCGCGGTATCGATTCTGACCCGGACAATCCCGAATGGACGGATGAAATGTTCAAGGAATCCGTCCCTTTTTCCAGCCTGCCGGAAGGTCTGCAAACCAAGCTGCGGAGCGGACGCGGCCCGAACAAAAAGCCAACGAAGGTGCAAACCGCCATCCGTTTCGATCCGGAAGTACTCGCGGCCCTGAAATCGACCGGGCGCGGCTGGCAGACGCGCGTCAATGACGTGATGAAGGAGTGGGTCGCGCAGCATGTACCGGGCTGAACCTTGTCTCCGCCATTTATGGCGGAGTCAAGCGAGACAAAGCGTAACAGGGAGCCGAAGGCTCCCCAAGACCGTATCGAGGAATCCCCTGCCTTCAGGCAGGGGGGA
>WRNU01000077.1 GCA_009776435.1 Betaproteobacteria bacterium | reverse complement strand
ACATCGAACGGCGCGGGTTTCTCGCCATACAGCCAGCCATGCACGACATACGACCAGATCAGGCTGTTGGAGCGCAACAGGCGAAAGGCCGAAGCCATCTGGTTGCCTTCGAGATAGCCCTTTTTGCTCATGCTGTCGATCAGGTAACGGATACTGGACTTGTCGATGAAAACCTCGATGTCGCCCGGCTTGTGGAAATCGACCAGGGTCGTAAAGAGCGTCCAATCGGCCACCGGAACTGCGTCCTTGGCATAGCGCCTGTTGGCCCAGGCCATGTAGATCGAAAGCGCGGTTCCCCCGATGCAATAGCCCGCCGCATGAACCCTGTCCGCGCCGGTAAACTTGCGCGCCACGTCGATGATGGTCTGCACCCCCTCGGTCAGATAATCATCGAACGAACAATCGTGCATCGACGCATCGGGGTTCTTCCAACTCGTGACGAACACATCCAGCCCCTGATCGAGCAGATAACGAACCATGCTCTTCTTCGGCGTGAGGTCGAGAACGTAGAACTTGTTGATCCACGGCGTGATGATCACCACCGGCTCCGCGTGAATCCTGGCTTGCGTCGGTGTGTAATGAATGACTTCGAGCAGGCGATTGCGAAAAATCACCGCACCCGGCGTCGTCGCAAGATTTTCCCCAACGTGAAAATCCCTGGGGTCCGTCATGCGCACCATGCCCGCGTTCAGATCGGCAAGAAAATTCTGGAATCCCTTGTAAAGACTTTCTCCACGGGAATCAATCATCTTGCGCATGGCCGTCGGATTCGTAAACAGGAAGTTGGTGGGCGCCACCGCATTAAGCCACTTGCGCCACCAGAACGCGGCGCGACGGCGCTCTTTCCCGTTCAGCCCCGGCGTGTCGTAGAGCATGTCCTGCATGTTGTGGGTATAGGCCAGATACCATTCCTTGACCAAATCCCACGAAGCCGATTCCGTCCATACGGGATCGGAAAACCGGAGGTCGTCCGGGTGTGGGCTGATGGGATCAACACTGGGCAGCCCAAACATACGGTTCATCGTATGAAGCTGCAATCTCCACAAATCGGTGGAAAGGTTGACGCAACGCTGCGCAAGCTCCTGCGGGTGAACCAACCAGGCCATCTGCGCGTGCACGATGGGCGCGCTCATGCCCAACGGATCAATGGCTCCCTCGATCCCGGCATGCAGGCTGTGCATGCTTCTTTTGATCTCTTTTTTAGGGTCGAAATCAAAAGCTTTCGGATGATGTGTGGTCCTGCCCCGCCGTCCCGATTCCGGTGCGCCTTCTCTTGTCATGACGGATCTCCCCATTTTCCGCTTCTAACGTTGGATTCCAGCAAGTGATGCAAACGCTTCCGGATGATGATAACGCCATCCAACCGATGGAAACGCTTCCAATCGATAACCTGCTCGTGACCAATTTCCTCGGGGCTACCAAATATCCGGACAATGGCCGGGATACGAAAACGAAGCAACTCTTACTATAATCAGGCATCGTAAACAGGAGGAGGGATGCACGATGTTCAAACATGTTCTCGTACCCACAGACGGATCACCGCTCTCCGAGACCGCCGTAACCCATTCCATCGCCTTCGCCAGGGAAATCGGCGCGCGACTGACCTTTTTCTACTCGCAACCCGATTTTCCGATGCCCATCTACGGAGAAGGCGCCTTGATCGATCCGACGACTCCGGAACAATTTGCCCAGTCTGCAGAACAGGAAGCCCAACGCATCCTGGATCGCGCCAGGGACGAAGCCGAAGCCTCCAATGTTCCTGCCGACACAGATACGCAGATCAGCGAAACGCCCTATGAAGCCATTATCGCCGCAGCAGACCGGCATGGGTGCGATCTGATTTTCATGGCCTCTCACGGCCGTCGCGGCATCGTCGGGCTGCTTTTGGGCAGCGAAACCCAAAGAGTGCTGACTCACAGCAAAACGCCGGTACTCGTCTATCGTTGATTTTTCCTGCAATCCACGAAAGCAAACGGCCCGAAAAAATCGGGCCGTTTGCCGGGAACGACGAAAACATCGAATCAAGCCTTGGCGTTGCTCCGCTCACGTTGTTGCCGGGCAGCATTGCGCTCATCTTCCGCCATGCGGTTTGAAAAAAACCGCATGAAGAAAACGCCCATGACAATGACGAAAACAATGGTAAACACACTGAGCAACCCGATCGTGGTCGAGAACAATTCCATAATAGCTTCCATAGCAGAACTCCTCCTTCAAAAATCTATGAATCGGACGGCCTGAGCGATTCGGCCGGATTGATGCGACCCGAGTGAAACGGCTCAATCGATACCTCCGTCTCCATCGGAATGTTGGCGTCCCCGGTCATGCTCCATGCTCGGGTCTCATCCTCCAATTGAAACTGCCAGCGGCTGGCGTGCAGGGGCTTGATCGGCCCTGAATACACACCATCCTCCCCCCTTTGCAGCAACACGATCTGATCGAACCTGTCCTGAGTGGGGTGGATGATGTTCAAACGAAGCACTGCGGGCAAATCCTTCTCCTGCGTGGCGGACAGTTTGATGCTCAACGTGTCCTCACGCACCGTTGCATGCGCCGACAACCCCAGGCTCTGCGCCTGTCTGAATCTCTCGACGCGTAGCTCGACTCCCTTGCCGTCCTTGGCATAATCACCCGCCACGATGCTGTCAACCTCCCAGACATTGGCAATGACGTACAAGGCGATGCCCACTACCACAGAAACCGCAGGCAATCCGAACAGGAACCACGGCCAGCCGTGCCTATACCAGGGCTGATTGTCAAGCGTTTGAGAACCTACTGACATTCAATCTCTTCCTTACTTTAGTTGGGATACAGGAAAACCGCTTTTTCGCGCCGCTTCACACCGGGATCGTCTTTGGAGACGACCTCGAAGTAAATCCGGTTCGACCCCGGTTGACCGCTTCCCCTGGGAATCATCACCTCTATGTTCACTTCCAGGTTTTCTGTCGGTTCGGCCGTAACCTGGTTACCGCTCGTGATCCGCTTGCTGTCACCCAGGCGTATTCCTTCCGGGCCATCCACACTAACAACGAAAGTCCGTTGCGTCTCAGCCATATTCATGATCTTCAGCAGGTAATCATTTACAACCATATCGCCTTGCACCCGCCCGAGCGAAGGATCACGAATAACGCCGACCCGTAACGGTATCCTTGTCGCCAGTCCCCAAATGAAGGCGGCGATGATCCCGAACAGGATCGTCCCGTAAATCAGGGTGCGCAACCGCAACACATGACGGAGAATTTCCGAGGCTCCCCATCCACGTTCCAGCGCATGCTCGGTCGTGTAACGCACCAGTCCGCGCGGCAGACTGAGCTTGTCCATGACGATGTCGCAGGCATCGATACAGGCCGCGCAACCGATACATTCGTACTGCAAGCCGTCGCGGATGTCGATGCCGGTCGGACACACCTGGACGCAGATCCCGCAATCGACACAGTCGCCCCTGCCTGCCGGGTCTTCTCCCCTGCGGCGCAGGCTACGCGGCTCGCCACGGGCCGCGTCGTAAGTGATTATCAGCGTGTCCGGGTCGAACATGACCGACTGGAAACGCGCATACGGGCACATGTACAGGCACACCTGTTCACGCAGGAGAGCCGCAAGCACAAAGGTAAAAGCAGCGTAGAAGAACAGCCAGAACGTCTCCCAGGGACCGAATCCGAAAGTCAGAAGCGACGCCAGCAAACCTTCCGATCCTTTCAAAGGCGAAAACCACGCGACGAACGTAAAGCCCGTCCATAGCGCAAACGCAGCCCAAACCGCGTACTTGGCCGACTTGAGCGCAAGCTTGCGCCCACTCATCGGCGCCTTGTCGAGCTTGGCTCGTGCGGTATGATCGCCCTCGATTTTCTCCTCGATCCAGAGGAATATTTCTGTATAAACGGTTTGCGGACAGGCATAACCGCACCACAAACGCCCCGCAATGGCGGTAAAAAAGAATAGCGAATACGCTGAAACAATCAGCAATATGGACAGGAAAAGCACATCCTGCGGCCAGAACACCCAGCCGAAAATATAGAACTTGCGCTCAACCAGATGCAACAGCACGGCCTGACGGTCATTCCACGTCAGCCAGGGGAGCCCGAAAAAGATGATCTGGGTCAGCCACACCAGTATCCAGCGCCACCTGGCAAACCGGCCGGTCGTCGAGCGCACATAGAGCTTCTTGTGCGCTGCGTACAAGCTCCCCGATTCCGGTTCGCCTTCTTTCCCTGCGGGGGGCGAAACCGGAGCCGGAGCATCCGGAATCGGACTCTCCGGAAGCGAAGGAGCATCGGAACCGGGGTCACTCATGGCGAAAAACTCCTACAGGCTGTTTGGGCAGCCCGACAAAACGCAAAAAAGCACCCTGCGAGAATGGACTCTCTACAGGGTGCTTTCGTCATGCTTACTTCTTGCTCAGGCTATACACATACGCAGCCAGGATGTGTATCTTGGCTTCGCTATCCGAAAGGAAATCCTTCCAGGCCGGCATGCGGCTTTCCAGGCTGCCTGGACCCGCATTACGCCCCTTGGTGATGCCTTCGATGATGGCTTCTTCGGTATTGTCATGCAACCAGACGTTATCGGTCAGATTGGGGGCGCCCAACGCGCCGAAAGCTTCTCCCATCGAGAGAGCGCCCTTTCCATCCGGACCATGACAAACCGTGCAATTGGCCGCGAAGACATCCTTGCCCCGCGTCGCGCGGTCACCATCCGCACTCAGGCCGGAAAGAGAACGCACATAGTTGGCCACGTCCTTTTTCTGTTCGTCACTGAGCGCAGTACCAAAGGGGGTCATCACCCCGGCACGACCATCCGTGATGGAAGCCTTGATGGTTTCCGGAGATCCGCCGAACAGCCAGTCATTGTCGGCTAGGTTCGGGTAGCCCTTGGACCCCTTGCCCTGCGAGCCATGGCACTGCGAGCAATAGGTCAGGAACAGACGCTGCCCCGTCTTCATTGCGGCATCGTCGGTTGCCAGAGCCTCCAGGGACACACCCAGATGCTTGCCCAGGTTATAGACACTTTTGGCGCTATCCATTTCCCTGGCGTACTCACTGCGCAAACCATTATCAGTCTCCGGTGTGCTCTTCCAGGTGCCGAATCCCGGATAGATCACGAGATAGGCGATTGAGAAAAAGATTGTCCCGAGGAACAGAACCAACCACCAGAGCGGTAACGGATTGTTGTATTCCCTGAGGTTTTCGTCCCACACATGCCCCTTCAATTGAGGAGCGCCCGATTGCTGCACCGTCCTGTTCGCAAGTAACAAGACGAGGCAGAGCAGAAGGCCAAACGCAACGATACCCGCTACGTACAAGCCCCAGAAATCGCCGATAAAGTCAGCCATTTGTCATTCCTTCCTGTCAGCCGGATGTGCCGGCAGATCATCATCAGTCAGAGGTAATTGCGCGGCTTCGTCAAATCCTGTCTTGGCGTGCCTGCTGTATGCCCAATAACAGATACACAGGAAACACAACAGACACATGACCATAACAATGATTCTCATTACTTCCATCGCTGCGCAACCCCCACTTTACTTCACGTTACTGAACGCCGAACCCAGCCCCTGGAGATAGGCAATCAGGGCGTCGAGCTCAGTCTTGCCGGAAATCTCCTGCGACGCATTCGCAATGACGTCATTGGAGTATGGCTTTTCACTGCCCGGATTGATGACCAGGTTCAGCGCCTCCATGTGAGCTCCAATGTCGACGCTGAGTTGCCGGTCAAGCCACGGGAATGCCGGCATGTTCGACTCGGGCACGACGTCGCGCGGATTGAGCAGGTGCTTACGATGCCACTCATCATCCCGGCGACCGCCGATACGCGCCAGATCAGGCCCGGTACGCTTGGACCCCCACTGGAAGGGATGGTCGTAGATGAACTCACCCGCGACGGAGAAGTGCCCATAGCGTTCGGTCTCGGCCCGGAACGGACGAATCATCTGCGAGTGGCAGTTGTAGCAGCCTTCCCGGATGTAGACGTAGCGACCAGCCAGGGCGAGCGCGCCGTAAGGTTTCACGTCGATCGCCTTCCCCTCGTGGTCGATCGCCTGAGTCGTCGACTTCTGGAAGAACAGCGGCACGATTTCCACGAGCCCGCCCACGCTGACGGCAAGCAACGTGAGGACGATGAGCAGGAATACGTTGCTCTCGATCGCATCATGTTTTGATTGAGCCATGTTTTTTCTCCGGCTTAAGCGTGAGCGGCGGCAGGAACCACCACCGGCGCGTTATAGGCTTTCTCACCGGCGATGGTCTTGATCATGTTGAAGAACATGATCAGCATGCCGAAGAGGAAGAGCGCACCCCCTGCGAGACGGATGAGCAAGAACGGCATTTTATCCTTCACGCTCTCGATGAAGCTGTACGACAGCGCGCCGTCGGGGTGGGTCGAGCGCCACATTACGCCTTCCATCACGCCAGCAATCCACATCGAAGCGACATAGAGCACGATGCCGATGGTCGCAATCCAGAAGTGGGTGTTGATGAGCTTGGTGCTGTACATCTCGGTCTTGCCGTAGAGGCGCGGCAGCAGGTAATAGGCTGCGCCGATCGAGATCATCGCCACCCAGCCCAGTGCGCCGGAGTGCACGTGGCCGATCGTCCATTCGGTGTAGTGCGACAGCGCGTTGACGCTCTTCACCGACATCATCGGACCCTCGAAGGTCGACATGCCGTAGAACGACAGCGAGGTGACGAGGAACTTCAGGATCGGATCGGTGCGCAGCTTGTGCCAGGCACCCGACAGGGTCATGATGCCGTTGATCATGCCGCCCCAGGAGGGCGCCAGCAGGACCAGTGAGAACAGCATGCCGACGGACTGCGCCCAGTCAGGCAGCGCGGTGTAGTGCAGGTGGTGCGGGCCGGCCCACATGTAGGTGAAGATCAGCGCCCAGAAGTGCACGACCGACAGGCGGTACGAATAGATCGGGCGATCGGCCTGCTTGGGCACGAAGTAGTACATGATGCCCAGGAAGCCCGCCGTCAGGAAGAAGCCCACCGCGTTGTGCCCATACCACCACTGGATCATCGCGTCCTGCACCCCGGCGTAGGCCGAGTAGGACTTCAGGGTCGTGAGGGGGAAAACCGGAATTTCTGCGCTGTTGACGATGTGCAGAAGGGCCACGGCGATGATCATGGCTCCGAAGAACCAGTTCGACACGTAGATGTGAGACACCTTGCGGATCGCTATCGTGCCGAAGAACACGACCGCGTAGCCCACCCAGGCCACAGCGATCATGATGTCGATCGGCCATTCGAGTTCGGCGTATTCCTTGCCGGTCGTGAAACCAAGAGGAAGGGAGAGGGCAGCGCAGACAATGATCAGTTGCCAGAGCCAGAAGACGAAGGAAGCCAGTCCCGGCGCGAACAGTTTCGTATGACAGGTTCGTTGCACGGAATATAACGACGTTGCAAACAGGGCGCAACCACCGAACGCAAAAATCACCGCGTTGGTATGGAGCGGACGCAACCTGCCATATTGCAGGATTTCGTGCAGGTTCAGTTCAGGCAATATAAGCTGTGCCGCGATGATTACACCGACAAGCATGCCCACTATGCCCCATACCACCGTCATGATGGTAAACTGGCGCACGACTTTGTAATCGTAAGTCGTTTGCGATTGCATGTGAAGTCACCTCTTGGTTAAAAAAAAATCCTTCTTTGTACAACGAACGTCTCCAAGAACGGCGAGGCGCTGTTCTCGTCGGCTGAAGAATACCCGTGAGCCGAATCTACAATTTGATACAGATCAAACTGTAGAAGTGTCCATTCTAGTGCATTTCGTCACGGACATGTAAGCCCGACAATGGGTACCGGCGTTTTTGCATGCTGAACGAAGGAAGGCGCAAACAGTAAAAAAAAAGGGTGCGCATGCGCGCACCCCCAACCCCAACAGAGAGACAATCCTTGCGAGATGGCCGGAACCAGTCAGGAAAACCCGACTGTCTCGTCTGATTACCATGCAGTATGCCCTGTTCCTTTTTCGTTCGTTTGACACAGGTCAAAGCAAACGCTTGTTGTCCGTGCTGCTCCGTGAATTTCAATGGCATATCATGAAGGGAAACGCGCCCCAGGTGAATGCAGAATGTAGCTTGGATAAGCGAAGCGCCATCCGGAGCCGACATCACTTTTCCCTCGACGTTCCGGCGCCTTCTTCTTCCCCGCGTCCAGGCTCATCCCGGTCGTCGAACAGGATGCGATACGCCGGGCCTTCGAGATCGTCGAACTGTCCGGAACGCAGCGACCACCAGAACACCGCGCCGATGACGAAGACCAGCAGCAACGAAATCGGAATCAACAGGTAAAGACTCTCCTCCATTTTTTCCTCACTCCCGGCCTCGCCGTTGCAGGCGCAGCGCGTTGAGAACCACCAGTAGCGAACTGCCGGCCATGCCGACGCCCGCTATAAGGGGCGTCACCCACCCCATCATTGCCAACGGCACGACGGACAGATTGTACGCAAACGACCACCATAGGTTCTGCCGGATGATCCACAAGGTTTTCCGGGCCAGACCGGCGCCGTCGCCGAGCCTGGCGAAATTTTCGCCGAGCAGCACGATGTCGGCCTGATTGCGGGCGAGATCGGTTCCGCTGCCCATCGCCACCGAAACATGCGCCTGCGCCAGCACCGGCGCGTCGTTTACGCCGTCGCCGAACATCGTCACCACTTTGGCCGGGTCTTCCTGCAGGCGGGCGATGAATGCCTGCTTGTCCTGCGGCGTCATGGCGCCATGCACATCGGAGATTCCCAGTCGCTCCCCGACCGCCGCCACGGCCGTCGGCGCGTCGCCCGAGAGGATCGTCACCGGAATCCCCGCCGCCACGAGTTGGCGGACGTAATCCGCCGCCGCCGGACGCAGGGCATCGGCAAAGCGAAACAGCCCCAGCCAGCCGTGTTCATCGGCAAGCGCGATCACCGTTCCGGTTTTCAGTTCCATCCCGGCGACTTCGACCGGCACCGACAGCCCAGCGCGCTCGGCAACGAAATCCGGACGACCGATCCACACCGCCCCGCCGCTGTATCGCCCGCTCATTCCATGCCCCGTCACTGCGGTGACATCGCTGACCGCGACCGGCGGCTTTCCGGCAGCCGCAGCACGCAGGGCGCTCGCCACGGGATGCTCGGACCCCTGTTCCAGCGCGGCGGCAAGCGCGTACAAGGTCTCGGCATCCATCGCGCCAAGCAGTTGCGTCTCTTCCAGCCGCATTTGCCCCTCGGTCAGTGTGCCGGTCTTGTCGAACACGTAATGATTGACCCGCGCCAGCACCTCGATGGCATGCCCGCGCGTAACCAGCACACCCATGCGCGCCAGGGCGTCGGTCGCTACCGTCAACGCGGCGGGAGTCGCCAGCGACAGGGCGCAGGGGCAAGCCACCACCAGCACGGAGACGAATATCCACAAGGCCCGCGACGGATCGATGAAATGCCAACCGATCCATGTCGCCGTTGCCAGCGTCAGCAGGACGACGATAAAAATCGTTGCCCAGTTGTCCGAGACCGCCGCCAGCCTCGGTTTCTCGCACGCCGCCCGCTCCATCAGGCGACGAATCGCCGCCAGCCGGGTACTGTCTCCCACCTGCTCGACCCGCATCACGAGCGGGCTGGAAATATTGATGCTGCCGCCGGTGAGCGCAGAGTCCACCTTCTTGGGCACGGGGCGGCTCTCGCCGGTCAACAACGCTTCGTTGGCCTCGCTCACGCCGTCGATCACGACCCCATCGGCGGGAATCACGCCGCCCGGACGCACCCGCACACAGTCCCCCGGCACGAGTTGAGAAACCGGCACCTGCTCGCCGTCGGGGCAGGGCCAGTCCGGCAAACGCTCCGTGAAGGCGGGCAGAATCTTGCCCAGTTCTTCGATGCCGCGCACCGCCCGCGCCCTGGCGAGCATTTCGAGGTAACGCCCGCCCAACAGGAAGAAGACGAACATCGTCACCGAATCGAAATAGACTTCCGGCCCGTTCGCCAGTGTCGCCCACAGGCTTGCCAGAAAGGCGCAGCCAACGCCCAGCGCGACCGGCACATCCATCCCCAGTCGGCGCAGACGAATGTCGCGCACGGCATGCCTGAAAAACGGTGCGGCAGAATACAACACCACCGGCAGGGTCAGGATCAGGCTGGCCCAGCGGAACCACAATTGCGCGCGGAGCGTCATGTCTCCGTCGCCCGCAAAATAGGTCGGAACCGCGTACATCATCACCTGCATCATGCCGAATCCGGCGACGAACACCCGCCACAGCATCGTGCGTCGCTCGCGCGCGGCAACGTCCTCGGCGCGCGCGGCATCGTAGGGGTAGGCGCGATAGCCGATGGCCTGAATGGCCCCGAGAATGCCGGAGAGCCTGATTTGGCGCTCGTCCCAACGCACACGGACGCGCCGGGTGGCGTAATTGACCTGCACCGCCGAGACCCCCGGCTGGAGGGCGATGTGCCGCTCGTTGAGCCACACGCAGGCCGCGCAGGTGATGCCTTCGAGGATCAGCGATGTCTCGCGCTCATGTTCGCCGACCGGGCGAACGAACCCTTGTTGAAACTCGGGATGATCGAAGTGTCCCAACTCGAGCAACTCGGCCGGAATCGCCTCGGGGCGTCTTTCGGGCATGGCGTCGCGCCGACGGTAGTAGTCGGTCAAGCCGTTATCGACGATCAGTTGCGCCGCCGCTTCGCATCCGGCACAGCACATGCTGCGCTGCCTGCCATCCACGGCCACGACGTGACTCGCCTCGCGCGGCACCGGCAGGCCGCAGTGATAACAGGCTGGATCGATGGAGGGCATGGCTTCTGAATTCATTGAACAGGGTGCGTATACGTTACGAGCGACAAAGCTCGCCACTCTAACCCTTTGGGACGAAAATACCTATCGTCGGTGATCCGAGGATCCCCTGCAAATCCTCTCCAGTCATCATTGCTGCGCGTAGCGAAGCGAAGTCGCTGCAATCCACACGCCGCATGGATCCTGCGACTTCGCGCAGGATGGCGAGCGGCGGGTGCAGAGATGCCCCAAGAGGTCGTTTTTGCCGACCTACCTCCGTTCCACCACGTACAACATCACCGCCGCCGCCGCGAGAAACAGCAGGCTCGGCGTAATTGCGGCCGTCAGGGGAGGCCAGGAATTGATCATTCCAAGGCTGGAAAACATCCCGTTGAGCAGGTAGAAGGCTACACCGAGCATCACGCCGAGAAACACCTTTGCGCTTGCTCCGCCGCTACGCTCATGGGTCAGTGCGAACGGCAGGGCCAGAATCATCATTACCAATGCGGTGAAAGGCAGAGTGAGCTTCTTCCACAAGGCGATTTCATAAAGGTTCGCGTTCTGCTGGTTTTCGCGCAAATGGCCGATGTAGGCCAGCAAGGCCGTCACCGACATCCGCTCGGGCAGCACCATCAGCACACTGAGCACCTCGGGCGTCAAAGCCGACTCCCAGATCACTTCGTCGGGCGAAGCCAGCGCGGTGTGATCGTCGAAGAAATCGGTGCGCGTCACGCCGGTCAAATGCCAGTATCCCTTGCCCTTCTCGTCCGCCTGGACATAGACGCCGCGCGCAGCATCGGCAATGGATCGCAACACATTGGCTTCATCGAACGTAAACACCCGGATCCGCTCCATGCTGCGATCCGGTTGCAGGGTGCGCACATTGACCACGCGCGTGCCGTCCTTGACCCATAGCCCCGAACGCAATTGTTGCGAAATGGCCGAATCGGTCGAGGTCAGCCTCCATTGCCGCGCCGCGCTCTCGGTAGTCGGCGCGATGTATTCACCAAAAACGTAGATGAGCGCCACCGGCAAGATACCGGCCAGACAGAGCATTACCAGCAGCATCCTCGTCGACAGGCCGGAAGCGCGCATGACCGTGATCTCGGAATGACGGGCCAGCGTGGTCAGGGCATAGAGCGAACCGATCAATACCGCCACCGGCAGCAACTCATACGTCCGGCTGGGGATGAGCATTACCACGTATGCCAGCGCGTGATAGATCTGATAGCTGCCCTTGCCGATGTTGTCGAGCTCATTGACGAAATCGAAGAAAGCGAACAGACCGAGAAAGACCACCAGCACCGTCAGGGACGCACCATAGATTTCCCGCGCAAGATAGGTGAGCAGGATGCGACTCATTGCGTCGGCTCCTGCTGCACGGGTTCTTCAGGGGGCGGTTCGTCTTCCTGCGCATCTACATTCGCATCCCTTTCCCCGATACCTGTCGGCGGTAGTGCAACGGACGCGCGACGACGCCAGAACGGCGTCACCGCGAGGCGACGGTAGAAAAACAACAGCAACAATGTCAGTGCCGCCAGATGCGGCAGGATCAACCCGGACGCAAACGATAACTTATTATATGACACCCAGTTTTTGAACACGAGAATAGCGTTGTTGTAGACCAGGTAAATCAGGATCGCCAGCAACAGATTGTTGGCGCGTCCGGCGCGTGGATTGACGAAGGAAAGCGGAATCGCCAACAGCGCCAGCAGCAATGCCGCCAGGGGCGTATTGATGCGGTAGCTCAACTCGCCAAGATCGTGTGTATCCCGTCGCCGGAGCAATTCGGCGATCGATTTCGTGCGTCTCCGTGAGGACGGCTCAACCTGTTTGCCCGATTCGATCCGCAACTGGTAGTTGTCGAAAGTCATGACCCGGTATTCCGGCGTCCCCGGATTGCCTTCATAGCGCCGACCCTGTTCGAGGATCACATAGCGATTGCCCTCTTCGTCGGTTTCAGCCGAGCCTTTCGCAGCCACGACGACGGACAGCCTGCCGTCCTTCTCCTCGCTCACGAAAACGTTGCGCACCTTGCCGTCTTCACCCGCCTCGACTTCGACGAAAAAAACCCGCTGTGCGCCGGACGATTCCCGAAACACGCCCGGCGCGACAC
>WRNU01000076.1 GCA_009776435.1 Betaproteobacteria bacterium | reverse complement strand
TGTGTGTGTGTAGCAAAAAGCGAGCCAGATCGGCGGACTACAGTCCGTACGATCCCTTGGCGAGCAGGAGCAACTTCCATCGCTACGTTCATTTTGTCCGGGCCTTGCTTTAACTGTTCGTGATATATAGTCCAGCCTATCAAAGAACATACTAAGTGTAAACACTCTAAGTGAAAATACTTATAACGGTGGTTTCACCGAGTCGGTCTCGCCAATCAGCACGGCATCCGGAAAGACATAGCACCTTCGCATGGATAATGGCCTGACGTTGCAGGTGAGGGGCCACCGAGCACGAAGCGCAGAAGGAATCTGCAAGCGCAACATGCAGACTGTTTCACTTCACCGGAATGTTGGAGAACACTTAGCGGTCGTTGTCATTGCCGGGCACGACGATACGGGCAAAATATGAAGAACGGGTAATCAGGAGCGCGGATAAAATAAATTCCGTGATCTGGACAGCGACCGCAATGCGTACCTCGAGGAGCATGTTATCCAGAAATGACCCTTGAGTAGGGATGACCAAGGCGGAGAAAAAATACCACGTCAGACCGGTTATCGATCTGGCAAAGAGCCATAGACCAATGAGCGCGCAGCCGACACGCGCAGCGGAGAAAGCCGGTACGGTCATGCGTTCGGGGAAGCTTGTTCGCGGTATGAGTCGGTGCGCGATTGCCATGGGGAAGAACCAAAGAAATGCGGCTGCAAGAAGGTAAGCGCCTCCGACGAAATAGGCGCGCCCGGCCGTTTCACCCATTTGAACCATCTCTTGGGGTACGGAGGATAGATAACGAATGCTCGAAAGTACGAGCCAGACAGAAAAAAGGCGAATACCGAGGCCGACAAACTGCTGAGGTGTCATATTGTGTTCTCCAATGGCTGAGTCCGGTCTCCGCAGGCAGTTGGCGAAACCGAACACAATCGAACGCACAATCCGCGAAGTATTCCACCTTCGCCTGCCGGAGCGAGATGCAACTGCGAGGCCAAACATTGACCTGCTGTCAGGCTAAGTCAAAACTTCTGCACCTACTTTGATTTTGATTTGACTACCTCACCTGTTTCAGCGTCAATCTTGATTTCATACTTACGCCTGTCGTGCCTTATTTCAATATCGTAAAAAACCTGCGGGCTATGGTTCTTGCGTTTTAATTCGATTTCCATGACTGTGCCGCCTCCTGCTTGCGCGATAGCGATTTCTTCTGCCCGTTCAGGTTTAATTTGCACAGTTTGGACCAAAGAGCCGCTTTGTGTAGTTTGAGCCAATGCTGATGCACCAAAAACAAACCCCTGCATACAAATCACTGCAATGACCACTTTGTTCATCACAACGGTTTTTTTTGCGTGCATGCTATTACTAATGGTGGTATCGGGTAGGTTCATAAGAGCATCCTCAAAAAATGCCCTCACAGTTTGAAGACACGCCACGATTATACCCCAAGACCGCAAATAAATTTGGGCACGAACGCGGCGTCTCCGTCTCCTAACACCCGATACCCATTCGCCGCCGCGCCGCCAGTGCCACATCCAGCGCCTCGTCCAGCCTGTCCCCAACGACGGTGAAATGCCCCATCTTGCGACCGGGGCGAGCCTGACGTTTTCCGTAAAGATGCAATTTCAGATTCGGGACGGCATAAAGCGCATTCCATTCCGGCTCACGGGCATCCCCCCCCACGCCGAACCAGCAATCGCCGAGCAGGTTGACCATCACCGAGGCCGAATGGGCGCGCGGATCGTGCAAAGGCAGGCCGCAGAGCGCACGCACCTGCTGCTCATACTGGCTCACCGTGCAGGCATCCAGCGTGTAATGCCCGCTGTTGTGCGGACGGGGGGCCATTTCATTGACGAAAACCCGACCGGATCTCACGAAAAACTCCACTGCCAGCACGCCCACATAATCGAGCCTTGCCGCGATCCGTTCGGCGATGTCTCGCACCTCATCGTCCAACGCCGCCGTCACCCTGGCCGGAACGATGGAAACATCCAGAATGCCGCGCGTATGCCGATTCTCGGCCACAGGAAAACATCGCGCCTCACCCCGCGCGTCACGCGCAAGCACCACGGACACCTCGCAATCGAGATCGAGCCGTTTTTCCAACACCGCCGGTTCGCCCTCGAAAGCCCGATACGCCGTCCGCGCAGCCTCACGGCTCTCCACCACCGCCTGCCCCTTGCCGTCGTAGCCGAAGCGGGCCACCTTCAGGATGCCGGGGAAAAGATCGTCGCTCGCGGACTCGATGTCCGCCTCACTCAAAACGACGGCGAAAGGACCGTGCGGAAACCCGTTATCACGCAGGAACGTCTTTTCGGCAATGCGATTCTGGCAAATTTCCACCGCGCTCGCCGAAGGATGAGTCGGAATCCTCGCCGACAGATACGCCAGCGTCGCAGCGGGCACGTTCTCGAACTCCGTCGTCACCGCCGCGCAATGGGCGGCAATCTCCGCGAGTGCTTGCGCGTCTTCGTAAGCCGCGCACAGATGCCGGTCGGCGATGCGTCCGGCGGGACTGTCCGTGTCCGGATCGAGCACCCAGGCAGCATATCCCGCTTCATGCGCGGCGGCAACGAAAAAACGGCCCAACTGGCCGCCGCCCAACATGGCGAGCGTGGCAGGGGGAAGAATCATGGCGCTTCGCCGCGCCCATCCGAAACAGGAGCGGGTTCCTCTGGGATCACCGGCTTTTGCGGCGTCTCCGGCTTTTGCGGAACCTGCACGAAAACCTCTCCGGGACGCACCAGCCCCAGGTCATAGCGCGCGCGCTCTTCGATTGCGTCGGTTCCGGACTTGAGATCGTTCACTTCGGCATCGAGTCGGGCATTGCGTTGTTCGAGGCGCTGATTGTGCGCGCGCTGCTCTTGCAGGCTCTTGTCGATTTCCCACACGCGCAGCCAGCCGCCACGACCCAGCCATAGAGGGTATTGCAGCGCAATCACCAATACAAAAAGAAGAAAAACGGGCCAACGCATCTGAAAACATCCGGGTACGAGTCAAGACAACACCAACGGAAAAAACGGCGGCAACCCGACAGGGCTTGCCGCCGCCCGCGTTCAGCGCAGGTTGTAGAACGCGCGCCGCCCCGGATAATTCGTCGAATCGCCGAGTTCTTCCTCGATGCGCAACAATTGATTGTACTTGGCAATGCGGTCGGAACGCGACAGCGAGCCGGTCTTGATCTGCATGGCGCGCAGCCCCACGGCGATGTCGGCAATGGTGCTGTCTTCCGTCTCGCCCGAACGATGCGAAATCACCGCCGTGTAACCGGCCAGCTTGGCCATCTCCACCGCAGCGAAGGTCTCGGTCAGGGTGCCGATCTGGTTGATCTTGATCAGGATCGAGTTGGCCACTTCCCTGGCGATACCCTGTTCGAGAATCCGGGTGTTGGTCACGAACAGATCGTCGCCGACAAGCTGGACCTTTCCGCCCAGGCGCTTGGTGAGCAGCTTCCAGCCCTCCCAGTCGCCCTCGGCCATGCCGTCTTCGATCGAGACGATGGGAAATCTTTCGACCAGATCGGAAAGATAATCGACGAATCCCCCCGCATTGAGACTGAGCTTCTCGCCCTTCAACTCGTACTTGCCGTTCCTGTAGAACTCGGAGGCGGCACAATCGAGCGCCAGCAGCACGTCCCGTCCCGGCTCGTAGCCTGCCGTGGTCACCGCTTCGAGGATCAGCTTCAGCGCCTCTTCCGTGCCGGAAACATTCGGGGCAAAACCGCCTTCGTCGCCCACGGTGGTCGGAAAACCTTTCTTGTCCGTAATCCTTTTCAGGTGTTGGAAAATCTCCGCCCCACAGCGCAACGCCTCGCGGAAGCTCTTCGCCCCCACCGGCATGATCATGCACTCCTGGATGTCGAGGCTGTTGTTGGCATGCTCGCCGCCGTTGATGACGTTCATCATCGGAACCGGCATGACCATCGGGCTGGAACCACCGAAATAACGGTAAAGCGGCAACCCGGCCTCCTCGGCGGCAGCCTTGGCCACTGCTATCGACACCGCCAGAATGGCGTTCGCGCCAATGCGCGACTTGTTTTCCGTGCCGTCGAGTTCGATCATCGTGCGGTCGATGAACGTCTGTTCCTCGGCATCCAGTCCGACGATCGCCTCCGAGATTTCGGTGTTCACATTCTCGACCGCCTGCAAGACCCCCTTGCCGAGAAAACGCCCGGCGTCGCCGTCGCGCAGTTCCATCGCCTCGCGCGAGCCGGTCGACGCCCCCGAGGGCACGGCAGCGCGGCCCACGACGCCGGATTCAAGCAGCACGTCGGCCTCGACGGTAGGGTTGCCGCGTGAGTCGAGAATTTCACGCGCGATGACATCAACGATTGCACTCATGTAGATTCCTGTCGAGTTTCGGTTTTGGGTTCATGGAGGGTTTGCGATGCCTATGCCGCGATGCCGGAAGCCGTTGACTCCCTACTCCCGGCGCGCGGTGGATTTTGCCACCCGGTCGAATTCTTTCAATATTGCCAGCAACGCCCCCATCTGGTCGAGCGGCCAACTGTTCGGCCCGTCGGAGAGCGCCTTTTCGGGGTCTGGATGCGTTTCCATGAAAANCCCCGCGATNCCCACCGCCACCGCNGCGCGCGCAAGCACCGGCACGAATTCGCGCTGTCCGCCGGAANCCGTCCCCTGCCCGCCGGGCAACTGCACCGAATGCGTGGCGTCGAACACCACCGGGCAGCCGGTTTCACGCAGGATCGCCAGCGAACGCATGTCGGAGACGAGGTTGTTGTAGCCGAACGATACGCCGCGCTCGCACACCATGATGTTGTCTGCGCCGCCGTTGGCCTCGCGCGCCTTGGCGACGACGTTTTTCATGCCGCCGGGCGCAAGGAATTGCCCTTTCTTGATGTTGACCGGCTTGCCGCACGCGGCTGCCGCATGGATGAAATCCGTCTGCCGACAAAGAAACGCCGGGGTTTGCAACACGTCGACCACCGCAGCCACCTCGGGCACTTCGGCCTCGGCATGCACATCCGTGAGCACCGGCACGCCGATCTGCGAGCGCACTTCAGCAAGGATTTTCAGGCCGGCTTCGATGCCGTGACCGCGAAAACTCCTGCCCGAACTGCGGTTTGCCTTGTCGTAGGAAGCCTTGAAGATGTAGGGAATACCGAGCGCCGCGCAGATTTCCTTCATCCGTCCGGCCACATCCAGGCACAACTGGCCGGACTCGGCCACGCATGGCCCCGCGATCAGGAACAACGGGCGGTCGGCACCGACCTCGAAGCCGCAAAGGTTCATCGCCGTCACGCTCCCTTCGTCGCCCGATGCGCCAGCGCGGCCTGCACGTAAGCGATGAACAGCGGATGCCCGGTGCGCGGGTTGGACGAGAATTCGGGATGGAACTGCACGGCTAGGAACCACGGATGCCGATCCTGCGGCAACTCCACGATCTCGGGCAGATTTTCGTCCGGCGTGCGCGCCGAAACCACCAGCCCGGCAGCTTCCAGCCTGGGCACGTAGAAATTATTGACTTCAAAACGGTGGCGATGCCGTTCGTTGACTTCCTGTCCATAAATGCTCGCCGCCAGGGAACCCGGCAGGATCTGGCAACGTTGCGCGCCCAGGCGCATCGTGCCGCCAAGCCCGGACTGTTCATCGCGGCGCTCCACCCTGCCCTCGCGGTCGAGCCATTCGGTGACCAGTGCCACCACCGGGTGAGGCGTCGAAGAATCCAGTTCCGTGCTGTGCGCGTCGGCCAGTCCTGCCTCGTTGCGCGCAAACTCGATGGCCGCGAGTTGCATCCCCAGACAGATACCGAGGTACGGCAATCCGTGCGTGCGTGCGTGGCGAATCGCGGCAATCATCCCCTCCGTGCCACGCTTGCCAAAACCGCCCGGAACCAGGAGGGCATCCATACTTTCGAGCGCCCCGCAGCCGTCGCGCTCGATGTCCTCGGCGTCGAAATAATGGATATTCACCTTCGCCCCGGTATGCATACCGGCATGAACGAACGCCTCGACCAGCGACTTGTAGGACTCGATCAGGTCGACATACTTGCCTACGAATCCAATGTTCACCGTTGCCTTCGGGTGTTCGAGCGCCTCGATCAACCTGTTCCAGATCGACAGATCCGCCGCGCGGGCCAGGATGCCGAGCTTGTGACAGACGATCTCATCGAGCATCTGCCCATGCAGCATGCCCGGAATCTTGTAGATCGAATCCGAGTCCAGGCACTCGATCACCGCTTCCGGCATCACGTTGCAGAACAGAGCAATCTTGCGCCGTTCCTCGGCGGGCATGGCGCGATCGGCGCGGCAGAGCAGAATATCAGGCTGAATGCCGATTTCGCGCAGTTCCTTCACCGAATGTTGCGTCGGCTTGGTCTTCAACTCGCCTGCCGTCGAAATGTACGGCAACAGCGTGAGGTGGATATAACACGTGTTGTTACGCCCTTCCACGATGCCCATCTGGCGGATGGCCTCCAGGAAAGGCAGGGATTCGATATCGCCCACCGTCCCGCCGACCTCGACGATAGCCACATCGGCCCCATCGGCCCCGGCCTTGATCTTCGTCTTGATTTCGTCGGTGATATGCGGAATCACCTGAACGGTTCTGCCCAGGTACTCGCCACGGCGCTCCTTTCTGAGCACGGAGTCATAGACCTGGCCGGCGGTGAAATTGTTGCGCCGGGACATTTTGGCGCTGGAAAAGCGTTCGTAATGCCCCAGGTCGAGATCGGTCTCCGCCCCGTCTTCGGTCACGAACACCTCTCCGTGCTGGAGCGGGGACATCGTGCCCGGATCGACATTGATATACGGATCGAGCTTGAGATGAGTCACGCAGATACCGCGCGACTCCAGAATGGCTCCAAGCGAAGCCGCCGCGATGCCCTTGCCCAATGAGGAAACGACACCGCCTGTAACGAAGACGTACTTTGTCATGGGAATTGCGTTACTGGAAATTGTGATGATAACCGATTCCCACTCCTTGCGCGCGCCTCGTCAACCGTCGCCAGGGGTAGCCCCACCCGCCGCGACCACCCCGTCAGGCTTCGCCTGCCACCCCTCCGCAGAGGAGAATGTCCCCCCCGCCTGCATGCGAGGCTTCCTCTCTTCGCCCGAAACCGCTAGAATCTTTTCCCCTTCCACGGAGAGGTGGATGAGTGGTTTAAGTCGCACGCCTGGAAAGCGTGTTCAGGGTGATACCCTGACGCGGGTTCGAATCCCGCCCTCTCCGCCAGATTTTTCTGTATACGTTGATTTTCAACAAAAAAACAGCCGCATTGATGTGGCTGTTTTTCCTGGTTCCTCGGCTGAGAATGGGATTCCATATCACGAATGGAGCACGGTAAATTTCCAGGGCGATTGCTGTTGCAATGGCACCTGTCGGAACGCTGCAACCTGCGTTGCCGCCATTGCTATCAAGACACGTATGAAATCAATGCGCGCGGACTCGAAGATTGGCGCAGGCTCTTGCAGCACTACACGGCTTTTCTGAAAGCGCGCTCCGGCATGCGAGGCCATATCAACCTGACGGGCGGGGAGCCGCTCGCCCTGTCCGAATTCCCGGCCCTGATGGAAACGCTCGCAGGCATACCCGACACGATTCCCGTCGGTATCCTCAGCAACGGCACATTGATCGACGATAGAATGGCCCGACAACTCCGGGACTGGCGTGTGCACCACGTTCAGGTCAGTCTGGACGGCAATCGCGCGACGCATGACGCCATTCGCGGTTCAGGCGCTTTCGATGCAGCCATTCTGGGCTTGCGCGCGCTCAAGGCGGCGCGAGTCAAAAGCGTCATCGCCTTTACGGCACAACGCAGTAATTGGCGGGAATTTCCCGATATTGCCGCCTTGGGCGCCAAACTCGGCGTCTCGCGCGTCTGGGCGGATCGTCTGATCCCCAGCGGACAGGCGCAACGCGACGATGTCATGACGCCCGAAGAAACCCGGGAATTTTTCGCGCTGATGGCTGCCGCGCGGCCTCCTCAACGCATACGCTTCTTCAACAAGACCCAAAGTGAAGTCGCCATGCACCGCGCGCTGCAATTCCTGATGAGCGGCATTTCGACCCACAACGCAATCCCCTACCATTGCACGGCGGGCAACACCCTGATTACCGTCATGCCGGATGGCACGCTCTACCCTTGCAGGCGATTACCCATCGCCGTGGGCAATGTTTATGAGACGCCGCTCGAAATACTGTATGACTGTGCGTTGTTTCAGCGTTTGCGTTCAAAAGACTGGGTCAGCACAGGATGCGAAGCCTGTCTTTTTCGCATGGTATGCCGTGGCGGCTTGCGTTGCCTTGCTTACGCGATGACAGGCCGTATCGACGCAGCCGACCCCGGCTGCTGGCTGGTTGAACAAAATGCCTCAGCCGCACCCTCCACAACCACCACCGCATCCGCCGCCACATCCGCCGCCGCCGCCGCATCCACCCCCGCATCCGCCACCACACCCTCCGCCGTCATACCACCCTGGTTCGCTTCCTGAGCTTTTTTTAATGTATGGATAAATTTCCTTGACAAAATTAAACTCAAGGAAATCTACTCCAAATAAAGCGCCCATCAGCACAACATCCTGGGTCCGATTGGACTTTTTGCAGTACTTGATTGCGCTTTTCTTTAGCTTGAGACTGGCAAACTGTCGACTGAGCCATGACAACGTAGCTTTGCCCTCTGCTGTCAAACGGACATGGCGGGTTTTGTAAGTATCCAGCAAAAACAGAGTCGAGAATCCAGCTAGAAAAAACATCCAAAACAGAAAATAAAGAATGACAAACGCAGACTTGGCATAAACCAAGCACAGAACAAAGCCCCAGATCGCAGCACCCAGCGTGGCAAAGAGAGCAAGCAAACACGCCAAGAAGCGCCATATGTTAAATTCATCTATATTGACAATCAAACGTTTTTGTTGCATTTCATTTTTGTACATATTCAGTACGAATTCCCTTGATGCTATCTCAATGTCTGAAGGCTTCGACCTTGTCATTGCATGAGTCAGCACGGTTTTCTCTATCGGGTAGTGCACAAGGTCAACTGCCGCGCCTACAGTTATTCGTACTTCTTTTTTCTTATTTTCAAGCAAACCCCGAGCAACCAGCGCCACAACTGCAACACGCACAGTTTCACTTACACCACCGCGTAAAAAAGCAATCTTGTAGGGATCACTGGCAAAATCCTGATGTGGCACTCGAAAGTTTTTGGGCAGCATACGCCAACGCCAGCCGAAAATTGTGAATAGCAAGAAATTCACGGCCAACGCAAACGCGCCGTAAAAAATTAGCAAAATATTGATATCGTCAATACCCATTATATATTCTCTTCAAGCGTTTCGTACAAATACTCCGTCAACAAAAACCACCGAAGCTCCGCAACCAACCCCGGCGGGGTCACGCAAAATACCTCAACCTCAACCGCACCCTCCACAACCACCGCCGCATCCGCCGCCACCGCCGCTGCATCCGCCGCCGCCATCGCTTCCGCTGTCAAACAACCCCACTGCATCGATCCCCGATCCTTGTGCAGGGGGAGGATAAATTTGCTCGATAAAATCAAACCCAAGGGCGCTCACACCAAACAAAGCGCCCAGCAACACGATATCCTGGGCCTGCTTGCCGGACTTGATTTCGCTTGCCCTCTGCTTGAGACCGGCAAAATGTTGGTTGAGCCACGACAACGCCGCTTTGCCCTCTGCCGTTGTGCGTCGATAGAACATCACCAGCAAAACCACAGTCGATATAATCGCCAGGATAATCAGGAACAAGACATTGGTACGACCCTGCGAAAGCGCATAGAGTACGCGCCAGATCGCAACCCCCAGCGTGGCGGCGAGAGCAAACACAAGCGCAGGCAAGCGATCCCAATAGACGGCAGCGCCGGCAATCAGTTGTTTTTGTTGCAGATCATCTTCGTACTTATCCAGTACGGATTGAACATTGCGCCCGCGCAGTATGGTTGAAGGGGTCGTCCATGTCGCCGCATCGGCCAGCACGGCTTTCTCGATCGGGTATTGCGCAAGGTCGACTGCCGCGCCAGCAGCTTTTCGCACTATTGCTCCCTGAATTTCAAGCAAACCCCGATCGACCAGCGATACAACCGCAACCTGTACGGTTTCATTCCTGCCACCACGTAAAAAAGCAATCTTGTAAGGGTCCCTGGCAAAGTCCTGATGATGCGCCTGCCACTGTTCAGGCTGTCTACGCCGACCGTAAACCCTGGACAGCCAGATACCCACAAAAACCGAAAGCGCAATATAAATCAGCAAAAAAATGGGGCCGGGAATCTTCATTGCATGTTCTCTTCAAGCGTTTTGTACAAATGCTCCGCCAGTGAAGAGAGTTGAAGCACCGTGGGCCCTGCCACGCCCGGCTGCAAAAACGTCACGTCGCGCGCGACGGACATCGTCTGCACAGCCTGAACATAGGCTGTGTTTCCCGTCTGGTTGGCAAGCTGTTCCAGCGCGTCGCGCGGACTCGACACCTCCTGGGCCTTCAAACGCATCAGCGCGGCCGCCGAAGCGCGTAACGGCCCCGCCGAATTTGCGATCACACTGACCAATTGTTCTTCGCGCAAGCTGATCACCGCATAACGCTCGCGTAAACGAATGGTCAGATTCAGCAACTCCTCGCGCAAACGTCGTCGCAAATCGCGCTCGTCGATGATGAGATTCGACAGCACGTCGGGGCCGTACAACACGCGATGCCGCACACGAATATCGTTGAACTTCACGGCAAACAGCGTTGCGACGGCAGGCAACTCGGAGCGAAGCAAAAACATGGCCTGAGCATTCAGGCTCGCCATTGCAAATCGCAACGCCTCACGAAAACCATCTACCGCCGTTTGCGAAAAACGCTCCAGAACAAACAAAACATTCACATCCGAATGCAGACGCAAACGATCCTCGGCAGCGGAACCAAACAGTGCAACGCTGACGAGATCCTCCTTTAAGCAGTTTGCGGCTGATTCCACCAACTGCGTCAAACCTGATTCCAGATTGGCTAACTTCAATTCGTCCATTACGCTTCATCCCTCGTTTGAGTCGAACTCAACAATGACAATAACATTCACATTGGTTTGATTCGTTGCTTCTGAAGACCGTCAAGACCGTCTATATGCGGGAAAAGTGTACCATTACTCGCTGGAGGAACGAAACATGCCGGATTTTTCCATCATCCTGCAAAAACAGCGGATGTTTTTCGCTACCGGGAACACAAAAGACGTTCGGTTTCGCGTCGATTGTCTGAAGAAACTGGAGCGATGGATACGCCAGCACAACGAAGACATTCTGGCCGCGCTGAAAACGGACCTGAACAAGCCGCCGTTCGAGTCCCATGCCACGGAAGTGGGCATCGTTCTGGATGAACTGCGCTACACCCTGAAGCGTATCCATCGCTGGAGCCGCCCTAAATACGTGCTCTCCAACCTGAAAAACTTTCCTTCATCCTGTCGGAAGTATCCCGAACCCTACGGCGTGGCGCTGATCATGTCGCCGTGGAATTATCCCTTTGTACTGACGGCAACGCCCGTCATCGCAGCCGTTGCCGCCGGAAATTGCGCCGTCGTCAAGCCGTCTGCCTACTCCCCTGCCACATCGTCGCTCCTGGCGCGGATGTGCGCCGAGGTTTTCGACCCGAACCATGTGACGGTGGTGGAAGGCGGCCGCGAGGAAAACGAGGCGTTGCTCGACGAGCGGTACGACATTATTTTGTTCACGGGCAGCACCGCCACAGGACGCACGGTCATGCAGGCTGCCTCGCGGCATCTGACCCCGGTCATATTGGAACTGGGGGGCAAAAGCCCCTGTATCGTGGATGAAACTGCCAACCTCAAGCTGGCCGCCAAACGCATCGTCTGGGGAAAATTCATCAATGCCGGGCAGACCTGCGTAGCCCCCGATTACGTGCTGGCGCATCTTTCCATCAAGCAGAAGCTGCTCACCGAAATGGCAACGGCCATTGAGCTTCTCTACAGCGAAAACCCGTGTGAAAACCCCGATTACCCCAAAATTATCAACGAGAAGCATTTCAACCGCCTCCAGGGGCTGTTGGAGGGAGAAACAATCGTCCTGGGCGGCGGCTCCGCCCCGACCTCTCTGAAAATCGAACCGACCCTGCTCGACAACGTCGCATGGGACTCACCTGTCATGGGAGAGGAGATTTTCGGTCCCATTCTGCCTGTGCTGGCCTATACCGCCCCCGATGAGGCGGCACAATTGATCAACGCCCGCCCGAAGCCGCTTGCGATGTATGTTTTTACTGCCCGCAAGGAAACTGAGCGGTATTTTTTGCGCAATGTGTCGTTTGGCGGCGGCTGCATCAACGACACCATCGTTCATCTGTCCGTGCCGCGCCTGCCATTCGGGGGCGTGGGCGAAAGCGGCATGGGCAGCTATCACGGCAAGGCTGGATTCGATGCTTTTACGCACTACAAGAGCGTGTTGCACAAGTCAAAATACATCGACATACCGCTACGTTACCCTCCATACACCGATTTCGCGCTGAAACTGTTGAAAAGGCTGTAGCAGGTCTGGATTTGTTGGTACGATGCCCGAACCTCGTAAAAGAAAGAAAAATGATCCGGCCAGTATGTATATTTGCTGCCCTGGCAAGCGTGCTTGCCATCAGCAGTTGTCTTGCGGAGCGCCAGTTCTATTACCCGGCGCGCGGCGAAAGCACGAATACGCCGCAAAGCCAGGGGCTGGCGTTCGAGAACGTCTATTTTTCAAGCCGCGACGGCACGAAATTACATGGTTGGTTCATTCCCGCCATAGGCGAAAGCAAGGGTACCGTCCTGCACGTCCACGGCAATGCCAACAAGGTCGGCTATCACCTCGGCGCGGTTGCATGGTTGCCCCGTGAGCATTACGGAGTGTTCATGTTCGATTACCGGGGCTACGGTCTTTCCGACGACAAACGTCCCACGCCGCATGCGTTGATGGAAGACAC
>WRNU01000075.1 GCA_009776435.1 Betaproteobacteria bacterium | reverse complement strand
TATCGGGATTGGCCCAAAGAAATCAGGGATCAAACTGAGGATCCACACAACTTTGCCACAGGATGTTTGGGCGTATTCTATCCGGCAGGTTGCTTTGACCCGGAAGTGTTGAACCGAACCGCTTTCATGCAACTTTGTTCCGAGGCAGACGATGTCTGGCTGTACTGGATGGTGCGCCGCAATGGCCGCTTTGAGATACACTCCGGTTCCCGTCACGAGTTGGTCAATTGGTTGGGCAGTCAAAAGACAAGCCTCTGGAATCGAAACAAGCACGCCAACGACACTCAAATCAACGCAATGATTAAAACCTATGGCCTTCCTTGACAATTTGCACCATGACCGATCATCGAAAAACAATGTGCGCCAATGGTTTGGATTCGTGTTTGCGTTGCTGGCGTTCGCCTTCCCCTTGGTCTGGTTCATGTCGGGCGCGAGTGATGCAATCATCGACAGGATGGTTCGTGTCATGTTCGTACTTTTCCTGTTGAACGTTGAGCCGCCGCGCGTTTACTACAAAGACAGATTGATTTGGTTGTGCGCCCTGCTGGTTCTGACGCTGGTGGTCGGTTATATATGGCAGCGCTTTTCAGTTCCCCAGGAGCTATTCAGTGGTTCTTCAGCAAGAAAATTTCTTCCTGCATTCTGTTTCTTCGTCGTCGTGGCGTATGGGATAAGCGCAGCACCTAAAGTCTCTCCGTTTTTTTTGTTGATTACTGCCGGAGCGGGGCTGCTCATTCATCTGTCGTTCCTGCCTGCTGATGCCTGGATGACCGGTTGGCAAGGAAAACGGCTGGATTTTGGATTCAAAAACGCATTGCATGCCGGAGTCATATTTTCTACTGCGTTGCTGGCTGGCGTGATTTTCTTGCCTCGGGCATCTTCATTGCCTTTCAGAGGGCGTATATTGGCCTTGCCGCTGCTTGTGGGCCTTATCTTACTGATGATATTCGGTGTCATCACCACACAAAACCGCTCGGTCTGGCTGGGTTTGCTTCTTTCGCTGATCGTTTTGCTCTTGATTTGTGCCATAGTCTTACTCGCCGGGCGCTTCTCTTTACGCCGGAGCACGCTCATCAGGACAGCTATAACAGGCACCGGCATTTTGCTTGCCGGATCAGTGATGCTCTATTTTATGGACGGCATTGTCACTAAGCGCTTGTCCGAAGAAGCAATCGATGCCACTACGATCAAAGAAATGGCGGAGCAAAAAACAGTATACACCAGTGTTGGCATACGGATCGGCTTGTGGTCCGCCGCGCGTGAGTGGATTACCGAGCGGCCAGTTTTCGGATGGGGAGGAAACAGAGCATCGAAATTGATCAAGCAATCGCCGCATTTCGATGAGAATTTTAAAAACAGTGTCGGACACTTGCACAATTCGTATCTTCAAACGTTGGTCAACGTGGGTAGTGCAGCGTTTATGTGCATGATTGCAATCGCTTTCCTGGTTGCATGGCGTACCTTTGTGGCTTGGCGTCAAGGAAAAATACCTACCGATGTATTTCTTTTTTCCTGCGCATTCTTTCTTTTCTGGGTAACAGTTAATGTGTTTGACCCATACATCATATACTCCACGGGATTATTTCTCAATGCTGTGATCGGAAGCTTTGTCTATTCTTGGTATTTGCGTAGTCAACTTGACCAGGCGAAGCTTAAATCAATGAGCCAATCACCCTGACCGGTCTTTTTCTGGTCGATTTAAGACTTTAACTTTCATACGAGTCAAAACCCGGCTTATCCAGATTACAGTTTTGCGCAATGGGCTTGCTATTCGCCAGAAACGATGGTATCGAAAACCCGCATCATTGCTATATGTGAATTTTTTATTACAGGATTGACTTTGTATAACTGCCAATACATCACGAGAAAAAGGAGTATCGCAACATTTTATATAATGCATAAATTCTCCAAAAAATTCCAACGACTTCTCATGCATGCCTTGCTGCAATGATTTTATCATTCTTGGCAGATGCTCTTCAGTCAAAATATTGAAAGCTCTTGCAAATGCTACACGCAGTTTATCATCCTCCGGTTTTGTCTGTAAAATATGAACCAGATCAAAATGCAATCGTGCGGAACTCATCAAATGCAACGGAGTGGCAGCATTTCCCCTAGTTATACCGTCATTGTTGCAGCGGTACACATAGAACGGAGTTGGATCGGCAATTACTTTCCCAGCGGTGCACAGTGCTTTAAAGCAAAAGACGACGTCTTCGTAATAAAATCCTGAAGCAAAAAGACAATTGTTTCGCAACACATGGTCGCGCCTGTATATATGTATACATGATCCCCAGGTACCGAACTTGCGCCTCAGGTACAGGCAAGCAGCGGCATGACCAGAAAACTCCCCAGACTCAATCGCTATAGTGGAAGGGCCATGATCATAAAGGCGGGAATGTCCGTTGATCAGAACATCCGTTCCAGCATCTATCATCCTCAGTTTTTCAGCCAACACAGCCGCATCTATATAGTCGTCCGCATCCAGAAACGCGATATACTCTCCGCTAGCCAGCATTATCGCAAAGTTTCTGGCATTTCCGAGCCTCATATTATGCGTCAGACTGTAGCAACGCAAGTTGGTATGCTTGCGTGCGAAAAGTTCTATAATATCCAATGTTGTGTCAGTTGACGCATCATTGACGACAATGGCTTCCCATTGCGGATGGTCTGCAAGATGCAGGCTTTCGATGCACTCCGAAATGTAGCGCTCTTCGTTGTACACACAGATGATGATTGACAGTTTCATTTGCATGATTGTCCGAGGTTATAGCCGTAACGCAAGGCGCAACCGTTCCAGTCGCCCCGGTACGGGATTGGGTCTGAGTGGCAGACGAAGCGCCTCCACGATGATCTCACTGATGCGCGTGTAATTATATTCGCGCTCGACCAGCGCCTGTCCGGCAGCACCAATACGATCCGCCAGCGCCGGATCGGCGCGCAGGCAATGCAATTTTCCTATCAATTCATCGACATCCCGGAAAAGCACGAGATTTTCCATGTCAACAAAACCAAGCACCTGATTCTCTTCCTCTCCCTGATCGAAGGCGCACAGCACACAACCGCAAGCCATTGCTTCGAAATTTTTTATCATATACTCGTTCATGCCCATATCAGGGCTGATGAAAAAGCGAATGCGATTCAATGCCTCGCAATATTCATTGCCCGGTTTCGTAACCAGCACTTTCAGCCCTGGTTCGCGCGTTTTGATCGCTTCAAGTATGGCCCGTCGGCCTTGATAACCGTCTGCCCTCGTAGTACCGATAAAAGCAAGCTCAATATCACGCACACCACCAAAGTTATGTAATAAGTCCTGATAGCACCCTTTTGGAACAAATGTGGCATCAATGCCTTCTGCCAATAATTTTTTTGTCACCTGAAAGCCTGATGAAAGCACCCGTATTGCAGGCAATCGGCGAAAATGAGCACTGAATTTTCCTTGATACTCTATAGGTTGATAATTCTGCCAAACATCAAATTCAAGAGTAACGAGATTTGGAATGCTACGAATAAATAACGGCTGACGTACCAATCTTTTAAAACTTAGGTCAAATAATAAAATACGTTCATAGCGACTAACATCGACATTATCGTGAAAATAACGCCTCAAATTTGCCTGTTCAGATTTGGAAAGGCGACGCAAATCACAATCGGTACGGGCAGCAATACTTTCGTAAAGACGATCAAGTATCGTCAGCCTTTCTTTATGGGCAAGCAAGAGAATTTTCATCATCATTTTTACCCATCGTGTTCACCCAAAAAAGCTCATGCCGCCGCACGGCCTTTCTGAAATATTCGTCGCCTCCGAACGCCGGATACCTCCTTCCGGCAAGGTAACGTTCCAGGAGACGGCGCAGGCGCTTCTTAAAAGGCAACGGAACAGAAAGATCGTGCATCATGCCAAGCGCCATCGCCTTGTCTATCTGAAGTTGCCGGTCAAGGGACAAGGCATAAGGCGAATCAATGTAGCGAGCCAGTTCGGTCTCCCTGCCGGAAATTGCGTTCGACATATACTCGAAAAGCGGCGGCAACGCAACGCCTTCATGGGCTTCGCCCATCGGCCAGCGGTCATTATCGTGCAGGTGGTTGGCGTAATGGAGAAATGCTTCCGGCTGCCACGCCAGACCCACGAGAGATTCCTGCACGGCTTCAGTGGCGGCCACATGGTCGGGGTGTGGATCAAATACCGGATGAGGCAACACGATCAGTTCGGGCTTCGCCAGCAAGATGATTTCCCGCAAATCGGTCACCAGATTGTGCCAGGACGGAACGCCATCGCGGTCGCTTTCGAGCTTTATGCGATTGAACGCGCGGAAAAAACGGGTGTCGGCGAGCGCCGCTTCCCGTGACGCGACCGCCTCGGCGGGGGACTGGCGCATGGCGGGTAACTGCATGCAGAAATAGCCCAACTGGACGGTACGCTCGATGGGAACCCCAGCCCACAAGGGCACAGCCATACCGTCCCAGCTACGCAAACGTCCCTTGATCCGCGCCGCTTCGATATTGTCCAACCCCATGCGCCGATAGTGTTTCGTCTCGATCTCTCCCGCCGTCAGGGTAACGATCCAACTTTCCCGCGCCTGACTGTAAAGCCCAAAAGCGGCGAGTTCGGCATCATCGGCATGGGGTGCGACGACAAGCAGGCGTTTTTGCCGATAATCGGAATGCGCGGCCCGCCAAAGCCGGGGGGTATCCTGTAGGCAGCAATGACGGCCTCGCAGTCGCACCCCTTCGCCCCGCAGAGCCACTGCGAAGCCGGTGAGATTCAGATAACGCACACCCTTTGCGCCGCGCTCGAAAGTCTGGCAATCGCTGGCTTCGTTTTCCGCCTCGATCATCACGGCAGGATCGAACAGACGCCCCGCCCAGGTCGAGCGAATGGTGATGGCGAGGATGAACGTGTCGTCCGCATTGGGCATCGCGCCGGGGGCAAGCCTCAAGCGAGCATCGGAAAAATCGACCGACAAGGCTTCAAGCTGTTCATCGAACCGGTATGCGTAATCTGCGTCGGGCCGGTAGAACAGGTGGTCGGAAAACCAGGCTTCGTGCGCCATCCAGCCGAGGACGAGAACAAGCGCCATCCAGCCGACCCCCACAAAAAAACCGAATCCGGCAAGCGCGCACGCGAACACGACAAGCGCCATTCGCTTCCTGCGGCGGTAACGTTTGAGAAGAACTTGCTTGTGCGCGAGCATGCCCGATTTTCAAACCCTGAATACCGACTCGGGCAAGCACCAATGGGTCTTGTAGCCCGGCTCGACGCGCCCAAAGGAATAGCGTAGAGGTTTACCTGCCGCCGTTGCTTCTTCCCGCGCAGCATCCGTATTCAAATAAGTGAGCACGTTCCCCATGCTGAAATCAAAAGTTGCCGGATCGACGCCTCCGTTGACATACTCCACGCTTATCCATTGAGGCGATTCCACGCGATATATCACCTGCACGGCCACCGGCAAACCATTCAGTTGGATGACAAAACCTATCATCCAGTCACGCAACAGCGCCAGAACCTCTGCCATTCCCGCCGCGCCTGCCGGCGCAAACCCCCAACGACGCTGAAAAAGATCGAGATAAATGCTTGCCAGCTCATTTGGCGAAAACTCATTTACCGGACGAGCGACTCCCCCCATTGCCGCGAATTGACGCAAGTTGCGACGCTCGTTTTTCCTGAACTTTGCTGAAAACGCTTCTGGCGGTTTAAGAAAAGCCAATTTCTCTTTTTGACGTTTCAATCCTTGAAAATCGGCTTCATGACGGGCCGAAAGAAAGCGCACTACATGGCGTAGCGGAACTTGTTCCGCGCCAGGAGCAACGGGCAATACCACTTCCGGATTACCTAAATCAAATATTCTCTTCTTACCCGCCGCTCTCAATGCCAGACTGGACAATGCCAGGTATCGCCCCCAGACGGGAAGGGCCGCGACAAGCATCCCATTCCACTGCCAACCCAGGTAACGCACCGGTATTTCCGCGAACTCGGAGAGCAGTTCGACGAAGGCGGGATGCGTGGCAACGCTGCCACCGTACTGTTGCCAGGCTTGCGCGTAGTCGGACGGTGAAATTTCCACCCAGCCCTTCTCACGAAAAGCGCGAATACGGTTCAGCATGAAATGTCTCTCACACAAACTCCGAAAAATCAATAACCAATCTGGCTTCGTAGTGCCGACAAAAGCAAGCTCAATAGTCGAGAATCATCGCTTTCATCCTGCACTAAAACCTCACTACCCCGCAGGGTTCTTTGAATTCATCCTTTCCACCCAGAAAAGTTCGTGTCGTCTCACAGCCCTTCTGAAGTAGTCAGCAGATCCGTATAACGAATATTGACGTCCTGCAAAAACACGCCGTAGCACCCGGCGACGGCGTTCTACGGAAGAAAGCGGCGTGGTGAGGTCGTGCATCATGCCAAGTGCCATGGCTTTGTCGATCTGGCGTGATCGGTCGAGTGACAAAACCCAAGGCACAAGCGTTCCGACGCTCTTGAAAAGCGGTGGCAACGCGACTCCACTGTGCGTTTTGCCCATCGGCCACTGGTCTGTGCCGCGTATGTGGTTGGCGTAATGAAGCAGAACCTCAGGTTGCCACGCCAGATCCACCAAAGCCTCTCGCACGGCTTCATCGGCGGCCACATGATCGGAATGCGGATCGATCAGCGGATGGGGCAGCACAATCAGTTCGGGCTTCGCCAGCAAGATGATTTCCCGCAGATCGGCAACCAGATTGTTCCAGGACGGAACGCCATCGCGGTCGCTTTCGAGTTTTATGCGATTGAACGCGCGAAAAAAACGGGTGTCGGCGAGCGCAGCTTCCTGTGAGGCAACCGCTTCGGCGGGAGACAGGCGCATGGCGGGCAACTGCATGCAAAAATAGCCCAACTGGACGGTACGCTCAATAGGAACCCCCGCCCACAAAGGCACCGCCATGCTGTCCCAGCTACGCAAACGTCCCTTGATCCGCGCCGCTTCGACACTGTCAAACCCCATACGCCGGTAATGTTTCGTCTTAATCTCGCCTGCCGTCAGGGTGACAATCCAGCTTTCCCGCGCCTGACTGTAAAGCCCAAAAGCGGCGAGTTCGGCGTCATCGGCATGGGGCGCAACGATGAGCAGGCGTTTTTGTCGGAAATCGGGATGCGCGGCCCGCCAAAGCTGGGGAGTATCTTGCAGGCAACAATGACGCCCCCGTAGCCTCACTCCTTCGCCCCGCAAAGCCCCTGCAAAGCCGGTAAGATTCAGGTAACGCATACCTTTTGCGCCGCGCTCAAAAGTCTGGCAATCGCTGGCCTCGCCTTCCGCCTCGATCATCACGTCAGGATCGAACAGACGCCCTGCCCAGGTCGAGCAAACGGTGATGGCTAGAATAAGCGTGTCATCCGCATTGGGCATCGCGCCGGAGGCAAGCCTCAAGCGACCATCGGAGAAATCGACCGGCAAGGCTTCAAGCTGTTCGTCGAAACGGTACACATAGTCTGCGTCGGGCCGGTAGGAAATGCGGTTGGAAAGCCAGACTTCACGCACAATCCAACTCAGGAAGATGGCGAGCGCTACCCATCCAGCCCCCACGAAAAACCCGACGACAGCGGCAAGCAGGCACGCCGGTATGACGAGCACAACGCGCTTTTTGCCGCGATAACGGTTGAGAAGATTTTTCCTGCGCGAGGTCATTTATTGATCCGGCCCTTAAATTCCAGGCAGGCACGGGAGCCTGCCCCTACAGTGCGGTTCAAGATGGTTTATATTTATCTAGCATAGAAAACCGCCAGAACGCCTCCACCGCCGCCTCATCGGAGAACTTTTGTCGCAGATGCACCTCCGCCCGCTTCGCATAGTCTTCCGTTTCGCGCCACCCGGTGCGATGAACCAGTGTCCGGGCCAGGGCATCGGCATCTCCACGAGGGAACACATCGCCGATCCCCTCCACCACCTCGCGCCCACCGCAATCGCTGCACACAACAGGCAAGCATGCGGCCAATGCTTCCAGGAGCACCATAGGACAGGCTTCCCGACCGGAAGAAAGCACGAATATGTCGAACGCCTTGAAATAACGCTTTCCCTCATCAATCCGCCCAAGAAAACGGACAGCCCCCTGGATACCCAGTTCACTGACAAGCGCCTTGAGCATAACTTCAAGTGGTCCGCTTCCCATGATGGCAAGCAGGCTCCCTGGCGGGAGATTGGGCAATGCCGCTGCGAAAGCGCGGATCAATGTCACCTGATCCTTGTCAGGGTGCAAACGCCCGACATTGCCGATGATCCAGCTTTGCAGTGGCAAACCGAGCATTTCGCGGGCTGTCTCGCGTGACAACAGGTCGGCCTGCGCGGCGGAAACGTCGATGCGGTTATACAGGGTTTCAATATGGGAGGAAGGCCATGAGGGCAGCGCCGTGCGTATGTTATCGCGCACGGTGTTGGAAACGCCCAGAAGGCGCAGGCGTTTCTTGAAAATATTCGCGCACATCCGCCGGTTGAAGCGCCGGTACTCGTCAAGATCGTGATGTACGCCGATGATATTCAAGCCTGTACCCCAAAGGGCGGTGGAGACAGCTTTATATTGATGCGCGATACAAAAGGCGAAATCACGCGCAGCAGCAATACGGCGAACATCCCGGATGATCTTTAGCCTGAAATTGCGGGTTTCGGAACTCCGATACCCAAGGAAAATCACTTCGTCCGAAGCCATTTTCTGTGCGGCTTTCTCATCCGGAGCATCCTTCAACTGAACGGTGACCACCTTGTAAGGAGTATCCCGAAACAGACGGGAATACTGCCGTGCGCAATCCGCATACGGCCCAAAATAGCCGTAACAGAGTTGAAGGACGGCTTTGGAGTTTTTGCTCATTTGAAAGATCGATCCCATTCCATATCTCAATATTAAACAGCATATTTTAACTTCGGCAGCGTAGCTGTGCAACTTCCCCTCTCCCCCACCCCCTCTCCCGCAAGCGAGAGAGGGGAGCCACGTTTCAGGTAACCCGAAATTCCCTCTCTCGCTTGTGGGAGAGGGGGCCCGAAGGGCCGGGAGAGGGGACAACCCGTAATCTGGCCCGCTACCGCAACTGCCGCCGAGGATCGAACGCATCGCGCACCGCATCGGCAAAGAGGTTTGCCGCCAGCACCAGCGTGAGCATGAAACCGAAGGCGGCGGCAAGCGACCACCATACCACCGGCTCGCGTGCCAGTTCCGCCCGCGCCGCGTTGATCATGGTGCCAAAACTGACCGTGGAGGGATCGACGCCGATTCCCACGTAGGAAAGCACCGCTTCGGCCAGCACGAGGATGGAAAAATCCAACGCAACGGAAATCAGCACGATGTGCATGACGTTGGGCAGAATATGGCGTCGCAGGATCTGAGCGGTCGACGCGCCGAAGGCCCGCGCCGCCTGCACGTAATCGAGTTCGCGCAGTTTGAGCGCCTCGCCGCGCAGCAGGCGGCACAGCCCCGTCCAACTGGTGATGCCGAGAATGGCGCACAATGCGAGCAGTCGCGCGTCTGCGCGTTCGGCTGCGGTGCTGAACCACTGGGGATGGGTGTCGATCATCACCTGCATCATCAGCACCGAGGCGGCAATCAACAGTACCGAAGGAATCGAGTTGAGCACGGTATACAAATACTGGATGGCATCGTCGACCCATCCGCCCAGATAACCCGCCGCAATGCCGAGCGTCACCGCAAAAGGCAGCATGATGAGCGTGGTCAGGGTGCCGATCACCAGCCCGGTACGAATGCTTTTCAGGGAAAGATAGAGCACATCCTGCCCGACCTTGTCCGTGCCGAGCACATGGTAATGCGGTGCCAGCGCCAAACCTGCCGCAATGAGCAGCACCGCCAGAAAGACCACGACGAGCACCGAACGCCAGGCCAGATCCATGCGTCCGGCGAGAATGCGCCGCATGGCCTCGACCACGTCGATACCCCGGCTCCGCGCCACCCCCGCGCCAAGCGCGCACAGCAACGCCCCGGTCACCACGAGCGCCAGAAACGGCGTCCAGGCCAGACGCCGGACAATGTCGGGCAGGCTCGGCTCCTCATCCTGCAAATGGCTCGCGCCATAAACGAGGCGGGGAGTGATTCGCGCCTGTCCGCCGCCAGGCAGTTCCACCGTTTCACGCTGGAAGGATTCGCGCGCGAACGGGGCGGAATAGGTTTTTTCCGTCCGCTCGCGCAGCGGCGCAAGCAGCGCGTCGAGCGCGCTCAGGACTTCGGACGAATACACGGCTTTTTGCGTCTCGGCGGATTCACCCTGCCCCGGCGGCAATTTCAGGCGGTAGTGCAGGCTGTCCATGAAGCCGATGACGGCGAAAATCGACAGGATGACGACGGAAGCCATCGCCGCAGGTTGCCGCCCCACCCGTCGCCAGGCTTCACGCGAGGGCGCGTGCCGCCGCGCCAGGACGACGAAAACCCCCACGCATATGATGAGTATAAAAACGAGCAGGTCGGTGAGAAGCAATACGGGCTGGATGCTCATCGCTTCACCCCAGCCTCACACGCGGGTCGACCAGCGTGTAGGAAATATCGGTCAGAATCAGGCCGATGATGTAGAGCACCGAGCCGATGAACACCATCGAACGCACCACGGCAAAATCCTGGCTGCGAATGGCGTCGATCGTGTAGCTGCCCAGGCCCGGTATGGCAAAAAAGGATTCCATCAGCAGGCTGCCGAGGAACAGCGCCGGTATGACGACCACCACGCCAGTAAGGATGGGAATCATCGCGTTCTTGAGCACATGCCGGAACAGCGTCGCCAGTTCCGAAAGCCCCTTGGCGCGGGCAGTGCGCACGTAGTCGCGCGAAACCTCTTCGAGAAAGATCGTGCGATACCAGCGCGCGCCCGAACCCAACCCGGCCACGACGCCGATCAACACCGGCAGACTCAGGAAGCGCGCCATATCGAGCCCTTCTGCGTAGCCCGAAACCGGCGCAAGCGCCCACACCTTCGAGACCAGCCATTGCCCGCCGATGATGTAGAACATGCTGGAGATGGACATCATCGTCACGCAGAGCGTCACGCCCCAGAAATCGAGCGCAGTGGCCCGAAAGAACACCAGCAGCAGGGCAATCGTGATCGCGGCAAACAGAGCAAGCGCAAACGTCGGCAAGGCAACGGCAAACGACGGCGCCATGCGTCCGCGAATTTCCAGCGCAATGTCGTGACCGTCGTTGGCCTGCCCGAAATCGAAGGCAAACATGCGCAACGACTTGACGACGAACAGGGTATCGGTCAGTTTTTCCAGTCCTTCGCGCTCCGGGTTGTAGAACATCGGCTTGTCGTAGCCGCGCTCAACCTTCCAGCGCTGGATAGCTTCCCCGGAGGCATATTTCGCGCCAAGCTGCATCCGGGCGATGTCGTCGGGCGAGTTGATGCCGAAAAAGAGCACGAAAGTAAAAAGATTCACGCCAAGAAGAATCGGCACCGCGTAAAGCAACCGCCGCACGATGTATGCCAGCATCAGGCCGAACCTCCTTGTTGCGAGTCCGGCTTCCCGTTCTCCGGCAATCTCACATGCGCGGCAGCCCGCTCGCGCTGCCGCCAGGATCGCACTGCGGGCGCGGCCAGCACCGCCAGCAGCAAGACAACTGCCGCCAGCGGCCAGCGCACTGGCTGATTCCATTGCACACGCGCGGCCTCACGCGCCTCCACATCGACCCTCTGGTACTTCAGGCCGTTACGCACGATGTCACCCGGTTTGCGGTTTTTCACCCAACCGTGCTGGAGCGAATACGTTTTCGGATGAAGCCAGAAGACCCAGGGCGCGTCATGTCGCAGAATTTCCACCATCCGGTCGATGATCCGCTGCCGCTCGGGGCCATCCGGCATCACTTTCATGCGGTCGAACAGGCGATCGTATTCGGCGTTGACGTAATTGGCCGAGTTGTTACCCTGCCCGCCTACCTTGCCCTGCGGGCCGTAGAGCAGGAACAACAGGTTTTCGGGATCGGGATAATCGGCATTCCAGCCCATGAGGAATATCTGGGCATTGCCCTGGAGGATTTTGTCCTGGAAGCGGTTCCAGTCCGTCGTTCGGATCACGAACTGCACCCCGAGGGCGCGAAACTGCTTCGCCAGCCAGTCGACACGGGACTTCTCGCCCATCCCCGCATCGGTGGTATCGAAGTAGACGGTGAGCGGCTCGCCCGTGCGCGCGTCGCGCCCATTCGGCCAGCCCGCCTGGGCCAGCAGCCTTTTCGCCTCGCTCACTCCGCGCCGTTGCAGCTTGCCGTCGCGCCATTCGTAGACGACGGGATTGATCCCGGCCTCCCCCTCATGCGCGCCAAAAACCCCCGGCGGAATCGGCTGCATCGCCGGCACCCCGCGCCCATTGAGAAAAATCGAAATGTATTCCTCCGTATCGAGCGCCACAGAAATGGCCTGCCGCAACAGCCGCGCGCGTTCCTGTCCGGCGGCATCCTTTCCGACCGCTCCGACCAGCGGATCGCGCATGTTGAAACCAAAGTAGAAGGTAGACGAAGACACGGAAGTCATCAGACGAATGCCGCGCGCAGCCATGTCGTCGGAAAGCGTCACCTCGCCCTGCCCCCCCATGTTTACCGCCTGATCGAAATTGTCCGATGAAATGCCGGCAGCATCGTAATAACCTTGCAGGAACTTGTTCCAGTATGGAATCGCCTCGCGTTCGCGCGTAAACACGACCTTCTCGACCAGAGGCAGGAGTTTGCCGCAATCGGCCAGCAGTCCTTCTTCCTCATCGCCCGGTGCGCCCTCGCAGGGGTAGGTATCGGCACGGAAATTGGGGTTTTTCTCCAGCACCATCCGGGCATTGGGGTTGTTTTCCGTCAGCATGTAAGGCCCGGTTCCCATCGGCCAGCGATCGAGGGTCAGATTGCGTCTGGCCATGCCCGGCTGTGAAAAAAAGCGGTCGACTTCCGGCGGAACCGGCCCGAAAAACGGCATGGACAACCAGTACAGGAATTGCGGATACAGGCCGGTCAAGGTGATCCGGTACGTGTA
>WRNU01000074.1 GCA_009776435.1 Betaproteobacteria bacterium | reverse complement strand
TTGCGCAGGCGCAGATGAGCCTGGTGTGGGACTACTTCACCCTTTGGCAAAAATCCATGCTGCGCTTTGCGGGCATGCAGCCTGCGCCGGTCGTCGCGCCCTCGCACAGCGACAAACGCTTTCGTGATGAGGAATGGCAGGAGCACTTCATGTTTGACTTCGTCAAACAGTCCTATCTCATCACTGCGCGTCACATCCACGAAACCGTCAGCAGCGTTGAAGGACTGGACGAACAGACAGCCAGGAAAGTCAGCTTCTACACTCGTCAATATATCGACGCGCTTTCTCCATCCAATTTTGCTCTGACCAACCCGGAAGTTTTCCGGGAGACGGTAAATAGCAACGGCCAGAATCTCATCAAGGGACTGAACAACCTTCTGCGCGACATCGAGGAGGGTAACGGTAGTCTGCGGGTGCGCATGACGGACACCTCGGTCTTTGAATTGGGCAAGAACGTAGCCACCACGCCGGGCAAGATCGTTTTCCAGAACGACATGATGCAGTTGATTCAGTACCAGCCCAGTACAGAGAAGGTAGCCAAGCGCCCGGTGCTCATCGTGCCCCCCTGGATCAACAAATTCTACATTCTCGACTTGCGCGAGAAGAATTCCTTCATCAGATGGCTCGTCGAGCAGGGCCAGACCGTATTCGTCATCTCCTGGGTCAACCCGGATGAACGGCTGGCGGGGAAAACGTTTGATTCCTACATGAAGGAAGGTATTTTTGATGCAATCGACGCCATCGAAAAGCAGACCGGAGAAAAGCAAGTCAACGCCGTTGGTTATTGTCTTGGCGGAACGCTGCTTGCCGTCACGCTGGCGTATCTTGCGGGCAAAAAACAAAAGCGCATCGCCTCGGCAACCTTTCTCACCACGCTCACCGATTTTTCCGATCCGGGCGAATTGAGCGTGTTCATCGACGAAGATCAGATCAGCAATCTTGAAAGGAGAATGTTCGAGCGTGGTTTCCTAGAAGGTTCCGAGATGGCGGGAACCTTCAACATGCTGCGCGCCAACGATCTCATCTGGTCATTCGTCGTCAACAACTACCTGATGGGCAGGAACCCGTTCCCGTTCGACCTGCTGTACTGGAACTCCGACTCCACCCGTCTGCCCGCGAAGATGCACAGCTTCTACCTGCGCAAGATGTACATGGAAAACAAGCTCGTCGAGCCGGGCGGCATCGAGATCGACGGCGTGCCGCTCGATCTTGGCAAAATCAATGTGCCGTGCTATTTCATCTCCACCATCGAAGATCACATCGCTCCGTGGAAGAGCACCTTCATGGGTGCGACCCGCTTAACCGCGCCCGTGCGTTTTGTGCTGGGCGGCTCCGGCCACATCGCCGGCGTGGTCAATCCGCCTGTCGCCAACAAGTACGGCTACTGGATCAATCCTGCCGCCGAGCTTGCCCCGACTGCGGACGAATGGTTCTCCGGGGTGGTGCAGCACGAAGGGTCGTGGTGGGTCGATTGGCAGAAATGGATTGCGGAGCATGACAACACGAAAGTCGCCGCGCGCGACCCGTCCAACGGGGCGCTGAAGGCGTTGGAAGACGCTCCCGGCTCTTACGTCAAGTTCCGGCTTTGATGTAATACCCGCGTGTAATTGCAGCCCGTAGGCCAGTGTGAAAGACACGTTCTTTCACACTGGCCTTTGCAATAGCGTGTAGGTTGGGGTGAGCAGAGCGAACCCCAACGCTGGAGGAAAAAATAACCGTATGATATACGGATGCGCATATCAGATGATCTTCCCATTTTGGAACGCGCATACGTTGGGGTTCGCTACGCTCACCCCAACCTACAGTGCTACCCTGGCGAAGGCGATTTACTGACCGATGTACGCAGCAAGCGCCCGACGGGTCAGGTCATTAAGCGTCATGGAGCGACGCGCTGCCTCGACGCTGGCAGCCAAATGCAGGTCATGCCCAACACGCACATTGAATGATCCCTTACAGGGTATCTCGGGGCTGCGGCCTCGCTCCTCGCAATCGGCCAAATAATCATCTACAGCTTCGCGGAATGCTTGCTCAAGCTCCGCCACCGTTTGCCCCTCGTAGCTCGCCAGGGTGCGCACGAACTGCAATCTTCCAAACAGACAGTTATCTTCCGGGCTTGCTTCGATGGAACCGTAGTATCCACGGTAATTCAGCATGCTGTTCATCAGATCATACCCCCTTCTTTCAGGTGTTCCATAACGAGGCGTTTTACGTAGAATTTAAGCTCGTTTCCCGGATGCGGTCTGTGCAGGCTGATGGCTGCAAGCGGGTTGCCATTGTCGAACTTGACGCGGGAACCGCTGCCTTGTTCCTGTCGGTATCCAAGCCCACACAGCAGCGTCACCAACTCCTGCCATGTCATAACAGCCTGTGTGTTTTGTAGTCGGCCCTGAACAATAGCAAGTGTAGCCCGAGCCTACCCGTGGCAGTGAGATGGTCACGAGGGGCTTGATGGACACTCGTAGAGGCGCGATTTATCGCGCCCAAATTGCGGCGCTCGTGCTCATTGGGCGCGATAAATCGCGCCCCTACGTCATTTTCACCCCCTATGTGGTCGGCCCTACACAGGAGGGAAATTCGTTGAGCCTCATCGGAGGAAAAATTTGCATGAATGTGTACCGATAACAAGGGAAGCCAAACACATTGACGGATACCGTCAAGTACTATACTGTACTGGTACAGTATAGTATAGTACTGGGAGGTGTTTATGTCTCTGTCGCTTGGGCTTTTGGGGTTGCTGTCATATCAAGACAGCACAGGCTATGATCTGACAAAAATGTTTGAAGATTCATTAAACAATTTTTGGCACGCACAGAGTAGCCAGATTTACAGAGAACTCAAACGGATGGAAGGGTTTGGGTGGGTCTCTTCTCGTAGTATCGTGCAAGATGGCCGCCCCAACAAGCGGTTGTACACGATTACAGACACGGGGAGAAAAGAACTGGCAAAATGGTTGATGGAGACAAAGCCTGAATTTGAAAACCATCACAGTGCAATACTGATGCGTGTTTTTTTTGGATCAGATTCCAGAGAGTCAACATTGGTTCTTTTAAAAGAATGTCGAAAATGGTGTCAGAACATGCTTGAATCAAACTTTTCTATTGTGCGGCAAAATATTGAAGAGTATTCAACCATTATCAATGGTGGGCAAGAAAAAAGCAAGTATTGGTCAATGCCTTTGGATTTAGGTATTGCGCAAACAAGAGCGATGATGGAATGGGCGGAGCGGTGTATTGCACAAATTGAAGGAGAAATGATAAAGTGAAAACATTGATATTATGCGACAGAGAAAGCGAAAGATATAATGATTTTAATTTGCGCTTCATGGTGCAGGCAGCGGTACAGGAAATGGGGAATGAAGTAAATGTTGTCGTGTTGAATGGCGATGAAATCAACCCATGTCGCGGCTGTTTTCAATGCTGGATTAAAACGCCAGGGCTTTGTGCCGTGACGAGTGATTGTGCGAATACTGTTTCCGGCCAGGAAATACAGTCGGATGTTGTGGTTTTTATCTCAAAAATAAATTATGGCTGTTACAGTTACGATGTAAAATCGTTTCTGGATCGTTCCATTCCGAATATCTCCCCTTATTTTGAAATTTTTCAGGGTGAAATGCACCACAAAATGCGATACCAACGATTTCCCTATATGATTACAATCGGATATGGAGTGTTTACATCACAGGAGCAGCAAACATTTATCAGTTTGGCAGAACGAAACGCTTTGAACATGAGGCCGCCAAAACATTTTGTTTTCACAATGCAAAATGAGGATGAAGCAAGCGAGGTTATACAATCACTCAAAGACGTTTTTTCGCGGGAGATGTGTCAATGAATAATATTGTCGCAGTAAATGGTAGCCCAAAGACAAAAAACGGCGCGTCTGCCATGTTTATCAGCCAGATTGAGGATTTTTTGGAAACAAAAATCACAGTATATCAGGCAGTAAAGCTGGCACGACAAGAGGATATTTCTATAGCTTTGTCCGATATTTTGAAAGCTGACACGCTTCTGATTGTTTTCCCGCTTTATGTCGATTCGCTTCCCGCTCCGCTGATCAAGGTTCTTACTCTGCTGGAACGGGAGGTAATCAATACAAACGGACAGTTGCCAAAAGTTTACGCTATTTGTAATTGTGGTTTCTATGAAGACAGGCATAACCGACTTGCGTTGAATATCATCGAGAATTTTTCAGTTCGTTCCGGGATGAGTTGGGGGGGCGGAGTCGGCATCGGTGGCGGAGAATTTGTGCGCATGCAAGCCAGGGGACTATGCAGAGGTTCGGTCGCCAATGTTTTCGCCGCTTTGCGAGAACTTGCCGAATTGATACAAAGCGGTAGTGTGGGGAAGCAGAATGTATTTGTTTCGCCAAGGATCCCGCGTTTTTTATATAGGCTCGGAGGCAATATGCGCTGGCTCTATATGGCCTGGAAACACGGCAAGGCACATTCCATCAAGACAAGGCCGCATCGGCCCTGACCAGCGCAATCAGGCGTTCCAGCGCAATCGTGACGACACGGAGCCGGACGGTTTCGCGGTCGCCGGGAAAACAGTGGGTTTCAGCCTGTGTGCTGTCGCCATGCCGCTGCCGCCAGGCCAGCCATATCGTGCCCACGGGCTTGGCGGCGCTGCCGCCGTCCGGCCCGGCAATGCCCGTAATGGCGATCGCCACGTCGGCATGGCTGTGGGCGATGGCCCCGTCTGCCATTTCACGCGCCGTCTCTTCGCTTACCGCTCCGTAGCGAGCGAGCGTTGCAGGGGCCACGCCGAGGAGGTCCATCTTGGATTCGTTGGAGTAGGTCACGAAACCGCGCTCGAACCAGTTCGAGCTGCCCGGCGTGGCCGTGACGGCTCCGGCGAGCAGGCCGCCGGAGCAGGATTCAGCCGTGGCGAGCGTCCAGCCTCGCGCGAACAGCGCCCGACCCAGAAGGGAAGAGAGTTCGACGATCTCCCGATCCATGCTCAGGTTCCGGCTCCGGGTAACAGGCCGTAGAGGTGGACGAGTGCGGCCAGCGCCAGCAAGGCATAGGCGGCAGCGAGCAGATCATCGAACATGACGCCGAAACCGTTCTTGAAGCGGCTGTCGGCCTGACGGATCGGCGGTGGCTTGAGAATATCGAACAGGCGAAAGAGCGCCACAGCAATGGCCTGCCAGATGAGATTCTGGGGAGTGAAGAAGAGCACGAGCCACATCGCCACCATTTCGTCCCAGACAATCGCCCCATGGTCGGGAACGCCGAGCGCCTTGCCGGTGTAATGCGTTGCGAAAACACCGGCCACGAAACAAACGAAGAGCAATGTCAGGAAGGCCATATCCGACAGTGGAGCGGCGCGCAGCAACGGATAAAGCAGCCAGGCTGCCAGCGTACCGACCGTGCCGGGTGCAATCGGCGACAGGCCGGAGCCGAAACCGAGCGAGACCAGATGAACGGGATTGCAAAGAAACCGAAGGGGAGGGCGAGACTCCATAGCAGCAAGGCCAGGGAGGCCCGGACAATGAATAAGGCCCGGATACTATCACGCTCCGGCGTATTCCCGGTTGATGGATCGCTATTATGTCTTGCATATTTATGGCCGTTCTGGCAGAACCATCATGCACAGGAGGCGAACGCAATCCCTGCCGTTTTGGCAGGGAGATTCAAAAATATCATCCATGCCGCCCGTAGGGGGCAGAGAATTTTGGCGAAAAAGCATGTCAAAGAGAGGGCGCTTTTCAGTCCGGGAAGCCATCGAGCAGGTCGGGACCATCGACGTGAAAAACACAAAAACCCGTAAATTCACAGGTTTGATGACTCGCGCCATGAGTAGATGCGTGGACGTTTCCCGTAAGGCGGCCAGAGGGTTTGGGTGCGGCATCATCTATGTCGTCGGCTGGGCGCTCGGAAAGTTTCAGCCAAAAAATACTCCTGTGGAACCCGTTCAGGAAACCGTTAAACGAGGCAAGGCGGGCGACGCGAAGAGCAGGAACAAGACCGTTGCCGTCGTTCCCGTGTACAACCACGGTGAAACCGTGGGTGATGTTGTCGCTACGCTACGCGGTTATGGTCTGCCGGTCATCCTGGTCGATGACGGCAGCGACACGTTTACCGCCCGCGTGCTGGATGCGATCGTTTCCATGAAATCGGCCTTCGGGCCGCCGGTGAAGCTCGTGCGCCTTCCGAAGAACCGAGGCAAGGGCGCGGCGGTGATGACGGGACTTCGCAGCGCGTATGGGTACGGAGCCAGCCATGTCCTGCAGGTGGACGCCGACGGGCAGCACGGGTTCGAGGTCGTGCCCAGATTCCTGGAAACCTCGGCGGAAAGCCCCGATGCCGTCATTGCCGGATACCCGCTCTATGACGCGATGGTTCCTCGCTTACGGTTTTACGGAAGCCGCCTGAACCTCGTGTGGGTATGGATCAACACGTTGTCGAGGCGCATTGCCGGGCCGATGTGCGGCTTCCGGCTGTATCCGCTCGCGGCAGTGAAGGGCATCCTGCCCACGATGACGAAAGCTCGGCGCATGGAGTTCGACACCGAGATCGCGGTGCGCATGGACTGGGAGAATGTGCCTTTCATCAATTTGCCGGTAGCGGTTCGCTATCCGCTTGGCGGGTTCTCGCATTTCCGGGTCGTCCGGGACAACCTGCTCATGGGGTTCATGCATGTGAGGCTTTTCTTCGGCATGATCCGTCGCCTGCCGAATCTGCTTTCCCGTCATTCGGATCGGTTTTCCCGCTATTCGAGCCTGCTTTCCCGCCGTTTCTGCCCCGACCGAAGGGTGGACGCAGCTCTAGTCGTTGGGAACAGGGATAAATCACCCAGGAGAGGGAAGACCCGGGATCAGGACGAAGGCGTCCAATAGGGCGTGAGGTTGAAGGTCACAGGCTTGGTCTTACCATGGCCGAACTGATCGAGGATGATGCGGTTTGCGCTTCTTGGCCTGTCAGAGTGTAAAAATTTCCGACACCTGTTCGAGCATATGATTCTTGTAGGGTGCATATTCAGTACTTATATGTACAGAAATGACGCGGTTGCTGTGACTTATTCACGCCAGGCGTGTGACAAGGATCACGCTTGCAACCGTGTAAAAAGAAGCGACATTCACCGATTCATACGGTAAAAGATGCCTGGATTCAATGGATTGACTCGCAAACAGGCAACCGGGCCGCAGTTGGCAACTGCTGCAATCAGACCTTCGCCAGGTATGACAGATGTGCCTACCTGCGTACCGAACATCTGGAAAACTGCCTTGTCCATCAAAAGGATAGCTTGCTTCCGGCTTCCGTCATCTACTGGCACTGGCATGGTGTCTACAAAAAGGGAAACGGTATAGACTGAGCTGGCATAAAACTTGCAGACACTTTTCGCTGTTTGTAGGTGTCTCTTTATGGTGTTGTTTCCAGGGGAGCGTTGGTTTTCCTGTTGAGGAGGATGTTCTAACATGTTGAAGCTTAAAAAAACTGCTGTCGCCGCTGTTCTGGGGGTTGGCTGCGTTGCTACCGCGCAGGCTTGGTACGAAGGGTCGTTGGGGACGCTTTCTTCTGATAACGAACTTGTCAGTCAAAACGCTTTCGGTCTTTTTTCATCGCCCCTTGTTAGCGCCAATACAAACATTCTGGATTGGTATACCTTCTCGGTAGCCCCTGGTGTTTCCAGTGCCACCGGCGCCCTCACCGCTTCCTTCGCCAGCCTCAGTTTCGATTTCGGGTTTGACAGTCTGACATTCAGCGTATACGAGGGTACTTACACTGACAGGCTTAACCTTCTCGTGGACGCGGACGTATTGAAAGTTGCTTTCCCGAATCTTTGGGGGTTGCAGTCTGTTGGTTCCTTTGACCTACAGTCCGACGGTACCCTGAACGGGACTTTTAATTTCAATCCGGCTGTAAGCGATTACACGCTTGTGATCTCCGGCGTTGCCGCAGGCGTATCGTTTTTTGGCACAAGCGAATACGCCTTCACCTTGTCAGCGGTTCCCGAACCCGCCGAATACGCGATGCTGCTTGCGGGACTGGGCATCGTCGGAATGGTTTCGCGCCGCCGGAAGGCCAAGTAAACCAGGGCTGGTTTGCCACAACGTTCGCAGTCATAAATCTAGCCGGATGCCTTTGGGCATCCGGTTTTTTTGGGTAGCGCCTCAGTTTGAACACGGGTCTCTCGCTTGTCTCCGCCATTTATGGCGGAGACAAGCGCGACAAAGCGTAACAGGGAGCCGAAGGCTCCCCAGGACCGTATCGCGGAGTCCCCTGCCTTCAGGCAGGGGTGACTCAAATTTCCGCTACCTGAGTTCTCAACCAGGCATTGAACACCCCACGCGCGGCGGCAATGGTCTCGCCTGCCGTCAGACCGACCGGCCCGATGCCGTCGGCGACGAGTTGATCTGCAGCCGCGCCGTGCAAATGAACGGCGCAAGTGAGCGCCGCTTCGGCTGGCCAGCCTTGCGCAAGCAGGGCAAGGGCAAGGCCGCTCAGGACATCGCCCATTCCCGCACTTGCCATCCCAGGGTTGCCGGTGGTGTTGATGAACCAGCGTCCGTCCGGAGTGGCGATGACGCTGCCGCAGCCCTTGAGCGCGGTGAAGGCGCGATAGTTGCGCGCGATCTCGATTGCGGCGGCAACACGATCGGCCTGAACTGCGTCAGTGCTCGTGCCGAGCAGTCGCCCGGCTTCGGCGGGGTGGGGCGTGAGCAGTGTCGCAGCCTGCCGCGCCTCGAGCGCGTCCGACAGGGCAGGGCGGAGGCTGATGAGATTGAGCGCGTCGGCATCGAGCAACAGGGGAATGTCGCGGGGGATGACCGTTTGCAGCAGGCGTTCGGCTTCCTCCCCCGTTCCTAGCCCCGGCCCGGCGGCGATGGCGGCTGGGCGTTCGGGCATCCGGTCAGCCGGACGCAGCATCAGTTCGGGTTGTCCGGGGTCGATGCCGGGCGCGGCAGGGTCGAGCAGACAGGCATAGACACGGCCCGCGCCCAGGCACAGCGCCGCCCGCGCCGCCAGCAGGGCGGCTCCGAGCATGCCGGACGCGCCACCGAGAACGCAGGCATCGCCGTACACGCCTTTGTGTGTGTTGCGCGGGCGGGGGGTGAGGCGCCCCCCGAAAAGGCATGTGTCGACGCGATGGCCGACGGGCGGCACATGGCCGGCGGCCTCGATCCCGATGCGTTGAAGCGAGATTTCTCCGCAATGGTCCGGGCCGTCGAGCGTCAGCAGGCCGGGTTTGAAGGCGATGAAGGTCGTGGTGTGGGTGGCGGAGAGGCATGTGCCGAGCACGCGGCCCGTATCGGCCTCCAGCCCGCTGGGAATGTCGATGGCCAGCCGTGGAACGGGCAATGTATCGAGGATGTCGATCCATTCACGGATTCGGCCCTCGATGGGCCGTTGCAGGCCGATGCCGAACAAGGCATCGACCACCAGCGCCCAACCGCCTTCCGGCATGGCGGGCAGATCGGCGAGCGTCTCACCACCCGCGCGGAGAAATTCGGCATGGGCGTGCGCGGCATCCCTGGGCAGGCGATTGGAATCTCCGGCGAAAACGACGATCGTCTCGCGTCCGCTCCGGCGCAATTCGCGCGCCAGTACGAATCCGTCGCCCCCGTTGTTGCCCGGCCCGCAGACGATGAGCACGGGGCCGGACCGGGAGGCGATCAGTCGGGCAGCGTCCTCGGCAGCCGCGCGTCCGGCGCGTTCCATCAGTGAGGGCTGCGCGCCGGGCAGACATTGGCGCTCGATTTCGAGGATGCCCCGAACGGGATAAACAGGCGTGGCGAACATGGCAGGCGTGACGTGTGAATGAAAATGGAGGGCAATCGTGGCGCGAAACGGACAGTTTGGGCAAAAAAATGATGTTCAGGAACCAATGCTACCAAATACCAAATCGAATCTGGAGATATGCCGTCAACCCGGTATAGAATCGCAGTTTTGCTGAACACGGGTCTCGCGCTTGTCTCCGCCATTTATGGCGTAGTCAAGCGAGACAAAACCTGGAGCCGAAGGCTCCTCTGGATCGTATCGGGGAATCCCCGCCATTCATGGCGAGGTGACTCAAAAAGCTGGCTTGGGGGTTTCGATTTTTCTCCGATAAGCTCGGGCCGGCATCGTTTGACTTCTCATCAGGATCGTTTGCATGCAAGCCAATCAGGAAACCACGAACGCGCTGGAGCGCCGTATCGACCTATCCGTCACCAAGGCGGACATCGACAGGGACGTTGAGGTTCGCCTCAGAAAACTTTCCCGCACGGTGAAAATGCCGGGTTTTCGTCCAGGCAAGGTGCCGCTCAACGTCGTGGCCCGTGCATACGAACCGCAAGCCCGTTCCGAAGCCATCGGGGCTGCCGTGGAAAAAGCCTTTGGTGAGGCGGTGCGCGCCCAGAACATGCGCGTGGCCAGCCACCCCCGGATCGAGCCGAAAGAAACCGCTGCGGAAGGCACGCTGGAATTCAGCGCCGTGTTCGAGGTGTACCCGGAAGTCGTGGTCGGCGATCTATCCGAACGTGAAATCGAGCGGCCTGTGCTGGAGGAAGTGGGCGAGACCGAAGTCGATAAAACGCTCGAAGTCCTGCGCAAGCAACGTGTCCGTTATGAGGCGGTCGACCGCGCCGCCGCCAGTGGCGACCGGGTGGAGATCGACTTTACCGGGCGCAAGGACGGCGTGCCGTTCGAGGGAGGGCAGGCGCAGGATTTCCAGTTCGTGCTCGACGCAGGATCGATGCTGAAAGATTTCGACGCGAACGTAACGGGACTCAAGGCGGGCGAGAGTAAAACCTTCGATCTGACGTTTCCCGAGGATTATCACGCCAGGCAAATGGCCGGTCAGACGGTACAGTTTGAAGTGACGGTAAAAAAGGTCGAAGGGCCGGTGTTGCCGGAAATCGACTCCGACTTCGCCAGGGCGCTCGGTGTGGCCGACGGCGACACCGACAAGCTGCGCAAGGAGATCAGGGACAATCTCGTGCGCGAGGTCAAACAGCGTGTTCAGGCAAGAATCAAGGATCAGGTGATGGATGCCCTGCTTGCCGTCACACCGATCGAAGCGCCCAGGGCGTTGGTGCTGGCCGAGTCGGAGCGACTGGCCGAAAATGCCCGCCTCGAACGCGAGGCGCGCGGGTTGGCGCCACGTCCTCAGTCGCTGGACAAGTTTAACGATTGGGCCGCGCGACGGGTGAAACTCGGCCTCATCATGGCCGAACTGATCAAGGACAACACGTTGCGCGCCACGAAGGAGCAAACACGCGCCCTGATACGGCAAATGGCGGAAAGCTACGAAGACCCTGAGGAAATGGTTCGTTGGTATGATGCCGAGCCAGGGCGTCTGGAAGGAGCGGAGGCGGTCGCAACCGAGGATAATGTCGTGGAATGGGTCTGTTCCAAGGCCAGGATCCGCGACAAGGCGGTTTCCTTCGACGAACTGATGGGCAACAATGCGGCGGCTTGAAACACGCGGGACGGTACGAACGATGAAATTGAACGGAATCGAAAACTCCACGCGGGACGGCGATGCCTGGAACCCGGTCGGCCTCGGGCTGGTGCCGATGGTCATCGAGCAAAGCGGTCGGGGCGAGCGCGCCTACGACATTTATTCGCGTCTGCTCAAGGAGCGGATCGTGTTTCTCGTCGGCCCCGTCACGGATGCCACGGCCAACCTGATCGTGGCGCAGTTGCTCTTCCTCGAGTCCGAAAACCCGGACAAGGATATTTCTTTCTACATCAATTCCCCCGGCGGCTCGGTCACGGCGGGGCTGGCGGTCTATGACACCATGCAGTTCATCAAGCCCGACGTGAGCACGCTCTGCATCGGGCAGGCGGCAAGCATGGGCGCGTTTCTGCTTGCTGCCGGGGCGAATGGCAAGCGTTTCTGCCTGCCCAGTTCCCGAGTCATGATCCATCAACCCCTGGGCGGTTTCCAGGGGCAGGCGTCCGATATCGAAATTCATGCGCGAGAGATACTTTTTTTGCGCGCCCGTCTCAACGAAATGTTGTCAAAACACACAGGTAAGCCGGTTGAGCAGATTGAAAAGGATACCGATCGGGATAATTTCCTGTCCGCGTCTGCGGCGCTGGAGTACGGTCTCATCGACAAAGTGATGACGACTCGCAGCGACATCTGACCTGACGACGAGGAGAAAACGATCATGCCGGACAAAAGGACGGGCTCAGACAACGAAAAACTGCTCTATTGCTCGTTTTGCGGCAAGAGCCAGCACGAAGTCCGCAAGCTGATTGCCGGGCCATCCGTATTTATCTGTGATGAATGTATCGGCCTGTGCAACGACATCATCCGCGAGGAAATCGCCGACGGGCTGGGAGTCGAGAACATTCGCGGGCAATTGCCCACGCCGCATGAAATTTGCACCATTCTCGATCAATACGTGATCGGGCAGATGCAGGCCAAGCGCAACCTGTCTGTGGCGGTCTACAACCACTACAAGCGTCTGCGTCACCTGGGCAATACCGTCAGGGACGAAGTGGAGCTTTCCAAGAGCAACATTCTCCTGATCGGCCCGACCGGCTCCGGCAAGACCCTGCTGGCGCAAACGCTGGCGCGGCTGCTGAACGTGCCCTTCGTCATGGCCGATGCCACCACGCTCACCGAGGCCGGCTACGTGGGCGAGGATGTCGAGAACATCATCCAGAAGCTCCTCCAGAAGTGCGACTACGATGTCGAAAAGGCCCAGCAAGGTATCGTCTATATCGACGAAATCGACAAGATTTCCCGCAAGTCCGACAATCCCTCGATCACCCGTGACGTATCGGGCGAGGGCGTGCAGCAGGCGCTCCTGAAACTGGTCGAAGGCACCGTGGCCTCCATTCCACCGCAGGGCGGGCGCAAGCACCCCAACCAGGATTTCATCCAGGTCGACACCACCAACGTGTTGTTCATCTGCGGCGGCGCGTTCGACGGTCTGGACAAAATCATCATCAACCGCACCGACAAGGCCGGGATCGGCTTCGGCGCGGAGGTCAAGAGCAGCGACAGCCGCAGCCTCACCGAGACGTTCGGTCAGGTCGAACCGGAAGATCTCATCAAGTTCGG
>WRNU01000073.1 GCA_009776435.1 Betaproteobacteria bacterium | reverse complement strand
CATGACCAACGTCACAATTCAGCCACTCATTGAACACGCCAATGCAATCCCCAACATTGCCGCGTGGTTCTATGAGGAGTGGCGTGAAATATACGGAGAGGAAACACGGGCATCGGTACAGCAACGCATCGAAACGTGGCTTACTCGAAATCAAATTCCAACAGCTCTTGCTGCCGTTGTCGAAGGCCAAGTCATTGGTACTGTAGCCTTGAAAGAAAGCGAGCTACAGTTTCCCTACTCACCTTGGCTGGCGGGGCTATTCGTTATTCCTCCACTGCGGCGTAAAGGCGTCGGTGCACTCCTGGTTAGCGCCGCAGAATGCGAAGCTGCTTCTCTTGGTATTGAGTGTCTTTACCTTTATACGCCGAACTCTCTGGCATTTTATGAGAGTCTTGGCTGGCTACTTGTTGAGCGTTGCCAGTTACCAAGTGGTTCGGTTGCAGTAATGTCAAAGAGACTTCAGTGAATGTAGCCTGGATAAGCGAAGCGCCATCCGGGGAAAGTAGCATCCGATGCGAAGCATCGCAAATATTTTGATCGGCGACGCTTCGCGCCGGAGAATCAGGCTTCCTGGATGGCGCTTCGCTTATCCAGGCTACACTGGCTGCCCCTGAAAAGTCAGTGCAAACAAAATCGCAAATATTCCTATACAAATCGCAGATATTCCAGAGCGCCAGCGTACGATTCGAAAAATTTCATTTCCTTTAAATCTGGTTACAGCCTCCACACCTTCCGGTAAATGATTCGCGTCCACCAGATACGGATCATCCGGCTCGATGGCGCATTCTGCTTCGATCTCGGCAGGCCACTCGGGTTTGTTGCAGGTGCGCATGACAATCCAGCACCAGATGGCGTACAACAAAACTATCGGAAAAAAAACGATTGTTCTGAGCCTGCCCGAATTGCTGGAAATCATTTTGAAGCCGTGAATGAACCCCTCACGCCTGTCGGATTGCTCAACATGATCATCCAAAACATGATCCATGAGCGGCAAAACTTCCGCCGGGCCGCTTTCCATGTAACGCTGAATAAATTGCATCTGTTTCCCAGACTGCAACAGCGAGGTTCCACTGACCTCAGGCATCTCATCAGGATTCTCTAAAAAAACAGAATAGAAATTGAGTTTACCCCACGATCCATTCATCACCCTGCCATCTGGCTGAAAAACATGCACCATCTGCGTCTTGCGATTAAAACGGATCGGGTAATGCGTGAAGCGAAAAATTTCTTTTCTTAGACCCGTGAACCAAAGAATAAGCATTGTTGGTATAAGCACTGCAAAACTGGCAATAATGAAAAAAAGAACCCTTCCTTGTTCATGCTCTAGGATAGTCGGCCATTTTAAAATCTCCATTATTGGAAAATACAGAAAAACAAAGCATCCAACAAACGTAAATATTCCAAACGCTGTAATCTCCTCCTTCTCTCGATAAAACCTGGCACCACACTCAAGATACGTCGAATTCATCTTGATGGTCGACAGTGTATTGGGCAGTTCAACGGTGTTATCTTCAGTCTCCTCCGCCTCCGTTTCTATCAAAATCTCTTCGGGATTTTCAGGATGATATCTAAGAAGACACGAACCCCCCGGCTGATATGCACTCTCCTCCCATTCCAACTGAAAAATGGGGATTTTGGTGGAAGCAGTCACCTGACTTTTCTTCTCAGTATAAAATTCCACGGTCAGCTTCAACCAAGACTGATCGTCCGAGATCGTCCTTTCTGCCGAAACAATTGTCCCAGTAACCAGCGGGCCATTTCTCAATTTTCTGCTGGCTATGTGAGAATATAGTATCACTAGAATAACAATGAGATAACACCCCCCTATTATCTTCAAAATCAAAAAAGCCATAGGCCAACCATCAAGAAAGCCTACTAAGAGAAAACCGGGGACTATTGCACTCAAGCTATACACGGTGAGCAGTCTTATTAAAAGAAAAACCTCAGATTTTTTCATAAAATTCTCCTGCGGAAAAAAACAAACCTCAAAGACGAAACTATACTTCCCAATTCTTCCTGGAGCACAGCACGCCTTTCATTTCTCAAGCCTCCCCGCTCCCGCGAATGAAACAGCCGAAACAATGAAGCACCTTGCGTACAGGGCTGCGCGACGCGGAGTGCAGCGTTTCACGGGGACGGCTCCCGAAGCCGAATGCTGGCGAACCAGTCCTGGAGCGCCTCCATTTCGGGCGGCAGTTCAACTCCGGCATGACCGGTAACCGAGCGCCAATCCATCAGGTAATCGTTCGATACGATCGTAATCAGTGGAATGCCGTTCGAGATGAGCGCCAGTATTTCTGCCGCAAGCCCCCTGCCACCGGCTTCAAGCGCGCCAAAACGGTTGGCTACGGCAAGGTCTGGCCGTTGATCCAATGCCTGCCGCAAGGCGATGCTTGCAGCCGCCACGCTGGTGTGGTCGAGACTGCATGACTCCGAACCCGAGCCGAGGTTCTGAAACAGCGGATAGCACTTTCCACTTTCGAGATCGACAAGCACGGTTGCCGCCTTGCCCTGCCCGTCTTTCTCCTGTTGGATCAGACCTTGCACGCGCCAGCCGTCCCGACGCAGGCCGAATACGAATTTGGCCAACAGGTTGTCGACTACGCCAGGTTCCGAAGGAACGATGGCGGCAACGGAAAGACCGGAGACTGCGTCGGGTGTTTCGTTTTCGCTCACGGCATCCTCGAATAACAGGGTCAATCGGCTATCGCGTCTACCTCGATCATACCGATCTGTTTTAGATAACGAAAACACGTCGACGAAAAAAAACCTGCCCAGGATTTGGAAGAGTGACCAACTCTATAAGCTCCAAATCCCGAACAGGCATCGCTTCGAGGGCTAAAACTGATAACGCTGTGGATAAAACGTCCGACAGCGCCGTTGTTTTTTTGATTCTAGCGATATGTTTGAAAAAATACAACGATTCTGAGAAAAAACAACCTCGACAGGTGAGCCGCCCGCTTTCATGCCGATGCCTTGAACACCCCGCCGCACGCCTCGACAATACCCGGCCATGCTTCTACGCCTTCGCGTCGGAAAATATCGCTGCACACAAGCACGTTGGCGACAGCGCCGTCTCGAAAAATAACCAACGTGTCGGCAAACGTGCGCACGTCTTCCAGATCATGCGTAATGAGGATGATCGGCACCTTGAAACGCGCCTGAATCGCAGCCAGTTCTTCGCGCATCTTGTCGCGCAACAAAAAATCCATCGCCGAAAAAGGTTCATCGAGCAGGATCACTTCTGGGTCACGCAGTAACGCCCGCGCCAGCGCCACTCGTTGCTGCTGGCCTCCGGATAATTCATACGGCATACTTCCTGCCAAGTCTGCGATCCCGAAAACATCGAGCATGTAAAAGATGCGTTCTCTCGCTTCCCGGCTCAATGGACGCGGCCACGCGCGCAGGGCGTAACCGGCGTTTTCCAACACGGTCAAATGTGGGAAGAGCGCGTAATCCTGGAAGACATAACCGATCCGCCGCGAGCGGGTCGGCAACGAGACGCCTGCCGCGCTGTCGAACAACGTCCGTCCGCCCAGCCGGATGTGCCCGCGCCTCGGCTTGATCAATCCGGCAATCGCCTGCAACGTCACGCTTTTTCCCGAGCCGGAAGGGCCGAAAATCACCACCTTGTCTTCTGCGGACTCGAAACGCGCATGCAGCGAGAACTCACGCGCCTGCCGTCGCTGACGGGTTTTGAGGGTCAATTCGATATCGACGGACAGGTGCATGCGATGCAGATCTCAACGCTTCGGGGCCAGGAAGTAACCGGAGAGCGCCAGAATGGTGACGCACACCACTGAGATCAGCAACACCAGCGTATTGGCTCGCACGTCGTCGCCTGCCATGGCCGCATCGTAGACCGCCATCGACAGCGTTTGCGTTCGCCCCGGCAGATTACCGGCGATCATCAATGTCGCGCCGAATTCCCCTATCGCTCGCGCGAACGCCAGCAACATACCGGCGACGATGCCGCGCGTGGCCAACGGCAGCGACACCCTGAAAAACACGCCGATCTCCCGCGACCCCAGCGTTCGCGCCGTTCGCTCCATGTTTTTTGCGACATCCTCGAACGCCGCTCGCGCCGACTTGAAAACCAGCGGAAAGGCGACAACGGCTGCGGCAACCACCGCGCCTTTCCAGGTAAACACCAGTTGTATCCCGAAATGCTCCTCCAGCCACGGTCCCAGCGCGCCGCGCCGTCCGAACAGCACCAGCAGGTAATACCCCAGCACCGTGGGCGGCAGCACCATCGGCAGGGTGAGCACCGCATCCAGCACATCGCGGCCGACGAAACGAAAACGCGCGAACACCCACGCCAGTGCCACCCCCAGCAACAACGCATACAGTGTCGCCAGCGACGACACCTTCAGCGTCAGCAACAGTGTTTGCCAATCGGCAGCCGTCAGAGTCATTACTTACTGAATCGGCAAAAATCCGTAGCGTTCCAATACTTTCTGTCCGTCCGGCGAACGCACGTAGGCAATAAACGCGGCGCTCAGTTTGCTTTTGGAAGTCGCCACTTCGGCAATCGGATACACGATCGGGCTGGGATTCCATTGCCCACTCTTTTCATCCCTTGCCACTGTCGGCACGGTCAACGCCACGTTGACCTTGTCTTCGTCGGCGTCGGTCGTAAACACGAACCCCACCTCGACCTCGCCGCGCCCCACGTAACTCAGGCTTTGACGCACGTTTTCCGCCAGCACCAGCTTGGGCTCCACCGCCTCCCATACGCCTGCCGCCTGCATTGCCGCACGCGCGTAGCGGCCATTGGGCGTCGTTGACGGATTGCCGATGGCGACGCGCTTGACGTTGGCCCCGGTCAGATCCTTCAGAGCGGCAATCTTCAGTTTGCCGTCTTTCGGAACGATCACGACCAGGCCGTTACCCACAAAATTGACGCGCGTATTGATCTTGATATGGCTTCCGGCAACAGCCTTGTCCATCGTTTCCTGATCGGCTGCGGCGAACACATCGACCGGCGCGCCCTGCACGATTTGCTGCAACAGTGCGCCGGAGGCCGCAAAGTTGAACTCGACAGTGTTCCCCGGATTCGCCGCCTCAAACCCCTTGCCGATTTCCGTGAACGCATTGGTCAGACTGGCCGCTGCCGAAACGGTCAACGTTTCCGCCGACACCACAGCCGCCGACAACGCAACTCCCGCCCCCAGGATCAGCGAAAAAAAATGTTTCCGTCTCATCATCCATCCTCCACAAGTGTGAACAAAGCAAGGCCGCGTTCCGGCATGGCAACCTCGTGACGAGTCGGCTTCCGGCGCAGTTACGCAAGTACGCCTTATACTCTAACGAATATTATATTTTTTGCAATATATCGTAATACCTGTGTTGCCGTCTCTCGATCTATCCTGTCGCGCCGAAGGCGCGCGCAACCAGAACCAATGCGGGACGAAGCAAAGTCAATCGGTGACGGCGACGATTACTTGCCTCGGGTCGATGACGGCAAACGCTCCCGCATCGAGCGGCGGACACTCGGCGGCACGATCGAGCGCGATGATCAGATGATGGTCGCCGGGCAATGCAAGAGTGACTTCAGCGTGATCTTCATCATCTATTTCGATGTGGCGGATGGTGCCACGCAGGGTTTGCATATCGCTGACTGGAGAGGCGCTCAGGGCGATCATGGGAGCCTTGATCAGCGCGACGACCCGGCGGCCGGGATGCAAATCGAGATCATCGACACTGGCGCGTGTCAGTTGTGCCTGTAAAAGTGTTTTGTCGCCAAGATCGAGATCGGCGGTGACACGCTGACCGTGTTCATGCAGTTCGGCTATCGTGGCGGCAAGCTGATTACGGGCGCTGGTACGCAGCCGCAAGCGGCGGTCGAGTTCCTGCAACTGACCGAAATACGGATAGCGCCGTTCAAGCGCCGCCAGCATCGTTTCGTATTCCTGTTCCATCGCACGAAAATTGGCGATGACTTGTTGCCCGTAATCGGTCAGAACGGTTCCTCCGCCCTGACGACCGCCCTTGACGCGCACCACCAGCGGTTGATCGGCAAGATTGTTCATGGCATCGACCATGTCCCAGGCGGTCTTGTAGCTCATGCCGAGTTGCCGCGCGGCTTCGGCAATCGAGTTGCTGGCGTTGACTTTTTCGAGGAGATCGACGCGCCCACGCCCAAGAAAGGCGCGGGGGCCGCGCTCGATCCAGAATCGTCCATGTACTTCCAGTTTGGGAAGCTCGTCCATTTTTCGCCAGCGTAACAACGGTCAGTGGCGATTACAACACAGCCCATCAAGTCAGACAACCTGCCAGATATGTTGCAAAGATGGAACCCCATAAATTTCCGTCAGCAGAAAAACTCGCTATACGAACCAAGCCGCGCTTGAACACGGAGGATCGGTCAATCGCGCGCATGTAAATCCGCCATCAGGTCTTCCACTAAAGCCCCGTAGGTTCGGATTAGTTTACGAATCCCAATCAATGGGCTGAATGTACTGAACCAGGACGGGGATTCGGTGGAGATGGAGCCTGCCAAACAGCTTGTGGCAGCGTGATTTGCAGACTGCCTTCGGGCCGTCTCTACTTTAATTGAATTTTGATGATTGAGAGATTAAATAGTTGACGAGAATTTTGGTTATCTGTACATTGCGAACGGGCTGAAATTTGATAGGTTTTCCTCAATAATGCGTGGAGAGCGGTAATGAAGCATCATATGAAGGCAGTCGCAATAGCCGTGTTATTCGTTTCTTATAGTACGACTGCATTATCTGGAGAAATTTCGGGTAGCGGACTAGCTTCCGCTGAGGTCGTTGAAAGTGAGTTATTCGGAAATAGAACTTTTTTCTTCTACGACGACAATCTCAAGTCGGATTCGTATTTTGGAATGCTATATACTAACATTCCTTCTCCCATGACAGTAATTAGCCCTTTGCCACAAACTTTTTTCTACACGCTTTCCACAACTATAAACTACGACAATCCAAATATTTATGATCCAACGTTTTTAGAAAAGTATTCCTATAATAAAGCGTATTCTCAATACGACTACTATCGCTATGATTACCTGGATAATGGGCATTACAAATTAAATATAGGATATACTTCAAGATCGTGGGCTCAAATAACATGGTCTCTAGGTGATGCGAACTCTGCTGTGATAGAAATCGAGGGTTACTATACTGAATATTCAAATCGGTGGCCTGCCGGTGAAGTTAGGTATTCACGTTCAACAGACTATGGCTGGAATAGCCATTCTGAAACCGCTTCATTTGATGCGGAAGAGCTGCAATCAATGATAATGGCGAATTTTCCGGCTACTGAATATGGTATTTTTGATTTTGAAAATTCGTTCGTGACTTATGCGGATGGTTCAAGCGAGTCCCTGTCTCAAGTTATTGGAGCAGCAAACAATTACCTGACTTTTGATTTTTATAGTGGAAATATTCTTACGTTTGAATGGCGCTCACGCAACGAAATAACCGGCATATCCTTTGTCTATAACCTCTCCGCTGTACCAGAACCCGATACTTGGGCAATGTTGCTGGCCGGTTTGGGTTTTGTCGGCTGGATGAGTCGCAAGCGGCAGGCGCCCACTCTGTGGCGGAAATGGTCACGAGGGGCTTGATGGACATCGTAGGGGCGCGATTTATCGCGCCCAAATTGCGGCGCTCGTGCTCATTGGGCGCGATAAATCGCGCCCCTACGGCTTGACCATCACCGACGCAGGGCGAATACGCCTGGGCTACATTTGGTTCAGGGCCGACTACTTGTAATCCGCCCTGTAGCACCACGTCCTCTGCTCAGAGACGCCACAACGCTGCCCTCTCGGCCAGTAGCTATCCACAACCACAACAGGCAGCCCGCCCGCACAAGCGGCCAGTTCGTCAAACTGGCTCCCGGCATTCGTCTCGATTCGTAGCGTCGAAGCAACAGAGCGGAAAATTTCCCAGTAAATTTTATGTTGGGCAACCTTGAATAACCGTCCAACACATTGATTTTATTGGGTTACTGGCGGAGAGAGTGGGATTCGAACCCACGGTAGGCTCACACCTACGCCTGATTTCGAGTCAGGTACCTTCAACCGCTCGGCCATCTCTCCACTCGAACCGCGAAATTATAGGCAACCCGACAGAAAAAGAAAGTCGGTGTGCGGTTTTCCGGTAGCGCCCAGGACTGCGACAGGGGGAATATCCGTTGCGGCGGTCGACCATGTCTCTCCCGCCAGCGTCTGCCTCACATGCGTGAGCGTGTGTTTGTTGTCGCCCAGTTCGCGCAGAACCTCCAAGGCAGGCATAATCGACCAAGTCCACTCATACGGGTACTCGCTTGCGCCTTTCTCACACAATCTTCGCCAGCTTCGCCGCGCTCCTGATTGCAGCCATCATCATGGCCGTCGTCAGCCCTTCCCGTTCACGCATCGCGGATTTCCGCAGCCTGGGTGAACTGCGGGTGGCAACGCGCGTCGATGCGCTCTCCTACCACTCGGATGAGCGGGGAACCTATGCAGGTTTCGAGCACGATCTGCTGGTCACGCTCGGGAAACGCCTGGGCGTGCCGGTGCGTTTCCTGCCCTATCCGGATACGGAACACGCGCTCGAAGCCGTCATCAATGGTCAGGCGCATCTGGCGGCAGCCGGTCTGACTCCCGATCGCCACCTGCCCCTGGCCTGGACGACCGGGTTGCGCGAGATCGATTTCGTACTGGTCGGTCGCGCCGGTCGCCGGACAACCCTGCGTGACAGCGATCTGGCCGGACGGGTCGTCACGGTGCGCCAGGGCACAAAACTCGCCTGGTTGATGGAAACGCTCAGGCAACGCATCCCCGATCTGGAAATCGTCCATCCCGCTCCACATTCCGACGACCAGGATCTGCTCATGCAGGTGGCGAATGGCCGGATCGACCTCCTGGCAACCGATCAGGTGAATTACGCGCTCGCCAAACGCTTGTCGCCAAAACTGGCCGTCGTCTACGATCTGCCGTTCAAGAGCACGGTATCCTGGGCAATGTCGCTGCAAGCCGACGGCGGGTTGTCCAGCGAAATCAATGCCTTTCTCAACGAGTCAGCCGGCAACGGCTTGCTCGCCGGCACCGCAGATCGCTATTTCGGCCACATCCGCCGTCTCGATCGCTACGACTTTGCGGTTTTTCACAAGCGTATCCAGAACCGCCTGCCACGCTACCTCTCCCATTTCCAGGAGGCCGAAAAACAAACCGGCATCGACTGGCGCTATCTGGCTGCGGTTTCCTACCAGGAATCGCACTGGGACCCGGAAGCAACGTCCTATACCGGCGTGCGGGGCATGATGATGTTGACGGTCGATACCGCCAACCGACTCGGTGTCGAAAATCGTCTCGACCCAAAACAGTCCATCCTCGGCGGGGCGCGTTATCTTTCCATGTTGCAGCGAAGACTCCCGGAAGAGGTTCAATACCCCGACCGCCTGTGGATGACCACCGCCGCGTATAACATCGGCCCCGGCGGCCTCAACAACGCCCGCAAACTGGCCCGCACGCTCGGCAAGAACGATGCCGTGTGGGTAGACTTGAAATCCGTGCTGCCCCTGCTGGCACAACCCCAGTACGCCTCCCAGTTCAAGACGGGGCCGGTGCGCGGCGGCGAGGCGCTCATCATGGCGGAAAACGTTCGCAATTTTTACGACATCCTCCGCTATTCCTATCCGGTCGAGCGTCCCCTGCTGGCCGAAGCCGATGCAGACGCGCCGCAACCTCCCGGCTTCCAGTTCAATGCCCAGGCCACTTCGGGCGTGCGCGTGTCGCAACCCGTGCCGTAAGGCACCTCTGCTCAACCCCTCCTGTCATTGCAGCGCGTAGCGAAGCGAAGTCGCTGCACTCCACACATCGCATGGATCCTGCGGCTTCGCGCAGGATGACCAGCGGTGGATGCATTCAGACCTCCGGAGTCATCACCTCCATCCCGCCCATGTAGGGCCGCAGGACTTCGGGTACCACGACAGAACCATCGGCGCGCTGGAAGTTTTCCAACACCGCCACCAGCGTGCGCCCGACCGCTAGGCCCGATCCATTGAGGGTGTGCACGAGCGCGTTCCTGCCCTGGGCGTTACGAAAACGCGCCTGCATGCGGCGGGCCTGGAAGGACTCGCAGTTGGAACAACTGGATATCTCTCGGTAGGCGTTCTGCGCGGGCAGCCAGACTTCGAGGTCATAGGTTTTTGCGGCAGAAAAACCCATGTCGCCCGTACACAGCACGATGACGCGGTACGGCAGGCCGAGTTTTTGCAGAATGGCTTCGGCGTGACCGACCATTTCTTCGAGGGCGGCGTCGCTTCTCTCCGGGTGAACGATCTGCACCATCTCGACCTTGTCGAACTGGTGCTGGCGAATCATGCCGCGCACGTCGCGCCCACCACCGCCGGCCTCGGAACGGAAGCACGGGCTGTGAGCGGTGAGTTTGAGCGGCAAGGCGTCGATGGGCAGAATCTGTTCGCGCACGCTGTTGGTCAACGATATTTCCGAGGTGGAGATCAGGTATTGCTCGCGCGCCTGCTCGTCGCCGCCACGGGAAACCCAGAACATGTCGTCCCGGAACTTGGGCAATTGGCCCGTGCCTTCGAGCGCCTCCCGATTGACGATGTATGGGGTATAGCACTCGGTATAGCCGTGCTCGCGGGTATGGGTGTCGAGCATGAACTGGGCAAGCGCCCGGTGCAGCCGCGCAACCTGACCACGCATGAAACTGAAGCGCGCACCGGAAAGTTTTGCGGCCGTCTCGAAATCCAGCCCTAGCGCCGCGCCAACGTCGACGTGATCGCGTACCTCGAAGTCGAACACGGGCGGCGCGCCCCAACGGCGAATCTCGACGTTCGCGGTCTCATCCGCACCCACCGGCACGCTGTCCTGCGGCAAATTCGGCAGTTCGGCAAGAAAGGCGTTCATCCGTTCGAGCAACGCCGGCAGGGCTTGTTCACAGCGGTCGAGTTCGTCGCCAAGACGCCCGACTTCGGCCAGCGCCGCCGAGGCGTCTTCTCCCCTGCCCTTCAGGATGCCGATCTGTTTGGAAAGACTGTTGCGCCGTGCCTGGAATTCCTGGGTACGGGTCTGGAGAACCTTGCGTTCTTCCTCGAGGGCAAGAAAAGCGGTCGTGTCCAACTGTAGGCCACGGGTGGAGAGACGGGCCACTACGGCATCGAGTTGGCCGCGTAGCATCTGGATGTCAAGCATGGAAATGCGTCCTGTATAAGTGACGTATGGATCGTAGGTCAAAAAAATTCACGAAGTCGACCAAGACAGCCAGCAATGTACTATAATTGGAGCCGTGTCGATATTGTCGGCGCGCGATTGCATGGAGTTGTATTGACTTTAATTATGTTGGTCGCTTGGCGAAATCGAGGAAGTTCGTGGAATATTTCCTTGTTTTCGCGTCAGTTTGACATAGTCTTATAGCAAGGCCTCATCAGAAGAGGCTGTCTTTTGCAGGAAGGGGGGGTTTTACAATGCTATCCATGCGTGATTGCCTCGATTATTGCGACCTCACAGATGATGAGGTTTCCTTGATCGCCGAGTTTGAAGGAATTCCTGATGTCATGGCGGGCCAGGTGCTTTGCGGCCTGGTTCAAAGCGATGAAGGCGTGCAGTTGATGGCGCGCTGGCTCCAGGAATTGATCGACTATGCAGATGCCGCCGGAATGCCCGACAAGGCTGCACGGGCGCGAGCGGAGTACACCCGCTTTTCCATCTCGTACAATCTGCCGCACTGAGACGGCATCGCACCGAGACGGCTCCCTTATGGGGAGCCGTTGTTTTTCGGCCCGTTCCGTCAACGCCTGTTCGCCGTTCCGTCGACGCCCGTTCGTTCCGCCTGCGTCATTGATCCCGATGGAGCGTTTCGTGTCGGATCACGCCATCGTCGGTCGCCGCCGCGCCCGGATTGCCTTCGCACCCCGCCCCCGCTCTCTTCGCCTGAGCGTCGAGTCGGCGCAGATGGGCAAGCTTCTCTTTGATCTTTGCTTCCATGCCGTATGGCGTAGGCCGATACCAGTTGGGTGACTCCACGCCATCGGGCAGGTATTGCTCTCCGGCAGCGTAGGCTTGCGGCTCGTCGTGCGCGTAGCGGTAGCCGTGGCTGTAGCCGAGTTCCTTCATCAGTTTGGTTGGCGCGTTGCGCAAATGCAACGGCACGGGCAATGAACCGCTCTGCTTGATGAAGCGCCGCGCCGCGCCGTAGGCCATGTAGACGGCGTTCGATTTGGCGGCGCAGGCCATGAACACGACGGCTTCGGCCAGCGCCAGTTCGCCTTCGGGAGAGCCAAGGCGCTCGAAGGCCGCGCAGGCATCGAGCGCAATGGCAAGCGCGCGCGGGTCGGCCAGCCCGATGTCTTCCGTGGCCATCCGCACGATCCGCCGTCCCAGGTAGAGCGGATCGGCGCCGCCGTCGAGCATGCGACACATCCAGTACAGCGCCGCGTCCGGGTCGGAACCGCGCACCGATTTGTGCAGGGCGGAAATCTGGTCGTAAAACGCCTCGCCTCCCTTGTCGAAGCGGCGTAGGTCGCGCGAGAGCGTTTGCTCGACAAAATGCGCCGTGACCGGATTTTCTCCGGTGGTCGCGGCGGCAATCTGTACCTGTTCGATGAGGTTCATCAACCGACGGGCGTCCCCATCGGCAAAGCCGATCATGCGTTCGCGCGCCTCATCAATGAAGGCGAGTTCCGGGCAGGCACAGCGGCAAGTACGCTCGAAAAGCTCCGTCATCGCCTCGGCGTCGAGCGCCTCCAGCACGTAGACTGCCGCCCTTGAAAGCAGCGCCGCGTTGACCTCGAACGAGGGGTTTTCCGTCGTCGCGCCGATGAAGGTGACGAGTCCCTGTTCCACGAAGGGCAGGAAGGCATCCTGCTGCGCCTTGTTGAAGCGGTGCACTTCATCGACGAAAAGAAGGGTGTGCCGCCCCAGTGTGCGAGCGGCTTCGGCATGCGCCACCGCCTCGCGGATTTCCCTGACGCCGGAGAACACCGCCGACAAGGCGATGAAATCCGCGTCGAACCCCTTGGCCATCAGCCGGGCCAGCGTGGTTTTGCCGACTCCCGGCGGTCCCCAGAGGATCATCGAATGCGGCTTGCCCGACTCGAACGCGAGCCGCAGGGGTTTGCCCGGCCCGAGAAGATGCGCCTGCCCCGCCACTTCG
>WRNU01000072.1 GCA_009776435.1 Betaproteobacteria bacterium | reverse complement strand
GGTCGAACTGTGGGGTTTTCACACCGATACCTTCGAGCCGGCGCGGCCCGATCCGGCGGCGCTTGCCGGTCTCAAGGCCGCGCAGCCACGCATGAGCGATCTCGTGATCGAGGCCAATCTCATCTCCAGCCGCAATCCGGCGGTGCGAATCGACTTCGGGGGTTATGCCAAGGGCTACGCGCTGGATCTTGCCGCCGCCATCCTGCTCGAGCGGGGCATCCGGAGTGCGCTCATCAACGTGGGCGGCAACGTCATGGCGCTGGGGAGCAAGGGCAGACAGCCCTGGCGGGTCGGCGTCCAGCATCCGCGTCAGTCCGGGGTCATGGCGACGATGCCGCTCTACGATGGCGAGGCCATCGGCACTTCGGGGGACTACCAGCGTTATTTCGAGTTGGACGGCCTCCGCTTCGCCCACATCCTCGACCCGCGCACCTTCGAGCCGACACACGCCACGCAGGCATTGACCGTGCTGGTGACGCCTCGCCCGCAGGTCGGGGTTTTGTCGGACGTGGCAAGCAAACCCGCCTATCTGGCGGGAGACGCCTGGCGCGAGCAGACGCGCCATTTCGGGATCGAGCATGCGCTTCGGGTAGCTGCCGACGGGCGGGTGGAAGTGACCCGCGCGCTACGGGCGCGGCTGGAATTTCCCGAGTCGATCGAGGTGCGCGTGGTCGACTGAGCTGCCGTCAACGCCCATCCTCGTCGCGCGCCTTCTTTTCTTCGATCTCACGGATTCTGGCCTCGTACCGTTCGCGGTCGCGCTGGGCGGCTTCTGCACGACGGGCGGCTCTGGCACGCTCGCTGGCTTTGTTGCTGGCGGACTTCGAGCGGGTGGCGCGGCGGGAAGGCGATGCAATTTCGGTGCGCGGCATCGTCACGTCTGTGTCGGCACTCGGGAAAGAAGCTTCCGTCGGGCGTGGGCCGTTACCGCTTTCCTCGGCCTTCTTCGCCATTTCGGCGGCTCGGCGCTGGCGTTCCGCGAGATCGAGTTGATGCGCCTCGGCTTCGAGTTCTCGGGCGCGGCGGATGGCGCTCAGGCGTTCAGCCTTGGCATCGTCGATGCAACTGTTGACGAAAAAACGCTTGTAGCACGCCGTTTCTGCCGTTTGGTAGTCGGTTTCGGCCTGTGTGCGCAAGGTTCCGGCTTCGTCGCGCAATTGCCTGATACGCTTGGCGGGACTAGGTATGGCTTCGTCCTTGCCCTCGCTCTCGTCGGCAGCCCCAAGCGGGAAAGCGGTCATGGCAAGGCATGCGCCAAGGACGAGGACGCGGCGGGAGAGCGAATGAAAAAAAGGAACAGGAGATGAAGGACGGGCAGGCATGTGAAACCCGTGCAGTGCGTGATTGAGATGTGCGTAGAATAACAGCCCTTTGTAAAAACATCTGCGACTTTAAGCGTGATCCATTTTCGCAATTTGCGCCTCGCGAGGGGAGGCCGCGTCCTGATCGACGGGGTTTCCCTCCAGTTATTCCCCGGCTGGAAGATTGGCCTGACCGGGGCCAACGGCAGCGGTAAATCGAGCCTTTTCGCGCTTCTGCGAGGCCAGTTGCTCCCGGATCGGGGCGATCTTACATTTCCGTCCGGCTGGACGATTGCCCATGTTGCGCAGGAGACGCCAGGGCTGCCGCGTGCCGCCATCGAATACGTGCTCGACGGCGACTCTGAACTGCGGCGCATCGAAACCGATCTGGCTCAGGCCGAGGCAGCCCACGACGGGGTGCGCATTGCCGAATTGCACACGAACTTGCAGGAAATCGGCGCTTACTCGGCCAGATCGCGCGCGGCGGCGCTGCTCGACGGGCTGGGCTTTGCGCCTTCGGATGCTGGGCGAGCCGTGGCGGACTTCTCCGGCGGCTGGCGGATGCGGCTCAATCTCGCGCAGGCGCTGATGTGCCGCTCCGACCTGCTCCTGCTCGATGAGCCGACCAACCACCTCGATCTGGACACCGTCATCTGGCTGGAACAATGGCTGCGCGACTATCGCGGAACCCTGTTGCTGGTGTCGCACGACCGCGAGTTTCTCGATGCCTGCGTCGATCATGTCGCCCATATCGAACAGCGACAACTGACGCTCTACAGCGGTTCGTACTCCGACTTCGAGCGCCAGCGCGGCGAACGTCTGACACAGCAACAGGCGCTTTTCGAGCGCCAGCAGCGCGAGATCGCGCACATGGAAGACTACATCCGCCGTTTCCGGGCCAAGGCCACCAAGGCGCGGCAGGCGCAAAGCCGGATCAAGGCGCTCGAACGCATGGAACGCATCTCCGCCGCCCATGTCGACACTCCGTTTTCCTTCTCTTTCCGCCCCGCCGCCGCCGCGCCCGATCCTCTGCTGCAAATCGAGAAAGGCGCCACCGGGTATGGAGGAAAAAACGTGCTCGAAGGCATCGAACTCACCCTGCGCCCCGGCGAGCGTGTGGGGTTGCTTGGCCGCAACGGTGCGGGCAAATCCACCCTCATCAAACTCCTGGCCGGGGAAATTGCCCTCACGGCAGGCGGCAAGCACGAGGGCAGGGGGCTGGCGACAGGGTATTTCGCCCAGCACCAGCTCGAAACCCTGCGCGTCGAAGAATCCCCGCTTCAGCACATGATGCGGCTCGATCCTTCAGCCCGTGAACAGGACATGCGCAATTACCTGGGCGGGTTCGATTTTCGCGGCAACGCGCGGAATGACTGCTCCGCCCTTGCCACTACGCCCTGCGGCTCGTTTTCCGGCGGTGAAAAATCCCGTCTGGCGCTGGCCCTGATCATCTGGCAGCGGCCCAATCTCCTGCTGCTGGATGAGCCTGCCAACCATCTGGACATGGAAATGCGCTATGCCCTCATGTGCGCGCTCCAGGAGTACGACGGCGCGATGGTGCTGGTTTCGCACGACCGCGCCTTGCTGCGAGCCTGCTGTGACCGTCTGTTGCTGATCGACGGCGGGCGCTTGCGGCCTTTCGACGGCGATCTCGACGACTACCGCGACTGGCTGACGGAACAACGCGCCCGGCGCGAAGAAGAGAGCGGCACGGGGCGCGAAACGCGGCGCGCGAATCGCGCCCAGGCCGAGGCTGAACGTCAGGCGGCGCTTGCCGCGCGTCGGCCCCTCGTAAAAGAGATCGAGCAGATCGAAAAGAAGTTGGCGGGCTGGACGGGCGAGAAAAAGCTGCTCGAAGCGCGGCTTGCCGATCCGGCGTTCTACGGCGCGGGCAATGGCGGCGACAGCGCGCAGTTGCAGGAACTGCTCAAGCGTCAGGCTGCCTTGCAGGGCTGGATCGAAGAAGCCGAATGCCGCTGGATGGCGTTATCGGAACAGCTTGAAGGGTTGGCGCAGGAGACAGGGTGAAGAAGGGGCGGAAGAGGGATTTCACGTCCCGAAAAACGTCCTGACCTTGTCCATCCACGATTTTGCTTTCGGGTTGTGGTGATCCGCGTTGCTGCGGGAGATTTCATCGAACTCTTTCATCAGTTCGCGCTGACGCTCGGTGAGGTTGACCGGCGTTTCCACCAGGACGTGACAGAGCAGGTCGCCTTGCGACTGCGTGCGCACGTTCCGGATGCCCTTGCCGCGTANCCGAAAGACCTTGCCGCTTTGCGTTTCCGCCGGGATCTTCAGGCGCGCCATGCCGTCCAGGGTGGGAATTTCGATCTCGCCGCCNANCGCGGCAGTGGCAAAGCAGATCGGCATTTCGCAGTGCAGNTCGTCGCGCTCCCGCTCGAACATCGAGTGCCGACGAATGTGGATTTCCACGTAAAGATCGCCGGGAGGGCCGCCATTGACGCCCGGNTCGCCNTGGTTGGCGTGGCGCAGGCGCATGCCNTCGTCGATGCCGACGGGAATCTTGACTTCGAGGGTTTTCTGCCGCTTCACACGGCCCGCCCCTCGACAGTCGCGGCAGGGATCGGGAATGATGCGGCCACTGCCGTGACACCGGGGACAGGGCTGCTGGAGCGAGAAAAACCCCTGCTGGATGCGCATCTGGCCGGAGCCGCCGCAACTCGGGCAGGTGGTGGCGTGGGTTCCAGGCCTTGCGCCGGTTCCGCTACAGGTGTCGCACTCATCGACGGTGGGAATGCGGATGGTTTTTTCCGCGCCGCGCGCCGCCTCTTCGAGAGTGATTTCGAGGTTGTAGCGCAAGTCCGCGCCGCGATAGACGTTCGAGCGACCACGCCCGCCGCCGCCACCGCCGCCGCCGAAAAGATCGCCGAAAATGTCGGAAAAGGCGTCGCCGAAACCCTCGAAGCCGCCACTGAAACCGCCTCCGCCCATCGAGGGGTCGACGCCCGCGTGACCGAAGCGATCGTAGGAGTCGCGCTTTTTGGTGTCGGAAAGCACTTCGTAGGCTTCCTTGGCTTCCTTGAATTTTTCCTCGGCTTCCTTGTTGCCCGGATTGCGATCCGGGTGGTATTTCATCGCCAGCTTGCGATACGCTTTCTTGATGGCGTCGTCGTTGGCGTCGCGGTTGATTCCGAGGATGGCGTAGTAGTCTTTCTTGGGCATGATCGGGTGATGTTCCGGCTTGCCGCTGGATGCGGCAACGGGGATGACGAGCATCCCCGTTCCATCTTGAGGGTGAATGCGTTACGGATAAAATGCTATCGGCTTATTTCTGGTCCTTCACTTCGGTGAACTCGGCATCGACCACGTCGGCTTCGGCTGCCTTGTCTCCGCCGTCGTTCCCGGTCGCGCCGCCGTTGTCCGGCTGCGCGCCTTCGGCCTGCTGGTGTTGCGCGTACATCGCTTCGCCCAGTTTCTGACTCGCGGAGGCAAGCGCCTGCGATTTGGTCTCGATGATCTCCTTGTCGTCGGTCTTGATCGCTTCTTCGGCTTCCTTGATCGCGGCTTCGATCCTGTCCTTGTCCTCCGTGCCGATCTTGTCGCCGTATTCCTTGAGCGCCTTGCGCGTGGCGTGGATCATGCCGTCGCATTCGTTGCGGGCGTTGACCAGGCTGTGCATCTTCTTGTCTTCTTCGGCGTGGGTGGCGGCATCCTGCACCATGCGCTGGATCTCGTCGTCCGAGAGGCCGGAATTGGCCTTGATGGTGATCTTGTTTTCCTTGCCGGTCGCCTTGTCCTTCGCCGAGACGTGCAAAATGCCGTTGGCGTCGATGTCGAAGGTGACTTCGATTTGCGGCATGCCGCGCGGGGCGGGTGGGATGTCGGTGAGGTTGAATTGGCCCAAACTCTTGTTGCCGGCGATCATCTCGCGCTCGCCTTGCAGCACATGGATGGTGACGGCGGATTGATTGTCGTCGGCGGTGGAGAAGACCTGACTTGCCTTGGTCGGGATGGTGGTGTTCTTCTGGATGAGCTTGGTCATGACGCCGCCCAGGGTTTCGATGCCCAGCGAGAGCGGCGTGACGTCGAGCAGGAGCACGTCCTTGACATCGCCTTGCAGGACGCCGCCCTGGATGGAAGCGCCAACGGCCACGGCTTCGTCGGGGTTGACGTCCTTGCGGGGTTCCTTGCCGAAGAATTCCTTCACCTTCTCCTGTACCTTGGGCATGCGGGACTGACCGCCGACGAGGATGACATCGTCGATGTCGGTGACTTTGAGACCCGCGTCCTTGATGGCGATGCGACAGGGTTCGATGGTGCGTTCGATCAACTCTTCGACCAGCGCCTCGAACTTGGCGCGGGTGATCTTCATCGTCAGGTGCTTCGGCCCGGAGGCGTCGGCCGTGATGTAGGGCAGGTTGATTTCGGTCTGCTGGCTGGAGGAGAGTTCGATCTTGGCTTTTTCGGCGGCTTCTTTCAGGCGTTGCAGGGCGAGCACGTCGTTCTTGAGGTCGACGCCCTGATCCTTTTTGAACTCGGTGACGACGTAGTCGATGACGCGCTGGTCGAAGTCCTCACCGCCCAGGAAGGTGTCGCCGTTGGTGGAGAGCACTTCGAACTGGTGTTCGCCGTCGATGTCGGCAATTTCAATGATGGAGATGTCGAACGTTCCGCCGCCGAGGTCATAGACGGCAATCTTGGAGTCGCCCGGCTTCTTGTCCATGCCGAAGGCGAGCGCCGCTGCCGTGGGTTCGTTGATGATGCGGCGTACTTCCATCCCGGCGATTTTGCCCGCATCCTTGGTGGCCTGACGCTGGCTGTCGTTGAAGTAGGCGGGAACGGTGATGACGGCTTCGGTGACTTCTTCGCCGAGGTAGTCTTCGGCAGTTTTTTTCATCTTGCGCAGCACTTCGGCAGAGACCTGCGGCGGGGCGATTCTCTTCTTGTGCACTTCCACCCAGGCATCGCCGTTGTCGGCCTTGACGATCTTGAAGGGCATCAGGTCGATGTCCTTTTGGACTTCCTTTTCGTCGAAGCGGCGGCCAATCAGACGCTTGACCGCAAAAAGGGTGTTCCTGGCGTTGGTGACGGCCTGACGCTTGGCAGGGGCGCCGACCAGGATTTCACCGTCCTCGGAGTAGGCCACCACGGACGGCGTGGTACGCGCGCCCTCGGAGTTCTCGATGACCTTGGGCTTGCCGCCTTCCATGATCGAGACGCAACTGTTGGTGGTTCCAAGGTCGATGCCGATGATTTTGCTCATGATTCAAGTTCCTTTATGTTGGGGAATCCGGTTGCGGGCCGACTTCCGGCCTGGGGATGGAGCGAATATGGGGTGTCGTGACGCGCTTTCAAGGCTCAGGACCCGGTTTTTGCTTTCGAGACCATGACCATTGCGGGACGGATGACACGCTCGTGCAGCAGGTAGCCTTTTTGCAGGACGTGGACGACGGTATTGGGTTCGGCCTCGGATTCGACCATGCCGATAGCCTGGTGCTTGTTGGGATCGAACTTTTGCCCGAGCGGGTTTTCTTCGATCAGGGTTGCGCCCTCGAATGCGGCGCAGAGTTGCCTGAGGGTGAGTTCCACGCCTTCGCGCAGGGCTTCCAGCGTCTGGTTCTCGGTGGCCAGCGCCGCTTCCAGGCTGTCCTTGACGGGCAGCATCGAGGTGGCGAATTTTTCGGCGGCGAATTTCGACGCCTTGGTGATCTCTTCCTGCGCGCGGCGACGCACATTTTCGGTTTCCGCCTTTGCCCGCAGCAAGGCGTCGCGCTGCTCTGCGGCGCGTGCTTCGGCTTCGGCGAGGCGCGCTTCCGCTTCCCTGAGCACGGCGGCAGGGTCGATGTCGGGCGTGCCGGACGGCGGCGCAACGGTAGGGAGCGTTTCCGTTTCGCTGGCGACAGCCGGGGCGGCATGGGGTTCGACGGATGGCGGCGCTCCGGCTTCGGCAGGGCGCGTTTCCTCATCCTTGCGTGGGGCGGTCTGGGTGGGGCGTGATTCGGCGAATGACTTGATTCGCGCATCGGCTTCGGCGAGGTGCGCTGCCGCATCCTTGAGCGTAGCGGCAGAATCGGCGCGTTTTTCGGCGCGCGGCGCTTGGGGCGGCTCGACTTTTACAGCTTCGGCAGCCTCGGCAGGCTCGATGGGCTCGAAGGGATTGGACGGTTCCGGGGGCACGGGGCGACGGGGTTGCATGGGTAATCAATCCTCAAGATGCGATCCAGGTTCCTCATATCGGGATGACGAGAAAAATTTCAAGGTCTTGCCGGGAAGAAATCTTCGCGCTTTGACATATTTACGGTTTTTGGGTCACTTTAGTTTTCCTGGCCCGATATTTCCTGATATGCTCAAATCGTCACGCCTTTGGCATGCTGCTTTCCTCCTTGTGAGAGGGATCTCATTCATGGCTCGGACTTCATGTGCGTCTGCTTCGCTTCAACTCGCCATGAACGGTGGGAATCGATTCGGCAGATGTCCGGAATTCATGGGAACTCGGCTGGGGACGAGGTGGTCTTGAACCATTATCCTATCGAGTTCGTGTTCTACGCTGGATTGCAATGATCAAACGCATCTTTGCCTGCGCTGCCTGTTGCATCGTTCTATTGTCCGGCGCGCCCGGCATGGCTTCCACGCCAGCGCCCGCCCGACCCACCATACCGGGCAAGGATGTCGTTGCCATTTCGGGCAATGGAGTCATCGCCCTGCGTCTGGCCGATGCCGTGCTGCTTGGCCTTGCCAACAACAGTGAGATCCACGCTGCGTATCTTGAGCGCGTCGCGCAAAAGACCGTGCTGCAAACGACGGAACAACGATTTTCCCCAAAACTCAAGCTCAACGGCAGTCACGTCGTCAACCAGAATCCTGTTGACCGGAGCAGCCGGACGGAAATTTCTCCGACTGCCACGATGCAAAGCGAGACGGGCGCGCAGCTCAGCCTGTCCTGGAACAACAGCATTACCCAGGGCGAGCATGGCGTTGCCAGCCGGGACGACGGAACGAGTATCACGGTCGTTCAGCCGCTGATGCGTGGCGCGGGGCGGGACATCGTCACGGCGCCGGTGAAGCAAGCCTGGTTGAACGAGCAGATCAACCATCTGAATCTGAAAGCCATCGTCTCGGATGTCGTCACGCAAATCATCTTTACGTATCACGAGGTTTTGCGCGCCCAGGAACAGTCCCGGCTTGCCCAGGAGGCGCTGGCGCGCGCGCGCCAGGTATTGACATACGACACCTACAGGGCGGCTGCCGGTTATTGGGTCGAATCCGATTTCACCGGCCTTGTTTACGCCGAGGCGGATGTCGCCAGCCGGGAACTGGCACTCGGAGAGACCGTAAACCGGCTCGAAGCCAGCCGCGAGCGGTTGTTACGACTGCTTGGTCTGGAGGCAGACACACAAATCCATGCCGTCGACGCGCTCGAGATTCGCCCCGTCAAAGTGGGCGTTGCCAAGACGTTTGCCGCTGCGCTCAAGCAGCAACCGGCCTATCTCATCCAGCATCTTGCCGCCAATCGGGCCAACGTTGAACTGAACGTGGAGCGCGATCAGCAGCAATGGGATGTTTCACTGGTCGGCAAGGCCAGCCAGACGCGCAATTACACACCCACTGCGGCAGGGGGTCAGACGAATCAATATCGGGACAGCTATGCCGGTATTCGCGTCGATATCCCCATCGGGGATGCCGCCCCGCGTCGGGCCGAGACGCGCGCGCGCGTCAACGCCAGGAACCAGGATTCGCGCCTGATCGAAGCGCGCAAGGCGCTCGAACGCGACATTGGCGACGGTGTGCGCGACCTGAACGCGCGCTGGCGGCAATACGAAGCCGCCTGCCGCTCGCTCGAGCTCACGCGCATGAAGCTGGAAACCGAGCGTGATCGGGTGAAGAAGTTCCCAGGCGATAGTTTCCGTGTGCTTGTTTTTGAATCGGATCTGCACAACGCCGAAGCCGCCCGCATCGACACGCTCATTGCTTACCGCAACGCCCTGGCCAGGCTCGACAAGGTTTCCGGAACCACGCTGGAGAGTTGGGAGATCGAGCTCAACGACTGAAGTCCCGCTCAAGGCCTTTGGAACCTCCGCATAATTCTGCATCCACCGCTCGTCATCCTGCGCGAAGTCGCAGGATCCATGCGGTGTGTGGATTCTTGGGGAGCCTTCGGCTCCCTGTTACGCTTTGTCTTGCTTGTCTCCGCCATTTATGGCGGAGACAAGCGAGAGATCCGTGTTCCGGAAAATTTTTGGTTGTGCCAGTTTCGCCGCTTGGGGCTAGAATCGCACGTTCTGCCAGAACAGTGACAATCAGGTGATGCAGTGAGCACCGGCCCTCAAACCACTCCTCGATCCGGCTCCGGCCCCGTTTACGAAACCGGCTTTGAATCCGCCGACGCGCACGGCGGCAGGCATCATTTTGAATCCACTGCCCGGTTCGTCGCGTGGGTGCGCGCGGCAGCGCCCTATATCCACGCTTTTCGGAGCAAAACGTTCGTGGTGGGTTTCGGGGGCGAGGTGGCGGCGGGCAAGCTGGCGCAAAGCCTGGCCTACGATTGCAACCTGCTTGCGGCGCTCGGAATCCGGTTGGTGCTGGTGCATGGAGCGCGGCCACAGATCGACGCGGAGATGATGCGGCGGGGGCTGGAGCCGCGTTTTTACAACGGGCTGCGCGTAACCGATCCGGCGGCGATGGAATGCGTGAAGATGGCGATGGCGGTAACGCGCTTCGAGGTGGAGGCGCTGCTCTCGCAAGGTTTGCCCAATACCCCGATGGCAGGCGGTTACATACGGGTGACGGGCGGCAATTTCATCACCGCGCGCCCGGTAGGGGTGCTCGACGGGGTCGATCATCAATACACGGGGGCGGTGCGCAAGATCATTGCCGAAGAGATCAATGCCGATCTCGATCAGCAGAATGTGGTGCTGGTGACGCCGCTCGGGATGTCGCCCGCAGGTGAAATCTTCAATATGTGCATGGAAGAGGTGGCCGAGGCCGTGGCCGTGGCGGTGAAGGCGGAGAAGCTGATCTATCTGTGCGACGCGCCCGGCATGCTCGATGCCGACGGGGGGTTGATCAGTTCAGTGACGGCGGATGAGGCCGAGCGGTATATGAAGGGCGACAGGGGTCTCCCGGAAGATCTGGATCTTTATTTGCCATGCGCGGTTCGCGCGGTGCGTAACGGGGTGGGGCGCTGCCATTTGCTGGATCGCGACAAGGATGGGGCGCTGTTGCTGGAGTTCTTCACGCCGGCAGGGGTGGGCACGGTGGTCTCGCGCGATCCGCTGTTCCAGTTGCGCGAGGCGACGGCCGACGATGTGGGTCTTCTGGCGGCGCTGATTTCGCCGCTGGAAGTCGACGGCACGCTGGTGCGTCGCGGGCGTGAGTTGCTGGAGAGCGAAAGCGATCGCTTTTCGGTGGTGGAGTACGACGGGATGCTGGTGGGTTGTGCGGCGCTCTACAGGTTTTCCGGGGATAATTCGGCGGAATTGGCTTGTCTGGCGGTGATGCCGGCGCATCGCCGTGTGGGACTCGGGGAGCAGTTGTTGTGCCGTATCGAACAGCGGGCGCGGCGTGAGGGGATCGAGCGCCTGTTCGTGCTCACGACGCGCACGGCGCACTGGTTCCGGGAACGCGGTTTCAAGGAAACCGATCCGGAGACGCTGCCGGCTCAGAAACGAGAGCTTTATAACCTTCAACGTCGATCCAAGGTGTTCGTTAAATCGCTATAAGCGGCTAGAATAGATAGCCATGGCTCCGACATGAGAGAGGGGAAAACGATGACGCGCATGGTCAGTTGCGTGAAACTCGGGCGCGAGGCCGAAGGGCTGGAACGCCCGCCGGTACCGGGTGAATTGGGTAAGCGGATTTTCGAGAATGTCTCCCAGGAGGCATGGCAGCAGTGGGTCAGGTATCAGACGATGCTGATCAACGAAAACCGTCTGAACCTGATGGACCCTCGCGCGCGCAAGTACTTGGGCGAGCAGATGGAAAAGCATTTCTTTTCGGGCGGGGCCGACCAGGTTTCTGGCTTTGTGCCTCCGGCGCAGTGATGGCTCTCTTCTGGGCTCTTTTTTCACTGGTCGTCGTCCTGTTGTTCGAGCAGCTCAAACCTTTGCCCGTGAGGCAGGTGGTGCTCGAGCCTTTGCGCGGGTGCTCCACCGCGCTGAGGAAGAGATTCAACAGCGAATTGGCCTGGTTGCTGCTGGTGTTGGGCGGCACGGGGCTGTGTGCGCTCGTCAGCTATGTGTTGCCGCTGTTCTTCGGTGTGCTCTTCGCTGTCCTGGTGCTGTATCTTTCGTTGGGTTTTCGGCACGAGAGCCACTATTTCACCGACATTCATTTTGCCTTGCGCGCAGAGGAACTCGGCCGCGCGCGCGTCTTGCTGGCTGAATGGAGAGGGGGGCAGTATGACGAAATCGGTTCCGGCGGGATTGCGCGGCTTACTATCGAACAGGCGCTGATCGGGGCGCACCGCAATGTGTTCGGGGTGGTATTCTGGTTTCTGATTCTCGGCCCTTGCGGGGCAGTGATGTATCGGTTGGCAAGGTTTCTCTACGATGAGTGGTGGAGCGCGGAACTGGTGCGCGGTGAAGAAGTTCCCCTCGGGCCGGAAGCGGCTCCCGCGCTTCCGGCATTCAGCGTGGGAGCGAGGCGCTACGGCGAATTCGCGCGCCACGCTTTTTTGATTCTCGATTGGTTGCCTTCGAGGATCACGGCGATTTTGTTCGCCATTGGAGGAAATTTCGAGGATTCGGTGTTTTGTTGGCGTTCGCAGGCGGTGTTGTGGCCGGATCGTGCCAGCGCAATTCTGGTAACGAGCGGAGCAGGCGCGCTCGGGGTGCGGCTCGGAGAGTCGGATTCCGATGAAAGCGGGGCATCGGAAGGCCCGGAAATTGGTGTCGGCGAGAAGGCAGGCGTCGACGATTTGCAAGCCACGGTTGGGCTCGTCTGGCGGGTGCTGATCGTGTATCTGTTGTTACTGGCTCTGACGGCGATTGCGTCTGGGTAGGTAGCTGATTTCAAGGAGAGGAGACTCTAATGGCTGATCGTGAAGTCGTTGTTTTGAGTGCGGCGCGCTCTGCAGTGGGGGGGTTTGGCGGTTCCCTGAAAGACATGGAACCTTGTGAACTGGGTGGCCTGGTCATCAAGGAAACCATTGCCCGTTCCGGTGTCGACCCGAATGAAGTTTCTTTTGCTGCGGTGGGGAACATCATACCGACGGATTCCCGTTACCCCTATGTGGCGCGTGTGGCCAGCATACAGGGCGGACTGCCGATGAGCTCCGTCGCGTTTGCGGTCAATCGCTTGTGCGGTTCGGCGATGCAGGCGGTTATTTCTTCGGCGCAGGCGATCATGCTGGGGGACGCCGATTATGCGATTGCGGGCGGCGTGGACGTGATGTCGCGCGGCGCCTATATGTTGCCGGCGCTGCGTTTCGGTGCGCGTATGGGCGAGACTTCGGCGCTGGATTCGATGGTGGCCGTGATTACCGACCCGTTTGGCGTCGGCCACATGGGCATTACCGCCGAAAATCTTGCGGTCAAGCATGGCATTACCCGCGAACAGCAGGATGCTTTCGCGCTGGAGTCGCAAAAGCGCGCGGCGGCGGCGCTGGCAGCCGGGTATTTCAAGGGGCAGATCGTGCCGATCACACTCAAGACCCGCAAGGGCGAGGTGGTGTTCGACACCGATGAGCATCTGAAGCCGGATACGACGATGGAAGCCCTCGCCAAGATGCGGCCAGCCTTCAAGAAGGATGGCACGGTAACGGCGGGGAACGCTTCGGGGGTCAATGACGCCGCCGCTTTCCTGGTGCTGGCCGATGCCGCGAAGGCCGCCGCCGCCGGTTACAAGCCGATAGCTCGGCTGGTTGCCTACGCGATTGCGGGGGTTCCCAACGATGTGATGGGTGAAGGCCCGATTCCGGCGACACAGCTTGCGCTCAAGCGCGCCGGGTTGACGCTGGATCAAATGGACGTGATCGAATCCAATGAAGCCTTTGCGGCGCAGTCGCTGACCGTT
>WRNU01000071.1 GCA_009776435.1 Betaproteobacteria bacterium | reverse complement strand
GATCGTCGGGTTCGAGCATGCGTTCGAGCGCGGCAATGCGATCCTTGAGGGCAAGTTTGCGTTTTTTCATTCGCCGGACGAGCAGTTCATCGCTGCTGGAGTCGTCGCCCAGACGGGCGATGGCCTCGTCCAGGTCGTGGTGTTCGTCATGCAGGCGAACAAGACGCTCACGCAGAGTTGCTGCCGTATCAAAGATATCGTCATTCATTACTTGACCTCTGGCACATCGACGGGCTTTTTTCCCAAAACGCTATGGTATGTGTCTGTCGCCGGGAAAACAATCGCCTCCCGGCAAAGAAGTGTTTAAGATTGTCCCGACTCAGGTTGAACCTCACTCCGGCCCTATACTGGGACGGCTTAAAATTTTTTTCCTCCGCGCCCTCTGATCCGGATCATGAACAAGGCTTTCGTCAAGGAAACCGGGGACGGTGACGACGAAGAATCGCTCCCGCCCTCGCAGCGGCTGCCACCGGGCAGCAAGAACTACATGACGCCGCGTGGCTTTCAGGCTCTGCGGGTCGAACTCGATGCGCTTTTGCGCGTCGAACGTCCGAGAATCGTGGAAACCGTGGCCTGGGCCGCCGGTAACGGCGATCGTTCGGAAAACGGTGATTATATCTACGGCAAGAAACGCCTGCGCGAAATCGATCGCCGAGTCCGCTTCCTGGTAGGGCGCATCGACAACGCCGAGGTCGTCGATCCGTGCGCACGCGGGCAATGCGATCAGGTGTTTTTCGGCGCAACGGTGACGATCCGCGATGTGGAGGATAATGATGACGTTGCTTCTGTCTGGCAGATCGTCGGTATCGACGAGGCCGATGCGTCCTCCGGTAGAATCAGTTGGATTTCACCGCTTGCCCGCGCGCTGCTCAAGGCGCGCGAAGGCGATGTGGTGCGTTTCATGAGTCCGTCGGGTGCGCGGGAAGTGGAAATCGTAACAGTACGCTACGAATAGTGAGCGATGAATGGGTACTGCAACGGGAGAGGTGTAGTACATTGGTACATTGCAGCCCTTGAGTCGAGAGCCGGCCTGCGTTATGTTCGAGTATTCAATCAGAGGATGAATCCCGCGCCATGCATGAAGAAATCGTTAAAAACTGCGTTGTTACGCTCGAATATACGGTGACGGACCCCGACGGGGTCGTGGTCGATGATGGCCGTCAACCCCTTGTCTATTTGCACGGAGGTTATGACGGCATTTTTCCAAAGCTGGAAGAAGCCCTGCACGGCAGGAAAGTCGGTGAAAGCATCAGGCTCAAGTTGCAGCCGGAGGAGGCTTTCGGCGATTACGACGAGGAACTGCTGGCGGTCGAGAATGCCGAGATGTTCCCGGAAGATGCCGAGATCGGCATGGTTTTCGAGCGGGTCAGCGATGCCGGCGAGGTTCTTTATCGCGTCACGGAGATCGCCGATGGCAAGGTCGTGGTCGATGGCAATCATCCACTTGCCGGCATGGCGCTGATTTTCGACATGACCGTGACCGGAGTGCGTGCGGCAACAGAAGAAGAACTCGCTCACGGTCATGTTCATGGCGAGGACGGTGACGACGACGACGACCCGCATCATGGGCCAGGCAAACATCTCGTTCATTGAGCGGGCCATGAGCCATGAGTGATTCGGCGCGCGCGGTAGCGATGCTCGAAGTCGAAGGACTCACGGTAACGATACGCGGCGCGCAAAGCGTCGCGCGTCCGGTCGAAGGGGTGGGGCTGTCGATCGGGGCGGGAGAAACCTTTGCACTGCTCGGCGAATCGGGCTGCGGCAAGTCGATGACGGCGCTTGCCATTGCGCGCCTGTTGCCCGAGGCGGCGACAGTGGCCGGTGGGCGGGTCGTCCTGGGCGGCGAAGAATTGCTGGCGCTGCCCGAGTCGCACATGCGGCGAGTGCGTGGCGGGCGGATCGGCATGATCTTCCAGGAACCCGCGACCAGCCTCAACCCGGTGATGACCATCGGGACGCAGATCGGTGAAGTGCTGGCGCTGCATCGCGGCTTGAGGGGTGAGGCGGCCAGGGCCGAGACGCGCCGCCTGCTGGAAGAAGTCGGTATTCCTGCCGCGCGGGAGCGGCTCGATGACTACCCGTTCCAGTTCTCGGGCGGGATGAAGCAGCGGGTGATGATTGCGATGGCGCTGGCAGGCGAGCCGGAACTGCTGATTGCCGACGAACCCACCACGGCGCTCGATGTCACCATTCAGGCGCAGGTATTGGATTTGCTCGCCCGCCTCCAAACGGAGCGCGGCATGGCGATGCTGCTGATTACGCACGATCTCGGCGTGGTGGCGCGCATGGCGCATCGCGTCGGCCTGCTCTATGCCGGAGAGTTGATCGAAACGGGGCTGCGGGAGGATTTTTTCGCTGCGCCGTTGCATCCCTACGCGCAACGGCTCTTCGCCGCTTTGCCCGACAGCGCGGCGCGCGGGAGGATGCTCGATGCCCTGCCGGGGGGCGTGCCTTCGTTCGATCAGGGTTTTGCCGGTTGCCGTTTCGTTTCCCGCTGCCCGTGCGCGTTCGAGCGTTGCCGGATCGATGCGCCCGACTGGAGCGCGCTGGACGGACGCAGCGTGCGCTGTCATCTCTATGCCGACGGCACCGAGACGCCTCCACGGCGGCAGGCTGTCATGGCGGCGGCGGAGGCGGAGGTATCCTCCTCTTCCGACTCCTCGGTGCTCGAAGTCAGCAAGCTGGCCGTGCATTTTCCGGTGAAAAAGGGGCTGCTGCGGCGCACGGTGGGCTGGGTGCGGGCGGTGGACGGCGTCAGTCTGCGCCTGGAAGCGGGACGCACGCTTGCGCTGGTGGGCGAATCCGGTTGCGGAAAAACAACTGTTGGGCGCGCCATCCTGCAACTGACGCCGCCCATGGCAGGGGAGATGACGTTCGATGGCGCGCCGTTGCGCTTTCGTGATCGCGTTGCAGTGCGTGGCATGCGACGCGCGGTGCAGATGGTGTTCCAGGACCCGTTTGCGTCGCTCAATCCGAGGCTTTGTATCGGCGACATTCTCGAAGAAGGCATGGTGAGCCTGGGCGTCGGCGGTGATGCACAGGGGCGGCAGCGCACAGTGGACGAGATTCTCGAACGGGTCGGCCTGCTGCCGGAGATGCGCTGGCGCTATCCGCACGAATTTTCCGGCGGTCAGCGGCAGCGTATCGCCATCGCCCGTGCGCTGGCGGTCTCCCCCAGGGTCATCATCTGCGACGAGCCCACGAGCGCGCTCGATGTTTCCGTGCAGGCGCAGTTGCTCAACCTGATGTGCGAGTTGCAACGGGAGCGGGGACTGGCCTACCTGTTCATTACCCATAACCTGGCGGTTGTGCGTTACATGGCCGATGAGGTGGCCGTGATGTATCTTGGCCGTATCGTCGAACAGGGTCCAGCGGCGCGGGTGCTGGAAGCGCCCGTTCATCCCTATACCCGGATGCTCCTGGCTGCCGTGCCCCGTGTCGATGCCGGAGGCGAGGAAGGGTCGGGCGCGCCGAAAGAAAAACCCGGTATGGCTGCGGAGCCGCCGTCACCGTTGGCGCCGCCGATGGGGTGTCATTTCCATCCACGCTGCGAACTGGCTACCGATGCTTGCCGCACGGCGTTCCCGGTTGCGCAGGAGCTTGGTTGCGGGCATATCGTGCGGTGTCATCTGGCAACGATCTGACGTTGTGTTCACTCAAACCGGAACTGCTTCAGGGTACGCATCGAACAGGAAGCGTTAAACTTGTACGCTGTTGTGGTGCAAATGAATACACCGTCCGGTTTCTCTTGGTAGGATGCTTACTGAACCGGTGATAGGGCCGTTCCCGATTTCCGCCGACATGAAAGTTCTGATTATCGAAGACACCCTTACCAGCGCGACCGTTGTATGCAACTGGCTGACCAATATGGGTTTGTCGGCCCTGCATGCGAAGACGGGCGAGGAGGGGCTGGAAATGTTCAGGCAGGAACGGCCGGACCTGATATTGCTCGACATCATCATGCCGGGAATCGATGGTTTCGAGGTGGCGCGCTGTATTCGCCGTTTTGAAAAATACCACGGCTGGTGGACGCCCATCATCTTCCTGACGGCCCGTGCCGACGAAAACGATCTGCAATGCGCAATCGACGCGGGCGGCGACGATTACCTGATCAAGCCCGTTTCCGAGGTCGTGCTCAAGGCCAAGATCAATGCCATGCGACGGATGGCGCAAATGCGCGATTCGCTGCGCAAGACCCAGGACAAGCTCCGAAAAGCCAACGATCAGTTGCAACGCCTGTCTGCGATCGACAGCCTGACCGGCATCGCCAACCGCAGGTGTTTCGACGCCACCCTGTTGCGCGAGTGGCGGCGTTGTTCGCGTACGGCCTTGCCGCTCTCGCTGCTGGTGGTCGATGTCGATCTCTTCAAACTGTTCAACGACCATTACGGTCACCAGATGGGCGATGAGTGTCTCAAGATCGTTGCCCATACGCTACAGGAAAGGACGCAGCGACAGGATGATCTTGTGGCGCGCTATGGCGGCGAGGAGTTCGCCGTGATCCTGCCCGATACCGATCCCGAAGGGGCGCTGGCGGTGGCTGAAGACATGCGCGCGGGGGTTGCCGCGTTGCGTGTCGACCACGCCTGGTCTTCGGTTGCGCCGGTCGTGACCGTCAGCATCGGCGTGGCCAGCATCATTCCGCCCAAGGACAGCGAAGCGGGCATTTCCGCGCTCATCAAGGCAGCCGACGATGCTCTTTATCGCGCCAAGGAATCCGGGCGCAACCAGGTCAAACAGGTCAAGGGCATCATCCGGGTGGTCGGTCCCGGCGTGGGATTCAGCGGGCGGCTGGTTTCCAAACGGAAGTGATCCTCACCCCTGGAATACGTCTTTCCATGCCCGCAACGCGGCCAGGCAAGTCAGCATGTTGGCCGGGCGCGTGCCGCAATGGGCCGTCACCGAATCAATGACGTTTTCCACGTCGGTGCGCAGGAATGGGTTGATTGCCCGTTCGATGGCAATCGTGCTGGGCAGTGTGGGCTTGCCCTGGCTGCGAAGAGCCTCGCAATGCGCCGCGTAACGATCGCGTTCGGCATTGTCCGGTTCGGCGGCGCGAGCAAAGGCGAGATTGGCGAGCGTATATTCGTGGGCGCAATACACCTTTGTATCGTCGTTGAGCCGGGCCAGCCGTCCGAGCGCGAGTGCGAGATCGGAGGGCGTCCCCTCGAAGACGCGCCCGCAGCCTGCCGAGAAAAGCGTATCGCCACAGAACAGCATGCCATGCCCGAGATAGGCGACGTGTCCGCGTGTATGGGCGGCCACGCCGATGACCTGCAATTCGAGTTTCAGCGACTCGATGAGGATTTTGTCGCCGTTTGCCACAGGATGATCGACGTGGGCAATACTGTCCTTGCGTGGGCCGTATACCGGAATTCCCGGATAATGAGCGACAATTTCCCTGACGCCGTCGGTGTGGTCGCCGTGGTGATGGGTCAGCAGAATGGCGGCGGGTTCGAGCCGGTTCAGCGCCACGAGCGCGGGCGCGGCTTCGCCCGGATCGACCAGCACCGCATGGTGGGCGTTGTCGATGAGCCAGATGTAGTTGTCGCGGCCAAAGGGAAGGGGAGTGACGTTGAAAGTGGACATGACTGGGCTGGGGGGACGGATGTGGTTGGACAAAGATGGAATGATGCCGCATACCCGTTATTATGGAAGAAAAGAATTGCCATTATCCTGTGACTCCTGTGACTCCTGTGAATATTGAAACGGATTCTCCACTTGTCATGCCGCCATGGTTGCGAACGCCGCTCGGCGAATATCTGATTGCCTGGGAACAGGCGCGACTCGATGCCATGATTGCCGACATTTTCGGCTACAACGCGCTTCAGGTCGGGCTTGAGGAAGTCGATCTGCTACGGGCCAGCCGCATGCCGTTGCGCGTGGCCCGCGCGGCGCGCAATGGCGTGAGCCGCGCGTCATCGTGCGTGGTGTGCGACGAGGCGGCGTTGCCGTTTGCCAGCGCCAGCCTCGATCTGGTGGTGCTGGCCCATGAGCTTGAGTTTTCCGCCACGCCGCATCAACTGTTGCGTGAGGCCGCGCGCGTGCTGGTGGCCGAAGGCAGCGTAGTGGTCTGCGGTTTCAATCCGTACAGTCTGTGGGGGATCCGTCGTCTTGCTCGGGGGCAATGGCCGTGGCGCGGGCGCTATCTTTCCGCGCCCAAAGTGCGTGACTGGTTGACCGTACTGGGCTTTGAAGTGCAGTCCTGCCAATTCGGTTGCTACGCGCCAGCGGTGGAGTCTCCCGAGTGGTTGAGACGCTGGAAATGGCTCGACCGTGTCGGTCGACGCTGTTGGCCCATATGCGGGGCGGTGTGGGTCCTGCACGGTATCAAGCGCGTACATGGCGCGCGCCTCATCCAGCCGAACTGGCGCGAGAAGCGCGCGCCCGCAAAGGGTCTTTCCGCAGTGGCGCGCAAACTGGGTGAATCCGGCGGTTTGTCGGGCGAGACAGGCCCCGGAGAAACATGAGAGCCATAGACATTTACACCGATGGTGCGTGCAGCGGCAATCCCGGCCCCGGCGGATGGGGCGCGGTCTTGAAGAGCGGCCCGCACGAAAAGGAAATCTGGGGGGGCGAGCCGCAGACCACCAACAATCGCATGGAAATCCTGGCCGTCATCCGCGCCCTCGAACAACTCAAGCGCAAGGGGATGACGGTGAAGGTGCACACCGACAGTCAATATGTGCAAAAAGGCATCTCCGAATGGATCCACGGCTGGAAAACGCGCGGATGGGTGACATCGGGCAAAACACCCGTGAAGAATGCCGATCTCTGGCGTGCGCTCGACGAAATCGCTGCGCACCACACTGTCGAATGGCGCTGGATCAAGGGGCATGCCGGGCATCCCGACAATGAACGCGCCGATGCCTTGGCTCGCCGTGGCATCGAGGCCGCGCGTCTTGCCCGTCCTGAACCCTGAACGAAGAGAAACGTTGCAACGATGAGACAAATCGTCCTTGATACCGAAACCACCGGCCTAGACTGGAAAAACGGTGACCGCGTCATCGAAATAGGCTGCATCGAACTACTCAATCGCGCATTTACTGGGGGGCGTTACCACGTCTATATCAACCCGGAACGCGCCATTTCCGCCGAAGCGCAGGCTGTGCATGGCATCGACAACGATTCCCTGGCCGATAAACCCGTATTTGCCGCCATTGCGCAGGATTTCGAGGATTTCGTGCGCGATGCGCAACTGATCATTCATAACGCGCCGTTCGACATCGGGTTTCTCGTCAATGAGTTGAAACTGGCAGGGCGGCCCATCCTCAGGGAGTTGGATGCCGCCAACGTCATCGACACCCTGGCGCTGGCGCGCGAGCAGAATCCCGGCAAGAAAGCCTCGCTCGATGCCCTGTGCGAACGCTTCGGGATCAACAACGCCCACCGCACCCTGCACGGGGCGCTGCTCGATGCCGAACTGCTCGCCGAAGTCTATCTGGCGATGACGCGCGGCCAGGAAAGCCTGATGATGGCGCTGGAAGAGGAGCCGGAGTCCGACGCCGACACGGGTTCCTCCCAGGGCATGGAACGGCTCCCGCTGAAAATCCTGCGCCCATCGGATGAAGAACTGGCCGCGCATGACGAGGTGCTGGCGGGCATCGAAGAAGCGAACGGGGGCGGATGTTTATGGCTGCAAAAGCGGGAAGCGGGGACAGGTATATGAGGTTTTTAATGATTTCGGTATTGAGGCACCGCAAAATTGTGGGTAACAATCGAAATAACAGCCGTTTCTATCCAATATGAAGGAAAATACAGGCATGAAAACCAAAAGTTTGAGTTACCGCTCCCCTCCCTTTTCGTTGATGCTTGCCATCTTTCTGGCCGCCAGCAGCGGGTTTCTGGGCATCCTGTTTTGCGTAACGTTCCTCCTTTCCAGGTTTTGGGAAGGGGCTTTCGGGATCGACAACACGCTATCGCCGTTATTCCTCCAGCTTGCGTCGTTGTCTGGCCTGACGAGTTACCTGGGCGTCCGGGGCTGCGTCGTCTATGGCAAGTACCGCAAGCTGGAAAAGGCTGTCATGGCCAGGTCAGAGGCCGTCACAGTCCAGCAGGTTTCCGAGGAACTGGCTTGCTCCCCTTCCGATGTCCTTGCCGATTTGGGCAAAACGCTCAACAGTCGTTACTGGAGCGGCTTTGGCGTAACGGATTCCGCCTTTGTCCTCGTGGACGGCGCGAAAAACGCTGGAACCATCCTTGCCGATCCTGATTGCGCCTTCCGTGAAACCACCCGGCTCTCACGGAACAGTTTCGGTTTTTGCGCGCTCGTCTGGTTCCTCTACATGATCAATCCCGGCCTCGATCGCTGGCAGGATTTTGCCATTGCCGGCGTCGTTTCCCTTGTGGCCTTCCTGATCGGCGCGGTGGCCTTCCCCAAAAAAATCGTTGTCAAACAACAGGCGATCAGGGTGCAGGAATATACGCCGGAAGCCGTAAAGACCGGGGTGGAAGAAGCGGATGATCTGCTCAGGGAAGGGTTTTCCCGTCTGGGCCATCTTGTCGACCTGGACAAGACCATCGGCAACGAAAAGCTCTCGAAAACCGTCCGGGAATTGCTGGATATCACCGGGCAAATCTTCGAGCACGTCAGGAAACAGCCCGAGAAGGCAAGAAGAATCAGGCAGTTCGTAACATACTACCTCCCCACTACCACCAAGTTGCTCCGAAATTACGAGGAACTGAACCGCCAGCCTGTCAAGGGCGGCAACATCGAGGAATCCATGCGAAAGATCGAAGGAATCATGGACGGAATACTCTCCACCTTTCGCCATCATCTGGACGATCTGTACCGGGATAAAAACATCGACATCTCCGCCGAGATTGCGGTAATGGAAAACATGATCAGCCAGGGCGGCATACTGTCCGGCAACAACAGATGAGGTTGGTCGATAACCGGCTATACTTCATGGATTTCAATATTCGAATCTATGTCGAATAGGTATTAAACAGGCGTCGATTTTTGTCTGCGATAGAGGAGATCAAGCAATGAGTTCCAATGAAAGCGCCACTCCAAAGCTGGTGCTGGATGATTTTTCCGAGATGGAGGCTCTGGCCTCTCCTGTGTTGACCCTGATGCCGGAGAGCACCGGCGTTGCCGTCGTCGAAGAGATCAAGCCCCTCGACCTGGCAGGGAATCTGACCGAGGAAGAGAAAGCCACTGCCCGCAGCTTTGCCGCGCAGATCGACATCGCCAACTCCACCCAGATGCTCCAGTACGGCGTTGCGGCCCAGAAGAAGATGCTGGGATTCTCGGAGAGCGCCCTGGCCAATGTCCGCACCAAGGACATGGACGAAGTGGGCGGCATGATTGGCAATCTCGTTGCTGAACTGCGTGGTTTCAGTGTAGACGACAAACCCAAGGGTTTCCTGGGGTTCTTCAAGAAAGGCGCCAACAAGCTTCAGCACCTCAAAATTCGATACGATTCCGTAGAAAAGAACGTCGACAAGATCGTAGATTCCCTTGAAGGCCATAAAATGGTGCTTCTCAAGGACGTGGCCATGCTGGACAAGATGTACGAAATGAACTTGTCCTACTACAAGGAACTGGCCATGTATATCCTGGCGGGCCGGGAAAAGCTGACGAACGTTCTCAACACGGAACTTCCCGTCCTTCAGGAGAGAGCCAAAAATACAGGCAGACCGGAGGACGCCCAGGCCGTCAACGACCTGAACGAAAGATGCAACCGTTTCGATAAGAAGCTCCACGACCTCGAACTGACCCGAAACATCTGTATCCAGATGGCGCCGCAGATCCGGCTCGTTCAGGCAAATGACAGTGTCATGATAGAAAAAATCCAGTCCTCCATCGTGAACACGATTCCCTTGTGGAAGAATCAGATGGTATTGGCGCTGGGTCTGGCGCATTCCACCCAGGCCATTCAGGCTCAACGGGCGGTAACGGACATCACCAACGAGCTTTTGCGGAAGAACGCAGACGCCCTGAAGACCAGCAGCATTGAAGCGGCGAAGGAATCGGAGCGCGGCATCGTGGATATCGAGACTCTCAAATACACCAATCAGTCGCTCATCAACACCCTGGACGAGGTGCTCCACATCCAGCAGGATGGCCGGGACAAACGCCGCGCCGCAGAGCACGAGCTTGTCAAGATCGAGTCGGAGCTCAAAACGAAGCTGCTCGAGATCAGGGATGTTTCGCGCAAACCGGGCTGAACCGGTTAGTCGGCCCTGAATAGTGGCAAATGCAGCCCCGGCGCGTAGGGTGGACAAGCCTGAGCGTTCAGGCAGCCGTGGAGAAAACAGGCAGAAGCGCGCCGAGCGTCTCGCCCTGGAACAGGGCGAGCAGCCCCGCAACGGCGAGAAAAGGTCCGAAGGGCATCGGCGTGCCGCGTTGATGACGCCTGGATGCGATCAGGCCGATCCCGAAGAGTGCGCCAGCGATGGAGGCCAGCACGATGGTGAGTGGCAATGCCTGCCAGCCCAGCCACGCGCCGATGGCCGCGAGCAGCTTGAAGTCGCCGTATCCCATGCCTTCCTTGCCGGTCACGAGTTTGAACAGCCAATACACAGACCATAGAAAAAGGTATCCGGCCACGGCCCCGATGACGGCATCGTCCAGAGGGATGTTGCCCGTGAGCAGGTTGAAGATCAGACCCGTCCACAGCAGGGGCAGGGTCAAACTGTCGGGCAACAGGCGGGTATCGAAATCTATGAAGGCCAGCGCGATCATGATCCAGACGAAAATCAGCGCGCCCACCGTGACCGGACTGACACCGAAGCGCCAGGCCGCGTAGCCGGAGAGCGTTGCCGATAATAATTCCACCAGCGGGTAGCGTGCACTGATGGCGGCCTGACAGTGACGGCAGCGCCCACGCTGGAACAGATAGCTCACGAGCGGAATGTTCTCCAGCATCGAGATTGCATGCCCGCAATGCGGGCAATGCGAGCGTGGCGTGACGAGATTGAATCGCTCGCTCCTGGCCGAAGAGGCGTCATCGCCGCGAAATTCGGCGATCTCTGCCTGCCATTGACGCTCCAGCATCACCGGCAGACGAACGATGACGACATTAAGAAAACTGCCTATGAAAAGACCGAGCAGCGCAACGAGCGGGATGAACGCGGATGGATTGTCGAGGAAGATGGGCATGTATTCAGACAACGGCGCCGAGTTTGAAGATGGGCAGGTACATGGCGACGACCAGACCACCGATGACCACACCGAGGAAAACCATGATGAGAGGTTCCAGCAGAGTCGACATGGCGGCAACCGCATCGTCGACTTCCTGATCGTAAAAATCGGCTACCTTGGTAAGCATGTGATCGAGTTGACCGGCTTCTTCGCCGATGGAGACCATCTGCACGACCATGGTCGGGAACATACCAGAGTTTTGCATGGACAAGTTCAGGCTCAGACCCGTACTGACCTCGTTCTGAATGTTGCGCGTGGCGACCATGTACAAATGATTGCCCGAGGCGCTGCCCACGGAGTCCAGAGCTTCGACCAGCGGCACGCCGGCGGAGAACATCGTCGATAGCGTCCGCGACCAGCGCGCAATGGTGCCCTTGCGGACGATATCGCCCATGACCGGCAGCTTGAGCAGCAGGCGGTCGACCGCAATCTGCATGGGCACGGATCGTTTGTAGATCGAGATGGCGGCCACGATGGCGCCGGCCAGTAAACCAAAAATAATCCACCAATATTCGACGAAGAAGTCGGAAATGCCGATGACCACCAGGGTAGGTGCGGGCAGATCCGCCCCGAAATTGGCGAAAACCTCCTTGAATGTGGGAACGACCCAGATCATGATGACGGAGATGACCACCATCGAGACGACCATGACGGCGCTTGGGTAGAACAACGCCGACTTGATCTTGCTTTTGATCGCGAGGATTTTTTCCTTGTAGGTCGCCAGACGCTCGAGGATGGTATCCAGGATACCGGCCTGTTCACCCGCCGCGATCAGGTTGCAATACAGCTTGTCGAAGTGCACCGGAAACTTGGAAAAGGCCTGCGACAGACTGGAACCCGTTTCGACTTCCGCCCGGACTTCGTTGAGCAGCCGCGAAAGACCGGGGTTGCCTGTACCCTTGATGCCGATGTCGAACGCCTGAAGCAGCGGAACGCCCGATTTCATCATCGTCGCCAACTGGCGGGTGAAAAGCGCAATGTCCTTGCCCGTCACCTTGCTCCCTCGGGACATGGCCTGCTTCTTGATCTTCGTGGGGGTTGTGCCTTGGCGGCGCAACGAAGACTTGACGACGGAATCGCTGGCCGCTCGCATTTCGCCGCGAACGACCTTTCCGGTCTTGTCCTTGCCTTCCCAGACGTAGAGGTGTTCCTTTGTTCCCCCCTGTGGGCGGCGAGCGGTTCGTGATGCGGGCATGGTGGCTGTTGGCATGGTTGGGGTTCTCCGTGGGGGTCTTGTGTGTTTATGCTTTTTGTGTGGGATGACGGGTTATTCGTTTGTCGCAGCCAGAACCTCTTCGAGGGAAGTGACTCCCTGCCGAACCTTGAGCAGTCCGGAACGGCGCAAATCGTTGACCCCTTCTCTTTCGGCCTGGGCGGCGATATCCATCGAGTTGCCGCCGGTCATGATGATGTGGGCGATCTCTTCACTGACGGGCATGACCTGGTAGATGCCCACGCGGCCCTTGTAGCCGCTTCCCTTGCAACGATCACATCCCCCCGGCCCGAAGGGTTGCCAACTGCCGTCGAGCTCTTCGCCGTGAAAACCTGCCTGCAAGAGCGATTCGATGGGGATGTTGACCGGCTTTTTGCATGTGCACAGGCGGCGCGCCAGCCGCTGCGCCGTGATCATGATGACCGACGAAGCAATGTTGAAGGGCGCGACTCCCATGTTTTTCAGCCGTTCGAGCGTGGTCGGCGCATCGTTCGTGTGCAGGGTGGACAGTACGAGGTGTCCGGTCTGGGCGGCCTTGACCGAGATTTCGGCGGTCTCCAGGTCGCGGATTTCGCCCACCATGATGATGTCCGGGTCTTGCCGCAGGAAAGAGCGCAGCGCAGAAGCAAAAGTCAGTCCGGCCTTTTCGTTGACGTTGACCTGATTGATTCCGGGAAGATTGATTTCTGCCGGGTCTTCGGCGGTCGAAATATTGGTTTCCGTATCGTTGAGAATGTTCAGGCAGGTATAGAGTGAGACCGTCTTGCCAGAACCCGTCGGCCCCGTGACGAGCACCATGCCGTAGGGCCGTCCGATGGCTTCAAGCAACGCCTCTTTTTGCTCCGGCTCATAGCCGAGCGCCTCGATGCCGAGCATGGCCGAACTCGAATCCAGGATACGCATGACGATTTTCTCGCCGTGCAGCGTCGGCAGGGTGGAGACCCGAAAGTCGATGGATTTGCCCTTGGACAGGACGAGCTTCGTCCGGCCATCCTGCGGAACCCGTTTTTCGGAAATATCCAGCCG
>WRNU01000070.1 GCA_009776435.1 Betaproteobacteria bacterium | reverse complement strand
CTCGACGATGGCCGCATGACCGACGGGCAGGGGCGCACCGTGGACTTCAAGAACACCGTGATCGTCATGACTTCCAACCTCGGCAGCCAGATGATCCAGCAGATGGCGGGCGACGATTACGGCCTCATCAAGCTTGCGGTCATGGCTGAAGTAAAAACGTCCTTTCGTCCTGAATTCATCAATCGTATTGATGAGATCGTCGTTTTTCACGCCCTCGACGAAGCGCACATTGCCGGAATTGCCAGAATTCAGATGCAACATCTGGAACAACGTCTGACAAGGCTCGATATGCGGCTTGAAGTCGAAGAAGCGGCGCTGACGGAGCTCGTCAGGGCGGGGTTCGACCCGGTGTTCGGCGCGAGGCCGTTGAAGCGCGCGATTCAGGAAAAGCTGGAGAATCCGCTTGCCAAGGCCATACTCGAAGGCCGGTTTGCGGCGAAAGACGTGATTCGGGTGACGTTTGAAGCAGGGGAGGTAAGGTTCGGGAAAGGGTGAAAACTTGTAAATTTGCATACACCTCGTAGGGGCGCGATTTATCGCGCCCTGGTTGGTTACATCGCCCTGGTTGGTCACATCCGAATTACGGTGTTTGCTGTCATTATGCGCATCGCGTTCACAACCATTGTATGCATCACAACCGCAGTCATTGGGCGCGATAAATCGCGCCCCTACGGTCACAGATAAAAACGGTCTTCTCGCCATTTGACGGGGTTATTGGTAATGTATTCCGCAATACGGAGGTAATCGTCATCATTTCGTATGATATGTTCATAATAATTTCGTTGCCACGCGAATGAGGAATGCTTTTTACGGCATTCAAAGGTTGCACGTCCCTTATACCAACGAATGATTCGTGCCAAACTCGTACTCAGCATCGGGCTCATCGCACCTGCAAATCCCCCCGTAGGGGCGCGATTTATCGCGCCCTGGTTGGTTACATCGCCTTGGTTGGTTACATCCGAATTTCGGTGTTTGCTGTCATGTCCGTCGACATTGGGCGCGATAAATCGCGCCCCTACGATTTCGATAATTCCGTGTATGTGATTTGGCATGATTATAAATTCGTGTAGAAGTGTGTTTTTAAAATTTGTTGAAATTTTCACCCAACATTCATTTGCGATTTCTCCACATACGTTTCGTCGCATTTCATCGTTTACGATATCGCCAAATAACGGTCGTCGTTCGCGCGCGCAAATCGTGATAAAATATAATCCTTGTTGTGAATAATCATATCTGCGTAACCGAGTAGTGTGCCGATGATAAATGTCAGGATCGTATCGACACATGCGCTGACCTCTTCAAATACAAATCACCTTTTCTGGCAACCACTACACTCTCATTGAACCATCGCGGTTCACGCTCGATGGAAAGCTCCGGATCAACCGTCTCGTCGATCCGCTCGTTTCCGACTTTGGCAAGCCACATTTTGAACGGCTCGGCCTTTTTGCTTGGTATAGACTGGATCAGGCGCAAAATCTGCTCGGTGTCGGCGACATCGGTTTTATAAAATTTACCATCGCTGGCTTTCATTTTCAGTTGGTTAGTATCACTAACCAACTGACTTCCTTCAGCAGCCAGCTTTTTCTTGAACCATTTCCAGTAATTTCTGACTTTTGAGTAATCTGTTTGACTAGTCAAAATAGATATTATGTCCAGGATGGAAAACCACCATTTCTCGTTTTGTTCGTCCCATTCGGCACGAACTTCTCTTTGCTCGAACAGTTTGATTTTTGAATCATTCATTGTGTTTTTCCCTCTCAAACAGAATACCATACGCACATTGTACAACACGCTGTTCGAGGCATCGACCAGCGCAGTTCTTCCACACAAGGTTTGCTTCAAGGAACCTCTGCATAACGCTGAATCTACCGCTTGTCATCCTGCGCGAAGTCGCAGGATCCATGCAGCGTGTGGATTGCAGCGACTTCGCTTCGCTACGCGCTGCAATGACAGTAAGGGTTGTGCAGAGATTCCCAAAAGTAACGAGATTGCCGCCCATCTTCCCGATTCATGCAATTTTCATGCAAAAAGCTTAACATACGATAATTTCTGTTTTGCGGCCTGACCCCATAATGCCATTCCTGTCGATATGCAATCTTCTAGGAGAAATGACTATGGAATCAATGTTCTGCTTTCAGTGCGAACAGGCCACGAAAGGAGTCGGCTGTACGCTGACCAGCACTTGCGGGAAGGAACCCGATACCGCACGGGAACAGGATGTATTGACCTGTGAAATGATCGGTCTGGCGAAGGCGATGGCGGACGTGGAATGGAATCAGACCGTCGACCTCATCGTGGACGGCCTGTTCACGACAGGCACCAATGTCAATTTCGACACCGCGAAAATCGCCGCACTGACGGCTGAAGTGAGAGCCAGACGCGAAAGGCTGGGCGCAGAGATCATGAACCCCGACGATCTGTTTCACGGCGACGAAAACATCGTGTCATTGCGCTCCACGCTGCTGTTCGGGCTGCGCGGCATGGCCGCCTACGCGCATCACGCGCGTGTTCTGGGCAGACGTAGCGCCGAAGTCGATGCATGGTTCATCAAGGGCATGGCAGCCTTGGGAAATGAGCATACGGTTAACGAATGGCTGGGTCTTTTGATGGAGCTTGGCAGTGTCAACCTGAAATGTATGGCACTGTTGGATGGGGCCAATACGGAAACCTTCGGCGATCCCGTTCCCGCGCAAGTGCCGTTCAAAATCGAAAAAGGCCCGTTCATCGTCGTGACAGGCCATGATCTGCGCGATTTGCAGATGCTCCTGGAACAAACCGACGGCAAGGGCGTCAACATCTACACACATGGCGAAATGTTGCCTGCCCACGGTTATCCGAAGCTGAAAAAATATCCGCATCTCAGAGGCAATTTTGGAACGGCATGGCAAAGCCAGCAAAAGGAGTTCGATCATCTTCCCGCGCCCATATTGTTTACCTCCAACTGCCTGATGCTTCCAAAACCAGGCTACGCAGACCGTGTTTATACGACATCGGTCGTCGCATTTCCCGAGGTGAATCATATTGAGAGCAGCGCAGACGGTCACAAGGATTTCACCCCATTGATCGAACGCGCCCTCAAACTCGGAGGCTATACGGAGGATCAGCAGTTCACGGGCATCAACGGCGGCGCCAGCGTCACTACGGGGTTCGGGCGTCAAACGATTCTCGACAACGCCCCCACAATCATCGACGCAGTGAAGGCAGGCGCCATCAAACATTTTTTCCTCGTCGGCGGCTGTGACGGCGCAAAGACCGGACGCAACTATTACACGGAATTTGTCAGACGCACTCCGAAAGATACGGTCATCCTGACCCTTGCCTGTGGCAAATTCCGTTTCAACGACATCGACGCAGGCATGATCGGCCCGCTCCCGCGCATCCTCGACATGGGGCAATGCAACGACGCCTATGGAGCCATTCAGGTTGCCGTGGCGCTTGCCGGAGCCTTCAATTGCGGCGTAAACGACCTGCCGCTGACCCTCGTTCTCTCGTGGTACGAGCAAAAAGCGGTCTGTATCCTGCTGACGCTGCTGTCGCTTGGCGTGAAAAACATCTATATCGGGCCAAGCATTCCGGCTTTCTTCTCGGAAACTGTGCTGAACGTACTCGTCGAAAACTTCAGTCTCAATCCTGTCGGCATGCCTGGAGATGATCTGGCACGGATTTTGAAGAAGGAATGAAAACGCCCCCGACCCCTCGCTGAATACGGATCGATCACAGTCTTCGCCAATGATGGCGAGGACTGTGGCAATCCTCACCGTCGATGGCAAGGTAGCTCAAAATAAACCGGCTACCGGGACTTCAGGGGGCTTCCTCTCCGACCGGCAGGGATTCTGCCGGCGTTACTGTTCGGTATGCCGCATCAGCCCCGGCGATAGCCCAATTCGCCAACTCGGCGGAAAGCCGGTCGGCAGCCCGGCCAAAAGCCGCGACCACAGCGGGAATCGAACTGTCGTCGGCGGCTTCCCGCGCTTCGAACGCACGGCTGGCGACAATGCGGCGGCTGACGGTGTCGATCAGACGGGTATCGAGCCTGATCACGACTTCCGGTGGTTTGTCGTCCTGTAGATATTCACTGTGGAAAGCGCCGAGTTCGCTGCCGAGTTCAAAGTCGGCGAAAGTGCGCATCTCTTCGATGGACAGGGCATTCACGCGCCCATCCGTTCTGAAGGCGCTGAACAGGCGATTACGCATCAGGAGCGCGGCGGGATCGTGCCAACTCGCGCCTTTGTAGACGCTCAGTCGGTTCGGTTCCGGCATGACGAGAATGCGTTGTCCGAGCAGTTGCCCATTCGAGTCCGGTCGGGTGATGCGTAGCGACCAGGGGCGCAAGGTGGTGTCGGTGACGGACGGGGCGTCGACCGAAGCGGGCAACAGGTAGATATCCACAGGCTCCGGCGCAGGCAAAATCGTACAGGCCGCGAACGGCAGGGCGCAAAACACGCAAAGGATACGGAGAACGCGCAAGGCGGAACATTGAAAGGTCACGGTTTGAACTCCCGTGTGGGTTCCCGGCCAAGGAGGTAGTCGGTGGGACGCTCTTCGAGGCGGCGGACAACGATACGCAGGGACGCCAGGGTGGTGCGCAGTTCGGTCACGGCAGGGCCGAGTTCGGCCAGAGACTTGAAACCGGTATCGAGCGGGGTGCGGTTGTCGGAGAGCAGCTTGTCGAGGGTTTGCGTGGTGTGTTCGAGCGAGGCCATCGAACGCTGTACGCTGTCGAACGCGCCTTTCCCCGGCCCGTCGAGCAGGCGATTGGCGTTTTGCATCAACTGCGTGGCTTCGACGAGCGCCGCATTGGCCTGCGTGCTGGCACTGGAAAGTTGGCTTAATGTCTTTCGCATATCCTCACGGCTGTTGGCGAACGTGCCTGTGGCGAGTTCGAGATTATCCAGTATGCGCTCGATGCGGGCGAGATTGCGCTCGGAGAACAATGTCTGTATCTGCACCAAGGCATCATTTGCGTTGAAGATCACATCTTCGCCGCCATCGAGCAATTTGCCCAGTGAAGAGCGTTCCGTGGAAATGATCGGAATTTCACCAGGGCGCGGCTTCAGGGGTTCTCCCACGCCTTCGGTGAGACGGATCGTAGACAGGCCGGTAATGCTCGTCGTGAGAAGCCGCGCGTGGGTATCGGTATAAATCGGCGCGGCGGCATCGACGCGGATGCGCACCCGCACCCGGCGCGGGTTGTCGGGATCGAGTCGCAGGTCGTCGACCGAGCCGATCCGAATACCCTTGAACTCCACCGTGCTGCCTTTCGAGAGTCCCGAAACGGCGTCGTCGAACAGTACATCGTAGATTTGTACGCGGCCTTCGCTGGAGCCGGCCCCCATCCACAAGGCGAAGATGATCGCCGCCCCGATGATGGAAACGGAAAAAAGGCCGATCAACAGGTGGCGTGCGCGGGTTTCCATATCGAAACTTCCTCTTTTCTATGACTCACGTGTACGCGCCGCCTGAGCGGCGCGGCCCCGTGGGCCGTGAAAATATTCCTGAATCCATGCGTCGTCAATAGCGGCGACGATCTCCAGCCGATCATTGACCAGCACGCGCCTGTTCGCCAGCACCGCGATCCGGTCGGCAATGGCGTAGAGTGTATCCAGATCGTGCGTGACCAGGAAAACGGTGAGTCCCAAAGCGCCGCGCAGGGTCAGGATCAATTGATCGAATGCCGCTGCGCCGATGGGGTCCAGCCCGGCGGTGGGTTCATCGAGAAAAAGAATATCCGGGTCGAGCGCCAGGGCGCGAGCGAGTGCCGCGCGTTTTACCATGCCGCCAGAGAGTTCCATAGGCAGTTTACCGCCTGCCTCGGCAGGCAGGCCCGCCAGCGCGATCTTGAGCGCAGCCAGCCGCATGGCCTCGACGATGGGCAGACGGGCATGTTCGATCAGCGGCAGGGCGACGTTTTCCAGTACCGTGAGCGAAGAGAAAAGCGCCCCTTGCTGGAACAGTACCCCGATGCGCCGCGTCGCTTCGTCCTGCATTCCGGGCGCGTACACATCCTGCCCGAACAGACGCACCGAACCGGCGGCGGGACGATTCAGGCCGACCAGTGTGCGCAGCAGCACCGATTTGCCCGTGCCCGAACCGCCGACCACGGCGAGCACTTCACCGCGCCGCATGTCCAGATCGAGTCCTTCATGTACCGTCTGCGCGCCGAAACAATTGCGCACCCCGCGCGCCTGCGCGACGATCTCGACGTGGCCGTTCGCCCGCGCCGCGCTCACCAGCCCATCTCCATGCAGAACAGGGCCGCGATGGCATTGACCACGATCACCGTGAATATCGACTGCACCACCGCCGAAGTCGTGTGCTCGCCGACCGACTGCGCGCTGCCGCTTACCCGGAAGCCTTCCAGACAACCGATGGAGGCGATCAGGAAAGCGAATATCGGCGCTTTCCCGATGCCGACGAAGAAATGTCGCGCTTCGATGTCGGTACTGAGCAACGAAAGAAACATCTCAGGCGAAATTCCCAGACTCAGCGCACAAACGGTCATGCCCCCCGCGATGCCGCAGATCATTGCGATGAACGTGAGAATCGGCAGCGCCAGCATCATTGCCAGCACTCTCGGGAGCACCAGCCATTCCACCGGATCGAGGCCGAGCACACGGAGCGCGTCGATTTCCTCGTTGGCGCGCATCGAACCGATTTGTGCCGCGAAGGCGCTGGAAGTTCGCCCGGCAAGCAGGATGGCCGCGAGAAACACCCCGAATTCCCGCAGGAAAGCATACGAAACCAGTGTGACCGTGTAGATCGTCACCCCGAACTCCGCCAGTACCGTCGCGCCGAGAAAGGCAATGACCGCGCCGACGAGAAAAGTCAGCAAGGCCACGATGGGCACGGCATTGAAGCCGATTCGCTCCAATTGGGCGACGGTGGCCGCCACGCGCCAGCGCCGGGGCCGCCAGACCGTGCGCGCCAGTCGGTCGAGCGTGAGTCCGATGAAACCGAGCAGACCCACCATATGTTCCCAGAATGCGGTTACCGCCTTGCCGATGTGTGCGATCAGATCGCCGAAGCGGTATCCCGTGTGTGGCAACGCGGAGGGTACGGCGAGTGCAGAGGCTACCGTCTCCAGCAACATGCGCTGTTCCGGCGCAAGCGCGGCATCGGCGAGCGCGCCTTTCAGCCTTTGCGCGCCGACGAGCTCGCACAACAGACGCGCCCCGGCAGTATCCATCGCCGTAAGAGTGGAGAAGTCGATTTTTATTCCCGGCCTGATTCGTTCGCGCAGATCGGCAACCCGTGGCGCGAGCGCCCGGTAATGGGAAAGCGTCCATGCGCCACCGACACGCAGTCTGGGCGTGTCTTCCCCGTCATGCAGTTCGAGGCGGGCATCGTCGGGTGCATTCATCGCCGCGAGCATACCTGAACATGAAGGTTTGATCGAACAATTTTGACGAGTGAGATCAGAGTTTGATTCCCCTGATCGTAAATATCAAGCATTACATTTAACACATGTTCGATAAGAGTAAGCTGATATAGAATATGTTTTTTTGCATGTGCTTATTTCATAAGAATCATGTTGACTTCAGCTTTTTGTGGGAGTAGTATAATCGTTCCTTGGCGTACTCTTTATTGTCGGGTCATTTTGTTGATCGGCAATAGAGGATAATCATAAAAAAATCACGCTATAGGGCTTTTTTCCAACCAACCAACCAGGAGAAAAATATGTTGTTCAGAAAAACTGCCATGCTCGCAGTGGGACTCTTTGTATCGAGCGTTTCATTCGCAGGGCCTATTGTATCGGGTTTTGACTCGAAGAGTCTTGGAAGAAATGATGATGGTTCCATGCTTGCGATTATCGGTTTCGATATCAATTTCTTCGGGAGCACGTATTCCAGGTTATATGTCAATAATAATGGCAATGTGACGTTCGGTTCTCCGAAAAACGCATATACTCCATCGAGTCTGGGGGTGCTGGGCGATGTGTTTATTGCGCCGTTTTTTGCCGACGTAGATACCAGTTTAGCGGGTAGCCCGGTGACTTACGGAGTGGGCACATATGACGGGCAAGCGGCTTTTGGCGTGAACTGGGTCGATGTCGATTACTACTATGGTAGATACACTCATACGGCTCGAAACAGTTTCCAACTCATTCTCGTTGACCGTTCTGACGGCGACTTCGATATTATTTTCAATTACGATAGCATTCAGTGGGAAGCCGGCACGATGAGCGGCGGAGCAATTGAGACTGGACTGGGCGGTACTGCCGCACGAGCCGGTTGGGCGAGTGGTACAGGCGAGTTCTATGAGCTTGCCGGTTCGGGCGTCAATGGAGCTTTCATCAATGGTGGTCCCAACGCGCTGGCCGGAATGTCGTACGTCTTTCAGGTGCGTAATGGCGAGCCTCTTCCTCCCATCCCGGCGGTTCCCGAACCCGAAAACTGGGCCATGCTGCTGACGGGCCTCGGCATTGTGGGAGTGACTGCGAGGCACCGTCGCCGTCGAAAGTGAGTTGAAGTTTTTCTCCCGCATATGCGGCGAAAAAATGGGGACGCAAGTCCCCTTTTTTTCGGCTACGCTCGTACAACGCGTCGCAGTCGATGGACATGTCCTGTTTGCATTCGCCATCGACACACAGCCTGGGTGTGTCTCCTCCATCACGCAGTTCGAGTCGGGCGCCGTCGGACGTGTTTATTGCCGTGAGCATTCCGGAACATGAAGGGATGATCGAACAATTCCGACAAGTGATATCAAAGTTTCGATAAGAGTAAGCTGTTGAGATATGCGGATATATTTTTTTGCATGTACATTTTTCATAAAAATCATGTTGACTCCGATTTTTTGCGCATATAACATGGACGCCCATTGAGGTTCTCACCATTGACAGGTCGTTTTGTCAATCTGTAATGTGAGATCATCATGAAAAAAATCACGCTATTGGGCTACTTTTCTAACTAACCAGGAGGATAACATGCGATTCAGGAATGCCGCTGTGCTTGCAGCAGGGCTCTTTGTATCGAGCGTTTCATTTGCGGGGCCAGTTGTATCGGGTTTCGACTCGAACACTCTTGCGAGAAATGACGATGGTTACACAGGACTCGTGGGTATCGGGTTCGACATCAATTTCTTCGGTAACACGTATTCTCAGTTGTATGTCAATAACAACGGAAATGTGACGTTCAATTATCCGATAGAGAAATATACCCCATCGAGTCTGGGGCTGCTGGGAAGTGTGTTTATTGCGCCGTTCTTTGCCGATGTGGATACCCGTTATGCGGGCAGCCCGGTGACTTACGGAAATGGAGTATATGACGGGCAAACGGCCTTTGGCGTGAACTGGGTCGATGTCGATTATTACGACAGTGATCCTTCGCATACGGCCCGAAACAGCTTCCAACTCATTTTCGTTGACCGTTCAGACGGTGACTTCGATATCATATTCAATTACGACGACATTCAGTGGGAAGCCGGAGAGGCGAGCGACTCAGGCCCCGATGGCTTAGGCGGTACTGCCGCGCGTGCCGGTTGGGCGAGTGGCACGGGAGAGTTCTATGAACTTGCCGGTTCAGGCGTCAATGGAGCTTTCATCAATGGGGGTCCCAACGCACTGGTGTCAAACAGCTTTAATTCCGGTGTAGCCGGACGCTATGTTTTCGAAGTGCGTAACGGTGTGATTTCCACGCCTATCCCCGAACCCGAAACCTGGGCCATGCTGCTGGCGGGCCTCGGCGTTGTGGGAGTGACCGCGAAGCGTCGTCGTCGTCGGAAGTGAGTTGGGATCCTGTCACGCATGAAACGTAGAAATGGGGGCGTGAGCCCCCATCAGGGATCCCCTGCGCAAACACCTCCTGTCATTGCAGCGCGTAGCGAGGCGGGGTTGCCGCAATCCGCCTACCGCATGGATCCTGCGACTTCGCGCAGGATGACAGACGCTGGATGCTGAAAGTTATGCAGATATTCTATAGGCTGCTTTATATTATTGTTGATTGCCGGGTTAAGAAATTCAATGAGATCAAAGTGCCACAACTATGGTATGATTATTGCCTAATACAGTTATCACAATAACCATTTCACAGGGAGATCACATGTCGTTCCGCACAAAACTGATTGCCGTTTTTGCTTCCAGCCTGGTCTCGTCGCCTGCATTGGCTTTGGATATCATTTTTGAATATGACTCCTCCAGCGGTTTTTACACTCAAGAGCGGCGCGATGCGATAGAACGAGCAGCATCGCACTATGAAAATTACATCATGGATGACGTGAATGTTTTTGTTTCCATGGAATCGGTGCCCGGAAATGTACTCTTCATGGCTCAGGCTATACCTGCAACACACAGTGCCGATTTCCAAAATGACTGGAGAGGCACAATTGTTTTCAATGAAAGTCCTCGTTGGTATTCCGGTATCGATGAAAGTGCCGTTGATAATTATGATCTTTTTAGCACGGCGTTACATGAACTGGGCCATATCTTGGGCGTTGGCCCTGCCGATACCTGGCTCGCTCAGATTTCAAATGGTTATTTCTATGGCGAAAATGCTGTTAGTGTATACGGGGGGGCCGTACCTCTTGGCGGGAGGAATGATCATTGGGCTGAAGGTGTCGAGAGCACCTTGCCAAGTACGGAAATATGGCAACTGGCCGTTTTCGAAGCCTATGGTTATTACTACCCCGATGTGCGCCGCCAATATCTGACTGATTTGGACTTGGCCGGATTGGCGGACATTGGTTGGACTATTTCGTCGATTCCCGAACCCGAAACCTGGGCCATGCTGCTGGCGGGCCTCGGCGTCGTGGGAGTGACCGCGAGACGCCGTCGCCGTCAGAAGTGAGTTGAGGTTTTTCACTCGCGTGTGTGGTGAAAAAAAGGGGGCGCAAGCCCCCATTTTTGCAGTTTGACAGGTTATCTTAGGCAAAAGGATTGCATATGCTCAAACCGTCAAACTGCATGCCATCCTGCATGTCTTCGCTATAAAGCACCCTGCATCCAGCCAATTGCGCCGATGCCAGGATCAAGGCATCCCAATGGGAAAGCTGGTAGCGTTCACCAAGACGCATGGCTTGTTCGACAGTGCTGGCGGTAATTGGCTCGACATCGCAGTTGCCCATTAGGGCGCGAGCGTTTTCGTGCGCAGCAGCACGGCTGAAACCCAGCTTGCGGGTGCAGATGCTGATGAATTCATTCAGCACCTGAGCACTGATACATGGCCTTGTCAGCATTAGATGTTCTGCACGAGAAGCCTTGTGCGGCTCATCGCTCAGCAAATACACCGCAACGTTGGTGTCGATAAAACAACGTTCAGCCACGTTCGTGCAACTCGTCGCGGTCGATGGACATGCCCTGTTTCCATGCGCCACGATAACGGCGGAAAACACTGAAATCAGGCTCAGTGGGCCGTTCGGCCTTCAACCGCGCCACTGGCCGACCACGCCGGGTAATCACTACATCGTCTCCTGCTTGCACGGCATCCAGCAAGGAACTCAAATGGGCTTTGGCTTCGGCAACACTCACGGTTTGCATGATGATTCAACTTGGTCATTCAAGATGGTCATCATCCTAAAGGACAGTAATGAACCGTGCAAGCAAAAAAGCGGGTAGCACGTAGATTCGACACGTCGCCTGGCGTCAGCCCCTCAACCGCGCCAACTGAGGCCGCAGCTTGTCCAGCGCCGCCTGAAAGGAGGCCAGCCGCTCGCGTTCCTGCGTCACGACGGTCGGTGGGGCGCGGTCGACGAAATTCGCGTTGCCGAGTTTGCCCTGTGCCTTGGCGACCTCAGCTTCAAGCCGGGCGACCTCTTTGCCCAGGCGTTCGCGCTCGGTTTGGGGGTTGATTTCAACCTTGAGCATCAGCCGCGCTTCACCCACGATTGCCACGGGAACGAGGGCCTCTTCGTCGATTTCGTCCGCGATTTCGACCCCGGAAAGCTTGGCGAGTCCGGCAAGAAACGGCGCAAACGTTTGCAGGACGGCCTTGTCCGTGCCCCCGGCGATGACGAGCGGTAGCCGCTGGGCTGGGGAAATGTTCATTTCTCCGCGCAGGTTGCGGCAGGCGTAGGTGAACGCCTTGAGTTCGGCCATCCGAGCCTCGGCGGCATCGAAGATCAGCAAAGGAACGGCTTCCGGGAAGCGGGCAAGCATGACGCTTTCCGCGTCTTTCTTCCCGGCCAGCGGAGCGACGCTTTGCCAGAGTTCTTCAGTGATGAAGGGGATGAGCGGGTGCGCGAGGCGCAACAAAGCCTCCAGCGTGCGCGCGAGCGTGTGACGGGCGGCATCCGCCCCGGCGCCTTCCGTCGCCATTTCGATCTTGGCGATTTCCAGATACCAGTCGCAGAACTCGTCCCAGATGAAGCGGTAAAGCGCCTGCGCGAGCAGATCGAACCGATACTCGGCGAAGTGTTGGGCGACTTCCTTCGCCAGTTTTTGAAGGAGACTGACGATCCAACGGTCGGCAAATGAGAGATCGGCGGGGTCGGGAACGGGGAGGGTGTTGCGCCCCTTGCAGTTCATCAACACGAAACGGGAAGCGTTCCAGAGTTTGTTGCAGAAGTTGCGATAGCCTTCGCAACGGGAGAGGTCGAACTTGATGTCGCGCCCCGGCGAGGCGAGCGAGGCGAAGGTGAAGCGCAGGGCGTCCGTACCGAAGGCGGGAATGCCTTCCGGGAACTCCTTGCGGGTGCGTTTTTCGATTTGCGCTTTCTGCTTGGGATTCATGAGGCCGAAAGTGCGCTTTTCGATCAGCGCGTCGATTCCGATGCCGTCGATCAGGTCGATCGGGTCGAGCACGTTGCCCTTGGATTTGCTCATTTTCTGGCCTTCCGCGTCGCGGATGAGGCCGTGCACGTAGACGTGCCTGAACGGAATTTGCCCGGTGATGTGCCTGGTCATCATCACCATGCGGGCGACCCAGAAAAAGATGATGTCGAAGCCGGTGACGAGCACGGAGGAGGGCAGGTAAAGATCGAGCGCCGGATTCGATGCCTGCGGGGTGTCCGGGGGCGTCCAGTCGAGCGTGGAGAAGGGCCACAGGGCGGAGGAATACCAGGTGTCCAGCACGTCGGGGTCGCGCGTAAGACCCGCGCGGCGGATGCCTTCGCATTCTTCGACGGTTTTGCCGGAGTAGTTCTGGAGAATCTCCATGTAGTGGCGTTTGAGTTGCGGCGTGCAGTCGAGGCATCCGAGGCATTTGCANCCCGGGGTTTTTACGGCGATGTCGATCAGAACATTGAATTTCTGGTATGCGGTTTCCTCGTTTTCTTCGACGTAATNGTTNCCCAGCTTGTCATACCANGCCGGGATCTGATGACCCCACCACAGTTGCCGCGAGATGCACCAGTCCTGGATGTTGTTGAGCCACTGGTTGTAGGTGTTGACCCAGTTCTCCGGGTAGAAGCGGATTTCGCCGTTTGCCACGACATCCAGCGCCTTCTGGGCGATGGATCGGTCGTCATCGCCGGGCTTGGTCATGGCGACGAACCATTGGTCGGTGAGCATGGGTTCCAGCACTTCGCCGGTGCGATCCCCTCGCGGAACCTTGAG
>WRNU01000069.1 GCA_009776435.1 Betaproteobacteria bacterium | reverse complement strand
CGTTATTTCAGCATTGGCGAGGTCAGCGAACTGTGCGGGGTCAAGGCGCACGTATTGCGCTACTGGGAACAGGAGTTTTCCCAACTCAAACCCGTCAAGCGCAGCGGCAACCGGCGTTACTACCAGCACCATGAAGTGCTCCTGGTGCGCAAGATCCGCCATCTGCTCTACGAAGAAGGGTTCACGATTTCGGGCGCGCGCAACCGGCTCGGGGAAGCCGCGATCCAGGATCAGGAAAACGCCATTGCCGCTGAACAGGCGCGCGGCCTGCTCTTCGAGCTTCGCGCCGAGGTCGAGGCGACGCTGGGCGTTTTGCGGGGCTGAACGACCCCGGACATTTCGGGCCAAGATTCTTCTGGAAAGTTCCGGACGATTTTTGTACAATCCTGCCTTTCCGAGTCGGGGCGTAGCGCAGCCTGGTAGCGCACTTGCATGGGGTGCAAGGGGTCGCGAGTTCGAATCCCGCCGCCCCGACCAATCAAGCATTCAGGCCAGTCGTTGAACTGGCCTGAATTCATCTGCTCCCCGAATATTTGACTGTCAAGTCATCAGCTACGGTTCGTGGGCCTCGAACAGTGCGTCGTACAATGTGCGTGGAGTCCAACGCCTCAGCCGGTCCTATGTTCAGCCGTTTTGAAAAAACCGTCGATCCCTATCCCGACACGCCTCCGGCTGTGTCGCCGCGAGGTTTTTTTGCTTTTTTGTGGCAAGGCACCGAGGGTCTGCGGGGGTTGATTGCCGCCATGATGCTGTGCACGGCGGCCATTGGCGTTTTCGAAGCCTTGCTTTTCGCCATGTTGGGCAAGGTGGTGGACTGGCTTTCCACGATCGGCCCCGCGCACTTGTGGGATGAGGCAGGGGGCGGCCTGTTGCTGCTGGCAGGCGTTATCCTCGTCAGCATCTTGGTAGTGCTCCTGAATACCCTGATAAAACATCAGGCGCTGGCGGGCAACTTTCCGATGCGGTTGCGCTGGAATTTTCACCGCCTGATGCTCGGACAGAGCATGAGTTTCTACCAGGACGAATTTGCCGGGCGAATCTCGGCCAAGGTGATGCAGACCGCGCTTGCCGTTCGGGATACCTGCTTCCTCATGGCCGATATCCTCATGTATGTCGTCATTTACTTCGTCACGAGCGCGGTGGTGGTTGCCAGTTTCGACGGCTGGCTGCTCGTGCCGTTGCTCGGATGGCTGACTTGTTACGTAGGCGCCTTGTGGTTTTTCGTGCCCCGACTGACGCGGATATCGCGGGCGCAGGCCGATGCGCGCGCCTCGATGATCGGGCGGGTGACGGATGCCTATACCAATGTTGCCACGGTCAAACTCTTTTCCCATGCCGGGCGCGAGGCGATGTACGCACGCACGGCCATGCAGGAATTCATGATCACCGTACATGGACAGATGCGCCTGGTGAGCGGTATCGAAGTCGTCCAGCACGCCTTGTCGATGAGTTTGATCCTGGGAACCTCCGGTATGGCGTTGTGGCTGTGGACGCAGGGCGAAGTCGGCATCGGCGCGCTGGCGGCGACCACGGCGTTGGCGCTGCGTCTGAACGGTATGTCGCACTGGATCATATGGGCGGTCGCCTCGNTGTTCGAGCATGTGGGCACGGTGCAGGATGGCATCAACACGCTTTCCCGTCCGCTTCAAATCGTGGATCGNCCCGACGCGCAGGNNCTCTCGGTGACGCGGGGCGAGATCCGTTTCGAGCAGGTCTGTTTTTCCTACGACGTGAAAAGGGAAGGAGAGGATGAAACGGAGAAGCGGGTCATCGACCATCTCGACCTGGTGATTCGCCCCGGCGAAAAAATCGGCCTCGTCGGACGGTCGGGCGCGGGCAAATCGACGATCGTCAACCTGCTGCTGCGCTTCTACGAGCCGGAGTCGGGCTGTATCCTGATCGACGGCCAGGACATCGCCTCGGTCACCCAGGACAGCCTGCGGGCCAGGATCGGCATGGTGACGCAGGATACCTCGCTGTTGCATCGTTCGGTCAGGGACAACATCCTTTATGGGCGGCCTGATGCCGGCGACAGTGAAATGCTGACGGCAGCGCGTAAGGCCGAAGCGCACGACTTCATCCAGACCTTGAGCGACCCGCAAGGGCGGAATGCCTACGATGCCCACGTTGGCGAGCGCGGGGTAAAACTCTCCGGCGGCCAGCGCCAGCGCGTCGCCATTGCGCGCGTCATGTTGAAGGATGCCCCGATCCTGTTGCTCGACGAAGCGACCAGCGCGCTCGATTCCGAAGTCGAGGAGGCGATCCAGAAAAGCCTCTATCAATTGATGGAAGGCAAAACCGTGGTGGCCATTGCGCATCGCCTCTCGACCATCGCGGCGATGGATCGTTTGATCGTCATCGACCGTGGGCGCATCGTCGAAGAGGGGGACCACCGGAGCCTGCTTGCGCAGGGCGGACTCTATGCCCGACTTTGGGCGCGTCAGAGCGGCGGTTTCCTGGGCGATGAGCCTGGAGAGGACGGAACAAACCCGCTTTGAAACAAGTGTCGAAACAACGCAGAAGATATGAACGTAACACCCAACAACGCTCACTCTAACCTGCGGGTTGCTGCTCGTTTTTCGCTTTACATATCCATCGTGTGTTGGTAAAACGTATCGTCTGTCGATGTGATCGGGGGGGGCATGCAAGCCGTCATTGTTTCGCCGAAGTTCCAGATCGTGATTCCGCAAGCCATCCGTGCCCAACTCAATATCACGGCAGGACAGAAGTTTCAGGTGCTGGTTTTTGGGCAGCGTATTGAACTGTTGCCCATTGAGTCGGCACGTCAGCTGCGCGGATTTTTGCCAGAGCTTGCCACGGACGTGCCACGTGAAGAAGACCGTACATGAACGTGGTCGATTCCTGCGGTTGGTTGGAGTATTTCGCCGACGGGCCGAACGCAGAGTTTTTCGCGTCGGCGATTGAAGCGACTGAAGAATTGCTGGTTCCGGCGCTGACATTGTTTGAGGTGTTCAAGCGCATCTTGCAGCAGCGCACCGAAGCGGACGCCCTGCGTGCCGTTGCCCTGATGCGGCAGGGGCGTGTGGTGGAACTGACAGATACATTGGCGCTGGGTGCGGCGCGTTTGTCGGTTGACCTCAAGCTTCCGCTGGCCGATAGCATCATCCTTCATACTGCCCGCGCTTTCGGTGCCGAACTGTGGACGCAAGACGCCCATTTTGCAGGCATCGCAGGCGTGAGCTATACGGCCAAGGTTGTCTGACAGAGTAAGCGTAGGGAGGACGAAGTGAATACGGATATACGCGCTTACGCTCACCCCGCCTGCATCCTCTATCTTGTTATTGGTTATCGGCGGAATTTCAAACAGACATTACCCATGTAAATCCACATTTCAGTTTCGGATTTGCATGGACGAAGGCGAGTTGACATGAACTCTCTGACGGTAACGCTTGCAGAGTTCAGACTGCGTTTCGTAATGAAACCGGATGGGCGTAGATACCCACCCGGCGGTTCATGGAGCTTCAGTTCCGGTTCGGTTCCTTCGTCTGCAAACTCTTTGCCAGATCCACCAACTGCACGAATTCCGTGCGCAGTCCGAAGCGGTCGTCGCCCTTTGCGTTCTGAGCCAGTTCGGCGACGTCGGCGAGGCTGAATGTGCCGGTGTACTTGCCGTTTTTCAGAATCTGTCCATAGGCGGCAACGGCGGCGGCGAAGCGGAGGTCATCGCTGGCGGCGTTGAGCGAAGGCTTGATCTGGCTTTCCCTGAGCGGGAATTCCATGAGTTTGCTTTGCTCCGCGCCCGGTTCCTTGTAGCGGATGCGCAGGAACGCCAGTTCGCTTGAACGCGCGCGTTTGGCGGCGGCGCGCGAGGGCTTGTAGCGCAGGGGTTCGAGCCAGCCCTTTTCGCCCTTCAGGACGACCTCGTAGAGGGCCGTGACCGTGTGGCCTGCGCCGATGTCGCCAGCGTCAACCTTGTCGTTGGCAAAATCCTCGCGTTTCAACTCGCGCTTCTCGTAGCCGATCAGGCGATATTCGCTGACCTTGTTCGGGTTGAATTCGACCTGTATCTTGACATCGCTGGCGACGATGGAGAGCGTCGAGCTCAACTGCTCGACCAGCACCTTGCGCGCTTCGCGCAGCGTGTCGATATAGGCATAGTTGCCCTCGCCGGCAATGGCCAGGTTTTTCATCAGGCGCTCGTTGTAGTTGTCGACGGCGTAGCCGAGCGTCGTCATCGAAATGCCGCTTTTCTTTTTTTCGGCAACCATTTCCTTCAGTTGCTCGAAATTGGTGATGCCGACGTTGAAGTCCCCGTCGGTGGCAAGCAGGATGCGGTTGATTCCCCTGGGGATGAAACCCTTCTGCGCCATCTGATATGCCAACATGATACCGGAAGCTCCGGCGGTGCTGCCGCCTGCACGCAACTGCTCGATTGCGGAGGCGATTTTCGCCTTTTCGCTGCCGGAAGTCGGCTCCAGCACGACCTGGGTGCCGTCGGCATAGGTGACGAGCGAGACCCTGTCCTGCGGGCGCAGTTGTTCGACGAGCAGTTGCAGCGTGCTTTTGACCAGCGGCAACCCTGTGGGACGGTTCATCGAGCCGGAAACGTCGACCAGGAACACCAGATTGGCAGGCGGCAGATCTTCCACGGCGGTCTCGGAGGCCTTGATGCCGATGCGGATCAGTTTGGTGTGCGCGTTCCACGGGCTTGGCGCGATTTCGGTGGTGACGCCGAACGGCGGCAGTTTGCCGTTGACCGGCGTCGGCAGTGCGTACTGGTACGTGAAATAATTGATCAGTTCCTCGATGCGCACCGCGCCATGCGGCGGCAACTGCCCGTTGTTGAGGAAACGCCGGACGTTGGCATAGGCGCCGGTGTCGATGTCGATGCTGAACGTCGAGACGGGTTCGCTGGCGACGAGCTTGATTTCGCCCTCCGGCAGCGTTTCGTACTGTTCGCGCGGCACATCCTGGTAATACGGCTCCGGCGCTGGCGCTGGTGCGGCGGCTATTACAGCAAAGCGCGGCTGAGCAAGCGCGCTAGGTTGCATAAGAGGCGCTTCTGGCGCTTCTATAGATGCTTCATCAATGGCGTGAGGAGGCTGTGACGCCACGCCGCATCCGCCCAGGGACAGAATCAACGCCAAAAGGAGCGGTAAAAAGACGAAAAGCGTGAAACGAAACGAACCGGCAACCATGCCGGATCTGCAATGCGAAATGTTCATGAAATCCTCCAGGTAAATGAGATGAAAGGCGACGGTGCTCCGAAAAGGGTTTTGAACATGGGTTGAACGCGATCTCCGCCATTCATGGCGGAGTGACTCAAAACGCGCTTTGACGTTGCCTGCACACGATTAAACGCGCGGACAGGGTGATTGGGGTTAAGACAGGGTGAAAATTTTTCCGTTATCCCAAAAAGCATTAAAAAATGAAATTAACATGTAAAGGTTGGGATGCCTCATGAAGCAATACTCTTCGCCCATTCCAGCGCCTTTGCCAGATACCGCCCCGTATGGCTCTGCGCGCAGGCGGCCACGGACTCCGGCGTGCCCGCGCACACGAGCGTGCCGCCGTCGTTGCCGCCTTCGGGGCCGAGGTCGATGATCCAGTCCGCCGTTTTGATGACGTCGAGATTGTGCTCGATGACGATGATGGTGTTTCCGTTGTCGCGCAGGCGGGTCAGTACGCGCAACAGCAGTTCGATGTCCTGGAAGTGCAGACCGGTGGTGGGCTCGTCGAGGATGTAGAGCGTGCGGCCCGTGTCGCGCTTGGAGAGTTCGAGCGAGAGTTTGACCCGCTGCGCTTCGCCGCCGGATAGCGTGGTGGCGCTTTGTCCGAGGCGGATGTAGCCGAGGCCGACATCGGCCAGGGTTTCGAGCTTGCGCGCGATGGTGGGGACGGCGGAGAAAAAGTCGCGCGCCTGATCGACGGTCATCTCCAGCACTTCGTAGATGTTGCGGCCCTTGTAGCGGATTTCCAGCGTCTCGGCGTTGTAACGTTGCCCCCGGCAACTGTCGCAGGGCACGAACATGTCGGGCAAAAAGTGCATCTCCACCTTGATCATGCCGTCGCCCTGGCAGGCTTCGCAGCGTCCTCCCTTCACGTTGAACGAAAAACGCCCCGACCCGTAGCCGCGCGCCCTGGCCTCGGGCACGCCGGAGAAGAGATCGCGGATGGGGGTCATCAAGCCGGTGTAGGTGGCGGGGTTGGATCGCGGGGTGCGCCCGATCGGGGACTGGTCGACGCAGATGACCTTGTCGAGCAGATCGAGTCCGTGGATGGCCTTGTGCGGCGCGGCTTCTAGGTTTGCTCGGTTGAGTTGGCTGGAGGCTGCCGCGCTCAGGGTATCGTTGATGAGTGTGGATTTGCCTGAGCCTGAAACGCCGGTGACACAGACGAAAAGCCCGACGGGGATGTCGACGTCGAGTTTTTTCAGGTTGTTGCCGCTTGCGCCGACGATGCGGATGAGGCGCGCGGCATTCATCGGCACGCGCCGCGCGGGCAGCGCAATCCTGCGGCGGCCTGCGAGCCACGCGCCGGTCACGGAAGCCGGGTTTTCGATGACCGCCTCCGGTGTGCCGCTGGCGACGACCTCTCCGCCGTTTTCGCCTGCGCCGGGGCCCATGTCGACGAGATGGTCGGCGGTCCGGATGGCCTCTTCGTCATGTTCGACCACGATCACCGTGTTGCCGAGATCGCGTAATCGGCCCAGGGTTTCCAGCAGGCGGCCATTGTCGCGCTGGTGCAGGCCGATGGAAGGCTCGTCGAGCACGTACATGACCCCGGTCAGCCCCGATCCGATCTGGCTGGCAAGGCGGATACGCTGCGCTTCTCCACCGGAAAGCGAGTCGGCAGCGCGTTCGAGGCTCAGGTAGCCGAGGCCGACGTTGTCCAGAAAGCCGAGTCGCGCGGTGATTTCGCGGACGATTTTTTCCGCGATGAGCGCGCGCTGGCCTTCGAGTTGCAAACTCCTGAAAAACGCCAGGCAGCGCGACAGCGGCAGGGCGGCTACTTCGGGCAACGACAGATCTCCTACCAGCACATGCCGGGCCGCCGGAGTCAGGCGCGCGCCGCCGCAGTCCGGGCAGCACTGGTTGGCGCGGTATTTCAGCAGTTCCTCGCGTACCAGCGTCGAATCGGTATCGCGGAAACGTCGCTCCATGTTGGGAATGATTCCCTCGAACGGATGCGTCTTCGTCACCGTGCGGCCTTTGTCGGAGAAATAGCGGAACGCGATGCGCTCTTCCCCCGAACCGTGAAGTACAGCCTCCCGGGCTTTCTTCGGCAGCTTGTTGAATGGCGTTTCGGCATCGAATCCGTAATGCGCGGCCAGACACTCGATCATCTGGAAATAAAACTGGTTGCGTCTGTCCCAACCCCGGATAGCTCCGGCGGCCAGTGAAAGCTCCGGGTAGGCGACGACCCGTTGCGGATCGAAAAAGGAAACCTGTCCAAGGCCGTCACAGCGTGGGCATGCGCCTGCCGGGTTGTTGAACGAGAACAGCCGGGGTTCCAGCGCGGGCAGGGCGAAGTCGCACAGCGGACAGGCAAAGCGGGCCGAAAACGGGTATTCCCCGCCGCCGTCGTCCATTTCCACTGCGATGGCGCGTCCGTCACTGTACGCAAGCGCGGTCTCAAGCGATTCGGCCAGTCTGCCGCGCAATTCGGGCCGCACGCGCAGTCGGTCGATGACGATCTCGATTTCGTGGCGGCGGTTCTTGTTCAGCGGCGGCGGCGCATCCAGGTCGATGATGACGCCGTCGATCCGCGCACGCACGAAACCCTGCGCCGCGAGGCTGGAGAGCAATTCCTGTTGCTCTCCTCTCCGGCCGCTCAATACCGGCGCGAGGATCATCACGCGGGTGTCGGCGGGCAATGCCAACACCTGGTCGACCATCTGCGTCACGCTTTGCGCGTCCAGCGTCCGGCTCGGGTGGCGGGGGCAGTGCGGCGTGCCGGCGCGGGCGTAGAGCAGGCGCAGGTAGTCGTGAATTTCCGTGACGGTTCCGACCGTGGAACGCGGATTGTGGCTGGCGGCTTTCTGCTCGATGGCGATGGCGGGAGAAAGCCCCTCGATCAGGTCGACGTCCGGTTTTTCCATCAATTGCAGGAACTGGCGGGCATAGGCGGAGAGGGATTCCACGTAACGCCGCTGGCCTTCGGCGTAAAGCGTATCGAACGCCAGCGACGACTTGCCCGAACCCGACAGGCCGGTCACGACCGTGAGCCGGTTGCGCGGCAGGTCGAGGTTGATATTCTTCAGATTGTGGGTACGGGCGCCACGAATGTGGATTGCGTCCATGTTGAGGTGGGCACGGTTGAGCAAACAGTACACTATAAGAGAGAAAACAGGCTCGGGTGAAGTTCATTGGCACAATAAATGTCATGGGTCGGCGGATAGTGTGTAATGGTGTGGTTTGTTGCGGTTACGGCTACGGCGAGATACCGGGAAACCGACCTGGATGCCGAAATCAATTATCATAACGATTGGCGCGATCACCGAGGTAAAATGCGCTGTGGGTGCACGCCTCTGCAAACCTTACGGGAATCAAAGTGACGACCGAAAAAACGGAACCTGGCATCGCAGGGCAATCTTTCGAGACTCTGAAAAAAGCCAATGAGCATGGTGCGGAATGAAACGCAAAAGTACGGATACTTCCAGGCAGGAAGCGCCTATGGCAAAGAAGCATGAAATTTCCATTGTCCGTTCATCGGCGGCGGAATACCTCACCTTTGTGGCCGCCAGCGGTCAGGGTGACGTGGAGGCGGTGTACGCCGACGAAAACGTTTGGATTACCCAGAAGATGATGGCGCAGCTCTACGATGTGGACGTGAGAACCATCAACTATCACCTGAAAAAAGTGTTTTCCGATAGCGAGTTGCAGGAAGATTCAGTTATCCAAAATTTTCGGATAACTGCCGCCGACGGCAAGAGCTACGACACCCAGCACTACAACCTCGCGGCCATCATCGCCGTGGGCTACAAGGTCAATTCCGAGCGCGCGGTGCAGTTTCGCAAATGGGCCACAACCATCATTGAGTCCTTCACGGTCAAGGGCTACGCGATGGACGACGAGCGTCTGAAGAATGACGGCTCAGTGCTTACCAGACAGTATTTCGAAGAGCAGCTACAGCGCATCCGAGAAATCCGCCTTTCCGAGCGCAAGTTCTACCAGAAGATCACAGACATCTACGCCACAGCCATTGATTACGACGTAACGGCGAAGGCCACCAAGCGGTTTTTCGCAACTGTGCAAAACAAACTGCATTGGGCCATCCATGGGCAGACAGCCGCCGAGGTCATTTACCACCGAGCCGATGCCGACAAAGAGCATATGGGTCTGCGCACCTGGGCGGATGCCCCGCATGGAAAAATCCAGAAATTCGATGTGGCCGTCGCCAAAAACTACCTGTCCGTAAGCGAGATGGCGCAGTTGGAACGACTGGTTTCGGCCTATCTGGATGTAGCCGAAAGCATGGCGCTACGGCAGATACCCATGACCATGCAGGATTGGGAAACGCGCCTGAGCCGCTTCATCGAGGCGGCTGACCGGGACGTATTGCAAGACGCAGGCAAAGTAACTGCCGAAATCGCCAAAGCCCACGCCGAAAGCGAATTCGAGAAATACCGTATCGTGCAGGACAGGTTGTTCGTGAGCGATTTCGACCGCATGGTGAAGCAGCTTGAAGAAAGCCGAAAGAAAACCCTGACGGACAAGGACAAGGGAGGCAAAGCATGACACTTTTTACCCGCTGCGCCGAGCAGATCGCGCAATCTTCCGGCCTGCTCATTGCCGCTGGCGCAGGCATGGGCGTCGATTCGGGGCTGCCCGATTTCCGTGGGGCGGAAGGACTCTGGCGCGCTTACCCGCCCTTGCGGCAAGCGGGGCTGCGGTTCGAGGAAATCGCCAATCCACGGGTTTTTGCGCGCGATCCGGGGCTTGCCTGGGGGTTTTACGGGCATCGCCTGCAAAGCTACCGGGAAGTGAGCCCGCATCGTGGTTTTGCCATCCTGCGGGAGATCGCGGCGCGTTTGCCGGACGGGGCTTTCGTTTTTACCAGCAACGTGGATGGGCATTTCCAGAAAGCGGGCTTTGCCGATGAAACGGTCTGGGAAGTACACGGCTCGATTCATCATCTGCAATGCGCCACGCCCTGTTCAGATCGCATCTGGCCTGCGGAGGGATTCGAGCCTCACGTCGATTTATCTACCTGCCGTCAGCCGAAACCCTGGCCAGGCTGCCCGGATTGCGGCGGACTGGCGCGGCCCAACATCCTGATGTTCGGTGACTGGAATTGGTTGGAACAGCGTACCGGCCAGCAGGAGGCGCGTTTTGCCGCCTGGCACAGGGCCGCTTCCAATCCCGTCGTGGTGGAACTGGGCGCGGGCAAGTCCGTTGCCACGGTTCGCATGATGAGCGAGCGTAGCGGCTTCCCGCTCATCCGCATCAATCTGCGTGACCCGGATGTTCCCGCGCCGGATCATATCGGCGTGCCGATGGGGGCGCTTGCTGCGCTCGAGGGCATCCGGGCGGCGTTGGTGGAGATGGGGTTTTTGGCTGGCCCCTGACCTGGATCGGGGTTACACGACGGACTCTGGATGTTCGGCAATCCCCTCCAATATCCTGCGCACCGGCGCAGGCAATGCCGCAGAGCCGATTTGCTCAAGCGCCAGCCATTGCCAGGCGGGTTCAGAAAGCGTTCGGGGAGCGACGGGAAGATCGATGCGCCAAGGCGTGATTTCCAGCGTGAAATGCGTGAAAACGTGGACGAGCGATGGCAAGGCCCGTGCGTCGGCTTGGTCAATGCCGAGATTGCGCATGGCCCAGGCCTCGATTTGAATGCCTTCCGGGATTTCGGGCAAGGCCAGCAGGCCGCCCCAGATGCCGGCAGGCGGGCGACGTTCCAGCAACACGTTGTCGTTCAGTATAACGACTGCCATGCAGGTTGCGCGGCGTGGCGGCGTTTTCCTGGGGCGTGCAGCGGGCAGTTCCGCTACCCGCCTCGTAGCATGAGCCACGCATTGCGTCGCAAGCGGACAGATTTCGCAAGCTGGGCGGGTGCGCGTGCATACGGTGGCTCCCAGATCCATTTGCGCCTGAATGTAGACGCCGATGTCCTCATTTTTTTCCGGCAGCAGGGATTCGGCCAGCGCCCATAGCCGTTCCTCTACTGCGCGTTCGCCGGGAAACCCCTCGATTCCGAAGACACGGCACAGAACCCGTTTGACGTTGCCGTCCAGGATGGCTGCGCGCTCGTTGCTGGCGAATGCTGCGATAGCCGCCGCCGTCGAGCGCCCGATACCCGGCAATTCGGCCAACACCGCCGCCGTGACGGGAAACTGTCCGCCGTGTTCTTCCATCACTGCGCACGCGGCGCGGTGCAGGTTGCGGGCGCGGGCGTAGTAGCCCAGGCCGCTCCAGAGCGCCATGACTTCTTCCACCGGCGCGGCGGCCAGCGCGGCGACATCCGGAAAACGTTCGAGAAAGCGCGCGTAATACGGAATGACGGCGGCGACCTGCGTCTGCTGCAACATGATTTCGGAGAGCCATATCCGGTAAGGGTCGCGCGTGCCTTGCCACGGCAGGCCATGCCGACCGTGGAGGCGCTGCCAGTCAATCAGGCGGGTGGAGAACTCGGGCATGAACGTATCCGCATTGCCGGGAATGTCGCAGTAAAGCATGCGCCCTTCAATGGCGCACTGTCGATGACAAGCGTGGCATCGTGTCGTTGCAGCACATGCTTGACGATGGAAAGCCCCAGCCCGGTTCCGCCGCTGGCGCGGGAACGGTCGGAGTCGACGCGGTAAAAACGCTCGGTCAGGCGCGGGATATGCTCGGGGGCGATGCCGGGGCCGGTGTCCTGCACGGAAAGGCGCGCGCCTCTGTTGGCTTGCGTCTGCCAACTGACGACGATTTTGCCGCCGGGCGGGGTGTAGCGGATGGCGTTGTTGATGAGGTTGAAGAAGGCGCTTTGCAATTCGGACGCGGAACCGGCGATTTCGTCGGGAGCGTCCATGCCTTCAAAAACGATTTCGTGCCCAGGTGAGTCCTGTCCAGCCAGATGCGCGGAAAGAGATTGGGCGTCGGTGTCGAGCCGTTCCAGCAGGGCGCGGACGGGTGTCCATTCCCTTATCCCTGGCGGGGCGCTGCCTTCCAGACGGGAGAGGGTAAGAAGATCGTCCACCAGGTTTTTCATTCTTCCCGCCTGCTGTGCCATGCGGTGAAGCATGTTGGCTCGTTCCTCCTCGCTTGGCGAGAGGGTTTGCAGGGTTTCGACGAAGCCCGCCAGCACGGTGAGCGGGGTGCGGATTTCGTGGGAAACATTGGCGACGAAATCGCGCCTCATGGCTTCGGCCTGTTCGATGGCGGTGATGTCCCGCGAGAGCATGAACAGCCTCCCTTCTCCATAGGGGAGAATCTGCACTTCGAGGCGCAGGGGATGGGAGGCCGTGGACAGCGGACTTTCCAGCGTGATGGCTTCGCTGAAGTCGCGCGCGGCAAGACTTCTGAGCAGAACAGGGTCGCGCAACAGGTGTGTGATCCGCTGCGAGATGTCGCGCTGGCTGTCCAGCCCGAAGTGTTCGCAGGCCGTGCGGTTGCACCATTCGATACATCCCCGTTCGTCCAGGACGATGGCTCCGTTGGGCGAGGCTTGAAACGCGGACTGGAGGTTGAGCAGGCGGTTTTCGGCCTCTTCCGTCTTGCGGCGCTGCTTGCGAAGAAGCTGCTGAATGCGTTCGGCCGCATCCTTGCGCAGGCTGTCGAGCCGGGGCGGTGGCGCGTTCGGTTCGTTCCGCATACGGTGCAGCCAGCCGGCGAAGGACTGCGCGCGCCAGTTGTCCCAGACCAGCCAGGCCAGCGCGCCCGCAGCGATGCCCAATTCCATGCCCAGAGACCATGAGTCGACCAGCGCGGCAAGCGCCGCGCCGCCCGCCATCAGGATCAACAGGGACAGTATCCGAAAAAACAGGGGAGGCATGGGGGATCAGGGTTTCGAGCTGAGACGATAGCCCGCGCCGCGCACGGTTTCGATCATGGTACCGGCTTCTTGCAGGCAGGCCCGCAGACGCTTGATGTGGACGTCGATGGTGCGTTCTTCGATGAAAACATGATCTCCCCATACCTTGTCGAGCAAAGCGGCGCGGGAGTGGATGCGATCCGGATGTTTCAGCAGGTAGTGCAGCAGACGGAATTCGGTCGGCCCCATCGAGAGTTCCTGCCCCCGGAAGCAGACGCGCAGGGTGGCGGCGTCGAGCGTGAGTTCTCCCACGGTCACGGTGTCGGCCAGTTGTTCGGGCGCGCGACGGCGCAGCAGGGCGCGGACGCGGGCCATGAGCTCGGCGGGAGAAAAGGGTTTTGTGATGTAGTCGTCTCCTCCGCTGTCCAGCCCTGCAATTTTATCGGTTTCTTCTCCACGGGCAGTCAGAATAATAATGGGGATGTGTTTTGTGCGCGACGCGGCACGCCATTTTCGCGCGAGATCGAGGCCGCTCTGGCCGCCGGGCAGCATCCAGTCGAGCAGGACGAGATCCGGCAGAACGGCGTCCAGTTCCCGTTGGGCGTCGACTCCGTTCTCCGCCACGATCGCCTCGAAACCTTCGTGGCGCAGATGGATGAGGAGGAGTTCGGCAATATCCTGCTGATCCTCGACGACCAGCACACGCGGTTTCGGAGCAGATGCGGTATTCATGGAAGGTGGGCTTACTGGATGATGGCTTCGATTCCCTTGAGCTTGCTGTGGCGCACGTCCGTGCCGTGGACGATGTAGATGATGTACTCGGAGATGTTCTTGGCGTGGTCTCCGATGCGCTCGATGGCCTTGGCGATGAACAGCAAGTCCAGGCAACTGCTGATGGTTTG